>JBDTYT010000091.1:0-2846 GCA_040005555.1 Actinomycetota bacterium | reverse complement strand
GCCATCACTTCGGCGTACGAACGTGCGCTGCACATCCCGCCGGGAAGCAGCAAGATGGTCTGCTCGGCGCCACCCGGATCAGCTTCGACAATCTCCCACTTGGTGTCCACGTCGAGCAGGCTAGCGGGGCTCAGTCCGGCCCGCAACGAGGCTTCCGAGCTGACGGGTGTAACTGAACACGCGCCCCAGCGCGCTCAGCGACGTTCGGGCAAGATCCAAGAAAGATGCGCTCGCGAACGCGGGGCGCTATTTCCCCCTGCGTAGGAAACAATGCAGTTGGCGGCGCTGACGATGAAGGAGGAAGGGCATGGAGCGCGACCAGATGCTCCGCCTGTTCGAGGCTCATCGGGAAGCGGAAGCGGCTCGCGACATCGATGGCATCCTCAAGACCTTCGTGCCAGACCCCTTCTTGGAGACAAACGCTCTCGGGCTCCGAAGCGAGGGTCGGGATGCGGTGCGGGCCGCCTACGAGATGCAGTTCTTCAGCGCGTTCCCCGACCTCGCCCCAGCCGACGAGGGGATGGCGTTCGGAGACGACACCGTCGTCGTGTGGGGAACGCTCCACGGAACGAGCCGCGGAGACTGGCTCGGAGTCCCTGCGGGCGGAGGCACGTTCGCCGTTCCCTTCGCCAACGTGGTGCCGTTCCGTGATGGGCTGATGGCCGGCGAGATCATCTACTTCGACCTCGCCACGCTCTGCGAGCAGGGCGGCATCCCCCTCGAGGCGGTTCGGGCAGCCGCGGCAGCGCGTAGGTCCTGAGGGCGGCCTTGGCTTCGTGCGTCAGACGCTCCAACTTGCCACGCGCTCCCGCGCTCGACGCGCACCCGACAGGAGGATGAACGGGCCAGGTGCCTATCCTACGAGCAGCCGCTGGTGCTGCCGCAGGTCCCGCAGACGTAGCAGGAACCGGCCGGCAGCATCTTGGATCCGCACTGATAGCAGAGAGGGGCGTCCAGCTCCTTCGCCGTGGGGGCGGCGATGAGCTCGATCGGCCGGACGACCGCTCCATCCGAGATGTCGATCGGCGCCTCTTCTACGGCCGTGGTTGCCTCAACGGTCGTCTCCTCACTGATCTTTGGCGCGGTGGTCTCCACCTCGCCCGTCTTCTCGGCGGCCTCGATCTTCCGCTCATCGATGGACCGGATGCCGAGGGCCGCCCGCTTCTCCGGCGGGAGGTGGTCGAGCGCCAGGCGCCGGAACACGAAGTCGACGATCGAGGAAGCGAACCGTATGTCGGCGTCGTCCGTCAACCCGCTGGGCTCGAACTTCATGTTGATGAACTTCGAGGCGTAGTCCTCGAGCGGCACGCCGTACTGGAGACCGACCGAGACCGCGATCGAGAACGCATCCATGATCCCCGAGAGGGTCGAGCCCTGCTTCGAGGCCTTGAGGAAGATCTCGCCGAGCCCGTCGTCGGGGTAGGACCCCGCCGTGATGTAGCCCTCGGCGTCGCCGACCCGGAACGACGTGGTGATCGCCGGCCGCGACCGCGGGAGGCGCTTCTTCGCCGACCACGGGAGGGTCTGCGCCTCGCCCGCTCCCTCGCCCTCTGGCACCGCCCCCGTCTTCTTCTTGTCAGCGGACATCGGCTGGGCGACCTTGCAGTTGTCCCGGTAGATCGCAACCGCCTTCAGCCCGAGCTTCCAGCTCTCGACGAAGAGCTGCTCGACCTCTTCGACGGTCACGTGCTGCGGCATGTTGACGGTCTTGGAGATGGCGCCGGAGATGAACGGCTGCGCCGCGGCCATCATCCGGACGTGCCCCATGTAGTGGATCGAGGCGTCACCCATCGCCGTGTCGAACACCGACCGGTGCTCCGGCTTCAGATGCGGCGCGTCGGTCACCGAGTTGTGCTCGGCGATATACGCGACGATGTCGTCGACCTGCGACGGGTCGTAGCCGAGGCGATCGAGCGCCCGTGGCACCGTCCGGTTCACGAACTGCATCGTGCCGCCGCCAACGAGCTTCTTCGTCTTGACGAGCGCGAGCTCGGGCTCGATACCTGTGGTGTCGCAGTCCATCATGAGCCCGATCGTCCCGGTGGGCGCGAGCACCGTCGCCTGGGCGTTGCGGTACCCGTGTTGCTCGCCGAGTGCGACGGCCTCGTCCCACGAATGCTTCGCGGCCGAGAGGAGTCCCTCGGGCACGAGCTCGCCGTCGATCTCGTCGGCGGCCTCGCGGTGCTTGCGCATCACGCGGAGCATCGCGTCGGCGTTGGGCTCGTAGCCCTCGAACGTCCCCATCGCCTCGGCCACGCGTGCAGACGTGCGGTAGCCGTGCCCCGTCATGAGCGCGGTGATCGCGCCCGCCCAGGCACGCCCGGCGTCGGAGTCGTAGGCCAGGCCGCGCGCCATCAGCAGCGCGCCCAGGTTGGCGTACCCCAGACCGAGCTGGCGGTACGCCTTGGCGTTGTCCGAGATCTTCTCGGTCGGGTAGCTCGACTCCCCCACCAGGATCTCCTGCGCCGTGAAGACGACCTCGACGGCGTGCTTGAAGTCCGCCACGTCGAAGGTGCCTTCCGCGTCGATGAACTTCATCAGGTTCAACGACGCGAGGTTGCAGGCCGAGTTGTCCAGGTGCATGTACTCGCTGCAGGGGTTGGAGCCGTTGATGCGTCCGGTTGCCGGACAGGTGTGCCATTCGTTGATCGTGGTGTCGTACTGCATCCCCGGGTCGGCGCACTGCCACGCCGCCTCCGCGATCTCGCGCATCAGGCCTCGTGCCCGGGTCGTCTCGACGGTGTCACCCGTCAGCACGGCCTTGAGCTTCCAATCCTGGTCCTGCTCGAAGGCGCGCATGAACTCGTCGGTGACGCGAACCGAGTTGTTCGCGTTCTGGTACTGGA
>JBDTYT010000090.1:0-5442 GCA_040005555.1 Actinomycetota bacterium | reverse complement strand
AACGCCGGGTGGATGAAGTCGGCGAACTCGATCTCGGCCACCGGGAGCAGACCGTGCAGCGCCATCCCGAGGGCGATCCCGACGATCGCCCCCTCGGCGAGCGGTGTGTCGATGACGCGCTGATCGCCGAACTCCTCCAGGAACCCTTGCGTCACCCGGAACACACCGCCGCGCACGGCGATGTCCTCGCCGAGCACAACGACGCGGTCGTCCGCGGCCATCTCTTGATGCAGGGCGTCGTGGATCGCGGTCACGACGTTCTTCTCGGTCATCCCTCCGGGCCTTCGAAGAAGACGTGGCGAAGGAGCGTGTCGGGCTCGGGATCGGCGGCGTTCCATGCTTCGTCGATCTGCCGGTCGACGTCGGTCTTTACCTCCGCGCGGATCTGTTCGAGCGTGGCATCGTCGACGACCCCGTGCAGCGTGAGGTAGCCCTCGAACTCGCGGATCGGGTCGTGTTCCTTGGCGTCCTGCACCTCCTCGCGAGTGCGGTACGAGCGGTCGTCGTCGTCGGAGGTGTGCGGGAAGAACCGATACGTCTTCGCCTCGATGAGGGTCGGCCCTTCGCCCGCTCGAGCGCGATCCACGGCGGTCTTCATCGCCGCGTAGCATGCGAGCACGTCGTTGCCGCTCACGACAACGCCCGGGAAGCCGTATCCCTCCGCTCGATCGGCAACGTTCTCGATGGCCATCTGGAACTTCTGCGACACCGAGATCGCGTATTGGTTGTTCTCGCAGATGAAGATCACCGGGAGCCGGTGTACCCCGGCGAAGTTCAGACCCTCGTGCCACGCACCGGCGCTCGTGGCGCCTTCGCCGAACCAGCATGCCGCCACGGCGTCCTCGCCGCGGTATCGCGCCGCCCAGGCGAGCCCGGCGGCGTGAGGGATCTGGGTCGCGATCGGCGAGGAGTGCGAGATGATGTTCAGTCGCCGCGATCCCCAGTGCGACGGCATCTGCCGGCCGCCCGACGTCGGATCGTCGGCCTTGGCGAACAAGCCGAGGAAGATCTCGTAGGGGGTCATGCCCGCGACCAGTACGACGGCGAGGTCTCGGTAGTACGGGAGCCAGATGTCCTGACCCGGGCGCAGGGCCCATGCCGTGCCGACCTGGCAGCCCTCGTGGCCGGACACGGGGACGACGAACGGCGCCTTGCCCTGACGGTTGAGACGGAATGCGGATTCGTCGCACTGACGGGCAGTGACCATGAAGCGGTGGATGCGCAGGAGGTCGTCGGGAGCGAGGCCGAGTGCCTCGTGCGAGGTGTCCGTCGTTCCTCGGGTCGCCACGTCACGCACCGTGGCCGAGTTTAGCACCCGGCCCTTCGCCAACCCGGTGTTCGCGTCGCGCGGTACCGTACAGCGCATGTCGACGGACCTCGATACGGAGCGGGCGTTCGCGTTGATCTCCGAGCTCGCGAACGAGATCGCCCTCGATCCGAGCGCTCGGTTGCGGGACATCGGCTTCGACTCGCTCGCGTTCACGGAGCTCGCCTCGGCGCTCGAGGAGTCATCGGGCCTGGATCTGGCCGGCGCCGATCTGTCGGACCGGTCCACCGTCGATGACGTCCTGCGCGCGGTGGAGTTCGCCCGTCGCGGGGTCCCAGCGACCGGGGTGCCGGCAGGCATCGGTCGATCCCAGCCGTTCGCGAAGGCCGCAGGGGGTTGGGCGCTCCGCTGGTGGTTCCGGCTGGAGGTCCTCGGGGCCGAACACGTGCCTCGCCGCGGGCCCGTCGTCTTGGCGATGAACCACGAGAGCGCGCTCGACGTCCCTCTGGCCGTCGTCGCGTGCCCCCGACCGATCACGTTCATGTCGAAGAAGGAGCTCTACAAGAACGCCCTCGCTTCCCGGACGCTGCACGAGCTCGGGGGGTTCCAGGTCGACCGAGGTAGCTTCGATCTCCGGTCGGTCCGGATCGCGATGGCGGCGCTCCGACGAGGAGATGTGATCGGCATGTACCCGGAGGGGACCCGCGCGCCGGGACGGCTCCTGCCTTTCCTGCTCGGTGCCGCGTGGCTCGCCACGGTCGCAGGGGCGCCGCTCGTTCCCTGCGCCATCTCCGGGACCGATCGCACCTCGGACGCGAAGGCTCCGGGCCGCGTCCACGTGCGTCTCGAGTTCGGTCCCGCGATCGAGGCTCCTGTGACCGATGACGCGCGCGAGCGCCGCCGTACTGTCGTCAAGCTCACCGAGGACCTGCGCTCGCACATCGGGTCGCGGTTGGGGTTGACGGGAACGTGAGGCGGTCGTGACCGCGAGCATCTTCGGGTCGCTCGGACACGCGTTGAACTTCTCGTTCGCGATGACGTGGGAGATCCTGTGGGCCCTGATCCTCGGGTTCGCGCTGTCGGCGGCGGTGCAGGCCGTCGTTTCGAAGAGCGAGATGAGTCGCCTGTTACCCGACGACTCGCCGAGATCGATCGCGATCGCGTCGGGACTCGGCATGGCGTCGTCCTCGTGCTCGTACGCGGCAGTCGCGCTCGCGCGTTCCATCTTCCGAAAGGGGGCGAACTTCACGGCGGCGATGGCGTTCGAGTTCGCCTCGACGAACCTCGTGATCGAGCTCGGCGTCGTCCTCGCCGTGTTGATGGGCTGGCGGTTCGCGCTCGCCGAGTTCGTAGGTGGCCCGGTGATGATCGTCGTCCTCGCGCTGCTGTTCCGGGCATTCCTGACGCCGCGACTGGTGGAGGTGGCCCGCACGCAGGCCGAGAAGGGATTGCGCGGAATCATGGAGGGCCACGCCGAGATGGATATGTCGGTGACCGAGGGTCGGCTTCTTCGGCGCCTCACCTCGGCGCCGGGATTCACCGCGATCAGCCACTCGTACGTGATGGACTGGGCGGCGATCTGGAAGGACATCGCGGGCGGCCTGCTCATCGCGGGGGCGCTCGCCGCCTGGGTACCGGAGAGCTTCTGGCAGAGCTTCTTCCTCGTGGATCACCCGGTGCTCGCGAAGATCTGGGGACCGCTCATCGGCCCGCTCGTCGCGATGCTGTCGTTCGTCTGCTCGATCGGCAACGTGCCGCTCGCGGCCGTGCTGTGGAACGGCGGCATCAGCTTCGGAGGGGTGGCCGCGTTCATCTTCGCCGACCTCATCGTGCTGCCGATCCTCAACATCTACCGCAAGTACTACGGAGGCCGCATGTCGCTGTTCCTGCTCGCGACCTTCTACGCCTCGATGGTGATCGCCGGCTTCGTGGTCGAGGTGTTGTTCCAGGTGGTCGGCCTGGTCCCCCCGGAGCGCTCTGCGAAGGTCCTCGAGGCGAGCGTGAAGCTGAACTACACGACCGTGCTCAACGTGGTTTTCCTCGGGCTGTCCGTTGCGCTCGTGATCCGGTTCCTTCGCACGGGGGGACCGGCGATGCTGCGGGCCATGGGCTCCGCGGCTCCCGCGGCGAGCCAGCACGTCCACGAGCACGAGGCAGCCTCGGGACACGGCGCCGAGGTCCGAGCGGCTCCCGGGCCGTACGTGTGTCCCATGCATCCCGAGGTGCGGCAGGAGGGTCCGGGCCGGTGTCCGAAGTGCGGGATGACGCTCGTTCCCGCGTCGGCGGTTACTCTTGAAGGAGACAAGTGAGGTGCCTATGCAAGATCAGATGAATACGGCGGCACCGGTCGTCATCGAGGCGACCGACGACAACTTCATGCAGGCGGTCCTCGAGGAGTCCAAGCAGCGCCCCGTCGTCGTGGACCTGTGGGCCAGCTGGTGTGGCCCGTGCAAGACGCTCGGCCCGATCCTGGAGAAAGTGGCTGGCGAGCGCGACGGTGGGTTCCTGCTCGCCAAGCTCGACGTGGATGCGAACCCGTACACGGCCCAGCAGTTCGGCGTGCAGAGCATCCCGACCGTTGTCGCGTTCCGCGACGGACAGCCGGTCGACGGCTTCGTCGGCGCGGTGCCTGAGGCGATGGTGAACGAGTTCGTCGATCGGCTGTTGCCGTCGCAGGCAGATCTCGAGGCCGGCGATGCGCTCGAGGAGGAGCTCGAGGGCGATATCGCCGGCGCGGAAGCGAAGTACCGCGAGGCGCTGCAGGTCGACTCGAGCAACCGCGAGGCGCGCTTGGGCCTCGGACGCATCCTCGCGGACACCGCTCGCGAGGACGAGGCGAGGCAGATCCTGATGCCCCTGCTCCCGGACGCCGACGCCGAGCGCGTGCTCTCGGGCATCGAGGTCCGAGGATGGTCGAAGCTCACCGAGCCCGGCACGCTGGCCTCGGCCAAGCGTCTGGCGGCTCAGGGCAAGTGGCGCGAGGCGCTCGACGGCATGCTCGGGGCGCTGCGGGACGATCCCGACGCTCGGCAGGCCATGGTCGAGGTGTTCTCGGTCCTCGGCGACGATGACGAGTTGGTGGCCGAGTACCGTCGGAAGCTCGCGAACGCGCTGTTCTAGCCCCCACCGATGTCGGACGTTCACGAGCGCATCCGCGATTGGTGGGACGCGGACGCCGAGCACTACGACCGTTCGCCGGGGCATGCGCTGTCCGACCCGATCGAGGCGGCCGCGTGGCGCGCCGCTCTCCGCGAGGTGCTCCCCGAGGCGCCGGGCCGGGTCCTCGACGCGGGAGCGGGTACCGGCGCGCTCAGCCTGCTCGCGGCAGAGCTCGGTCACCGCGTGACGTCGCTCGATCTCTCGACGGCCATGCTCGCCAAAGCCGAGAGGAAGGCCAAGGAACGAGGCCTCGAGCTCGAGATCGTCGTTGGTTCGGTGAACGAACCTCCGGCCGGGCCATTCGAGGTGGTGATCGAGCGGCACGTGATCTGGACCGTGCCGGATCCCGTCGGGGCGTTGCGAGCGTGGCGCGAGGTGGCCGCTGAAGGGGGCCGCCTCGTGCTCTTCGAGGGCATCTGGGCTCCAGCCGATCCCCTCGGCCGAGCGAAGGCGTTCGCGGGTGAACGGCTCCGCAGTTTGCGCGGCGGGGCCGATCACCATCACTCGTCCTATCCGAGTGACGTCCTCGCCCAGCTCCCCCTCGCCGAGATGACCTCTCCGCTCCCGCTCGTGGAAGCGGTCCGGGAGGCTGGGTGGCGCGGGCTACGGATCAAGCGGCTCCGAGACGTCGAATGGGCGGCGAAGCTCCACGAGCCCTGGCCGCTCGGGTGGCTCGAGCAGCGTCAACGCTACGCGCTCATCGTCGACGCCTAGCCTGCGGGGCAGCAGATCGGCGGGGCCCAGAGACATCGATGAGGTCAGCGGCGCTCGCAGATGTAGACGTCGGTACGGTAGGGCATGACCAGGTCGTCCTTCCCCCGGAGCTCGGGGTCGGTGTCCAGGAGATCGGTAGCCTCGGCGAGGACGCGCCCGCGCTCGAGGGACGAAGCCGATGCGACGTAGCTCACGCTCATCACGCGGTCCATGAACGCCTCGCGACTCAGCTCGTGGACGTGGTATGCGACCCAATGGTGAAGGGGACCGAACAGGTCGGTCGACTCGAACGCGGTGCGCCA
>JBDTYT010000089.1:0-5557 GCA_040005555.1 Actinomycetota bacterium | reverse complement strand
CAGTTCGAGCACGTGAGGTGCACGTGGCCCGCTTCCTCGGCTCGGTGGTACTCGGCCCCCCCCTCCAGGTGCGCGTGCGCGAGGACGCCGACCTCCTCGAGGAGCGACAGCGTGCGGTAGATGGTCGAGGCGTTCACGCCCGGCATCTCGCTCTGGACGGTGCGGGCGAGTGCCGTGGGCGAGATATGCCCTTGCGTGCGCATGACCTCGGCCACGATGGCCCGGCGCTGTGGGGTCATGCGCAGGCCCTTGGCGCGCAGGACGTCCACGACGTCGGAGGTGGTCGGCTCGGTCACGGTTCGGATGGTAGCAGTTCGTTGCATCTGCAAGTACGGCTAAGAAGGCTCCGGCAGCCCGAGGCGGCGGGCCGCCCACGGGAGGGCGGTTTTGGCCAACTGCAGCTGCAGCCGCCGCACACCCGGTGCGGTCGGGATCGGCGACCGGCCCGCATGCTCGCAGCAGAACCCCGCGAAGCAAGCCGCGAGCTCCGCGGCGCCGGGGGTCCCTTCGGGCAGGATCTCATCGGGCGCAGGACCGCCCTCGGCCTCGAGGCTCGGGAGCCAGAACGCGACGTCGGTAAGGGGGTTCCCGACGCTGATCCAGTTCCAATCCACGAGAACGGCCCGGCCGTCGCGGAGGCAGATGTTGTCGCTCCGCACGTCGAAGTGCAGGAGAGCCTCGCCGCCGAGCGGCGCCGCTCGGACGGCTTCGCGAAGCCTCGGAAGCGCCGCCTCGAGCCACCCTCGGGAACACAGCCCAAGAGCCAGGAACGGCTCGGGATCCGCCGCGATCTCGTCCCATCCGTCCTTGAGCTCGAACCGGTCGTCGTCGGCTCGTGGGGTGCCCTCCGGGGCCGACGCGGCGTGGATCTCCTCGAGGCAGGCGAGTACGGCCTCGACCTGCGGACGGCTCCAGGGAGGCGGCCACTCCGCCATGGACAGATCCTCGAGCGCCAGGACCGGGTGGGCTCCGTCGTCGTAGAAACCGACGTATGCGGGCATGAAGTTCGAGCCGCGCAGAACCGAGTACGCCAGGTGCTCGTCGCGAAGCCAGCTCGCGGTGAGGTCATCGGTGGCGACCTTGACGAACGCCGTCCGGCCATCCTGAAGGGTGACCACCCAGCGACGCGCCGGGGTGTGGCCCCCGGTCGTCACCGGTCCCCATGCCACGGGCTCGGAGCGGAGATGCTTGAGGGCGCGGCGGACGTTCGCGGCTTCCTCGGGCGTCGGCTCCACGGCGCCCAGGGTATCCGCCCGCGTCTCGCGGGTCCCGCGCCGCATCTGGAAGGATAGGCACCGTGATGCGGGAGCACAGCCGTGGCTGAGTTCGTTCGGCTCGAGGTCCGGGACCGCGTGGGAACGATCCGGCTGGACCGGCCGCCGGCCAACGCGATCAACGCTCAGGTATCCAAAGAGCTGCTGGCCGCCGCCCTCGAGGGGGGCGCTCGCGAGGACGTCGCCGCGCTGGTCGTGTGGGGAGGCCCGAAGATCTTCGCCGCGGGGGCGGATATCAAGGAGGTGGCCGCGTTCGACCCTCACGACATCCGACCCGTGGTGACGGCGCTCGGCGACGCGCTCGTCGTCCTCGAGGAGCTCCCCAAGGTGGTCGTCGCGGCGATCGAGGGATACGCGCTCGGTGGCGGCTGCGAGCTCGCGCTCGCGTGCGACCTGCGCATCGCCTCGCCGCGATCACAGCTCGGCCAGTCCGAGATCAAGCTCGGCATCATCCCGGGCGCGGGGGGCACGCAGCGACTGCCGCGGCTGATCGGCCGTTCCCGAGCACGAGAGCTGATCTACTCGGGGCGGATCGTCCCCGCCGAGGAAGCCCTGGCCATCGGCTTGGTCGACCGGCTCGAGCCCGATCCGTACGCCGCCGCATTCGAGCAAGCCGCGCGATTCGCACAGGGCCCGACCCGCGCCCTCGCCGCCGCGAAGGAGGCGTTGAACGCCGCCGATCTCGGCGATCTGCGGAAGGGTCTAAGCGTCGAGCGCGACGTGTTCGTCGGGTTGTTCGATACCCGCGATCAGCGTGAGGGCATGCAGGCGTTCCTCGAGAAGCGCGACCCGACGTTCGAGGGGAGGTAGTCGGTGGAGGTCAGGCAGGCGATGCCGGAGGACGTTCCGTCCCTCGTGGCCTTGTTCCAGGAACTGGACCGGCTGCAGAGCGATTGGCGGGTCTTCACCCCTCGCCCCGGTTTCTACGACCAGGTCGGCGAGAAGTACCGCGAGGCCATGGAGACCGAGGACGCGATGGTCCTCGTAGCTGAGGACGAAGGCGAGATCGTGGGCATGGCCTACGGCGAGGTCCGCCAGCCTTCCCGCTTCTCCGACGAGCGGGCGCTCGAGCTCTCGGGCGTCATCGTTCGCAGCGGGTATCGGGGTCGCGGGGTGGGCCGGGACCTCGTCCACGAGGCCGCGAGGTGGGCCCGGGATTCCGCGGTGGCCTGGATCGAGCTCAAGACATTTGCCCCGAACCGGGGCGCGATGACCTTCTGGGAGGAGCTCGGATTCACGCCGAGGGTCGTGCAGCTCACCTCGGCCACCCGCGACCTTTTGGAGCGGATGGACGGCGGGTAGGGCCTCGGGGCCGGGAGATCAAACCGGACAGGATCGGATCGGGAACGAACCGGGCGCCTCGGTTGTTCGAATAACCGTGGACCCGCTCGAGGAGCGGGAGAGCGACCGAGGAGATCCCATGGAACAGGAATCTGGCGCCTACCGCGGAGCCCGCATCCGCGAGCTCCCTCGGGCGAATCGCACCTACGGCCCTGGACGCGTCTGCGGGGCCGAGGGATGCAGCACGAAGCTGTCGATCTACAACAAATGGGACTACTGCTGGCAGCATGAGCCCGTGCACACGTACGTGGCGCGTGGGAAGCGTCGCAGTAAGAAGGAGATGCAGGCCGCTTGACCGTATGAGTCCCATCGAAGCCCTCGGAAGCCCCTCCCACCGCGGAGGGGCTTTCGCATCTGCGACATGGTCAAGGAACGGGCCCGTTCAACCGACAATCTCAGGGAGACCGCTCCCCCCGTGAGCGAACCGAATATGCCCCAGGAGATCGATGGCGCTCCCGCCATGCGGGAGTCCGAGTGTCCGTTCTGTGAGCGCGTCGTCCTCGTCTACGAGGAGCCGCCTCGCTGCCCGTTGTGCGCGTGTCCGCTCGACGAGGACCGCATGCGCCCGTACGTGTGGCCCGACGAGGAGTCCTCACCGCCCCGTCCGGACGGGTTCTAGCCTTCCGGCGGGGCGTGCCCGGCGGCGGGCCCAGCCAACACCCGATCTGCGATCGCCCGCGCCTCCTCCAGCCGTTCACGATCCACGAACAACCGGACGCCGTGCTCCCACACGGTGGAGAGGAACCCCGGCGCCTTGTACCACCACACGATGCCCGCGGCTTCGAGCTCGGCGGCGATCGCCTCAGCGTGCTCGTGGGTGAACTGGCCGAGGTGGACGGTCGACACGTCGTCGCGCGGGCTCACGGTTGCAGCACCGCCTCGCGCCACCCGCGCACCGAACTCACGAGCGCGATCGCCTCGGCCCGCACCAGCTCTTCGACGGTGATCGGTCGCTCGGTCAGCCGCCCCTCGCGGAGCAGCACCTCGCGGTACGTCCCGGCAAGGAGTCCCGATTCCCGCGGCGGCGTCAGCCACACGCCGTCGATCCGGGCGGCGAGGTTCGCGATCGTGGACTCGGTGACCTCTCCTCGAACGTTCACCAGGATCACGTCGTCGGTGTCGGCGCGCTTGGATCGGCGGCGATCGTACGGGGCGCGGTTCGTCGTCTTGTGGAAGAGCCAGACGTCGCTCGGGTCGATGGGCTCGTCGTCGAGTGCGAGCCGCACCGGCCCGTCGCTCGCGGGAGAGAGCGATCGCACGTCCGTCTCGATGTGACCGTCCCGCGCCAACGTGAGCCGCAGGCGAACCTTCTGGTGCGTCCCGTCGACGGCGCGGTCGAGCGACGCGAGGATCTCGTCCCGATCGAACGCGAACCCGAAGTAGCGGGCCGAGTTCGACAGCCGCTGCAGGTGCTCGCGCAAGTGGTGGAACCCCTCACCGGGGGTGTGGAGCATGGTCTCGAAGAGCCCGAACGCGGGGCGGATCGCCGTGAGGACTCGGGCCTTCGCGAGGACCTCGGCGTACTCGCCCTCGGGGGAGGAATCGTGCGTGACGCCGCCGCCGACGCCGTACTCGGCGGTCCCGGACCCGGCGTCGATCACCACCGTCCGTATCGCGACGTTGAAGTTCGCGCTCGGCTCGCCCGAACCACTCGGCGCCAGGTAGCCCACCGCGCCGCAGTAGACCCCCCTGGGCGAGTCCTCGAGCGATGCGATGAGCTGCATCGTCCGCACCTTCGGCGCGCCGGTCACCGAGCCGCTGGGGAACAGCGAGCCGAAGACGTCGAGCAGCGAGGCCCCCGGGACGAGCTCTGACGAGATCGTGGACGTGAGCTGCCATACGGTCTCATAGCGCTCGGGGTCGAACATCGAATCGACCACGACCGAACCCGGTCGCGAGATCCGGCCGAGGTCGTTGCGGAGCAGGTCGACGATCATCGCGTTCTCGGCGCGGTCCTTCACCGAGGCGATCAGTCGCTCGATGTTCGCCTCGTCCTCCTCGAGCCAGCGACCCCTCGGCGCCGTGCCCTTCATCGGCCGCGTCGTGATGCGGTCACCCTCGATGCGGAAGAAGAGCTCGGGCGATGCGGAGAGCACCCGGGAGCGACCGGTGTCGAGGTATGCCGAGTAGCCACCGCGTTGAGCCAGACACAGGTCCCGGTACAAGCCGCGCTCGGCGCCCTCGACCCGTGCGTGCAGCCGGATCGTGTAGTTGACCTGATACGTTTCGCCGGCCGCGATGAGCTCTTGGATCCGTCGCACCGAGCCCTCGTATCGCTCGAGCGGCACCGACGGTCGCCACGGCGACCGCGACGGGGTCGGCGGCAGCTCGATCGGAGGCTCAGGTGCGTCGACGGCCTCTCGACCTTCGAACATCGAGAACCACGCGAGCGGAAGACGTGCGGTCGGGCCCTCGGCATGCCGATCGCGCACCACGAGATCCGGGTTCAATCCCGGAGCGGCCTCGTAGGCCACGAAGCCCCCGGCCCACAGCCCCCGTGCCGCTGCCGACGCCGCTGCCTCCAGGACCCCCGCAACCTCATCGGGACGGTGCGCTTCGACGACGCCGACGGGCCCGGTCAAACGGAACGAACGCTCCTGTCCCGGAGACAGGTCGTCGAAGCGTGCCTCGATCACGCGCTCAGGTTCCCTCGCCGGACCTCGCACTGTCGACCCGGACGGTCAGCCCTTCCTGGTGCGGATCTCCTCGATGAGCGCCGGCAACAGCGCGAGCGCGTCGCCCACGACGCCGAGATCCGCGAGCCGGAGGATCGGGGCGTCGGCGTCCTTGTTGATCGCGACGATGCGCTTCGCGCCCTTCATCCCCACGACGTGCTGCGTCGCGCCGCTGATACCGACCGCGATGTAGACCTCGGGCTTCACGGTCTTGCCGGTCTGCCCGACCTGGTAGCTGTACGGCACCCATCCGGCGTCCACCACCGC
>JBDTYT010000088.1:0-5925 GCA_040005555.1 Actinomycetota bacterium | reverse complement strand
TCGGTCGGGGCGGGCGGATTCGAACCGCCGGCCTCCTGCTCCCAAAGCAGGTGCGCTACCAGGCTGCGCTACGCCCCGTGGGTGTCGATTGTAGGCTGACCGACGCCGGGAACACAGGTGCTTCATCAACGGACACGCTTGGCCTGCGCGGATCAGATCCGGAAGGTCCCGCTGCCGATCACCCGAACCCCGCCGCCGACCCGGACCCTCCAACCGGTGCCTTGTCGTGTGACCTCGACGTGCAGGAAGCTCGGTCGTCCGATCTGCTCACCCTGGGCGATCACCACCGTCCCCGGCATCCCCGCGAGACCTCGCTCGGCTAGGTACGCGCCGAGCGGTCCCGCCGCCGAGCCGGTCGCCGCGTCCTCGCGGATGGACTCGGTCGGCCCGAAGAACCGCGCCGTCACGCCGCCGTCGTGGACGGCGAACAGCGTCGCCAGGTCGCGCACCGGCACGATGAGCGGCGGCAGACCGGTCGAAACCACTTGCGCGGGCAGGTCCGGATGCATGTCCTCGGGCAGCAGACCCGTCGCCCGCGCCAGCAGATCGACGTCGTCGAACTCCGCACCGAACTCGGGCGCGAGCTGCGTCATCCACGCGAACCCGGCCTCGGCGTCGACCTCGACGGGGATCTCACCGGCCCGGACGACCTGCGTCGCGGGCGAGGTGACGCGGCCCTCGCTCACCAGCACGAACCCGGTACCGAGCGTCGGGTGACCCGCGAACGGAAGCTCGCGATCCGGCGTGAAGATCCGCATCGCGTACCGGTCGCCGCCGGCTTCAGTGACGAACGTTGACTCCGAGAACCCGATCTCGATGGCGAGGGCCTGCATCGTCGCATCGTCGAGCTCGCGCGGTTCGGGCACGACGCAGAGTTGGTTGCCGGCGAGGGGACGCTCGGTGAACACGTCCACGATGCGGAACGGGATCTTCACGATCGGGCAACCTACCGGAACTCGGAGGACTCGCCCCTCGATAGGCTGAGATAGATGGACGAGCCGCCTCCGACCCGCTACCGAGACGGGGCGCGCGCCGTCGCTCCCTTCGCGGTCGCGGTCCTCGGATTCGGCGTCTCGTTCGGATTGCTCGCGCGCGTTGGAGGCTGGGGGTGGCTCGCCCCCATCGTGATGTCGGCCACGACGTTCGCCGGCTCGGCGCAGTTCGCGGCCGCGTCGATCCTCGGCGACCGTGGGACGCTCGCGGCAGCGGTCGCGGCCGCGCTCCTGTTGAACACCCGATACGCTCCGATCGGCGTCTCGGTCGCACCCTGGCTCGATGGACCGCGGTGGCGGCGCTTCCTGCACGCTCAGCTCGTCGTCGACGAGTCATGGGCGATCTCCGCCCGAGGCGAAGGCCGCTACGACCCGCGGATCTTGGTGGGCGCCGGGTTGCTCCTGTACGTCGCCTGGGTGGCCGGCACGGCCGTCGGCGCGCTCGGCGGGCAAGCGCTCGGCGGTCCCACCACGCTTGGCCTGGACGCGGCGTTCCCCGCGCTGTTCCTCGCGCTGCTCGCGCCGCAGGTCCGACGTCGCAAGCCCCTGTTCGTCGCGGTTCTCGGGGGCACGATCGCGCTGGCGCTCACGCCGTTCACACCCCCGGGCGTGCCGATCATCGCCGCGAGCGTCGCCTGCCTGCTCGGGGTTCGTCGATGAGCTCGTTGTGGCTGGTGGTGGGGCTCGTGGGGCTCGGCACGGTCGTGATCAAGGCGGCGGGGCCGATACTCCTGGGTGGGCGGCCGCTCCCCGCTCGAGCGACCGGGATCGTCGAACTGCTTGCGCCGGCGCTCCTCGGCGCTCTGGTCGCGACCCAAGCCCTCGGCGACGGCCGAGCCGTGGTTCTCGACGAGCGTCTCTTCGGCCTGGCCGCCGCGGGCATCGCCTTGTGGTGGAAAGCCCCGATACTCGTCGTGGTCGTCGCCGCCGCAGCCGCGGCCGCGCTCGCCCGAGCCGTGATGTAGCGCGCAACACGTTTGACGTCGCACTCGGTGGGAAGTCTCCCCTCGACCATCGACGGGGAGGACGACATGAACGCGCTGAAGCTGCTGAAAGATGACCACACCGAGGTCAAGAAGTTGTTGAAGGAGCTCGACGAGACCACCGAGCGGGCCGAGAAGACCCGCACGGAGCGGTTCGCGAAGCTGGCGGACATGCTCCTCATTCACGAGACGATCGAGGAGGAGATCCTGTACCCCGCTCTGAAGGAGTTCGCCAAGACGAAGGACATCGCCCTCGAGGCGTACGAGGAGCACCACGTGGTCGACACGGTGATGGCCGAGATCAAGGACACTCCCGTCGAGGACGAGACCTGGGCCGCGAAGTTCACCGTCGCGAAGGAGAACCTCGAGCACCACATCGAGGAAGAAGAAGGCGAGATGTTCAAGCAGGCTCGCCAGGTGATGGACGAGGCCGAGCTGAACGACCTCGGCGATCGGATGGCCGCTCGCAAACAAGAGTTGATGGCGGGGTGAGGGACGGCTGACGGTCGAGCGGGTGACGGGAATCGAACCCGCACCACCAGCTTGGAAGGCTGGAGCTCTACCATTGAGCTACACCCGCGGCTCTCGGGAGAGCCTACCGCGGACCCGGAGCCTCAGCCGGTGGTACCCGGGCCCTTAACCACCTCGCCGCCCTTCATGACGAAGGCGACATCGGTGAGCCGGTCGACGTCTTCGAGCGCGTCACCGTCCACAGCGATGATGTCGGCGAGCTTCCCGGCCTCGACGGAACCCACGCGATCGTCCCAGCCCATGAGCTCGGCGGCGATGATCGTCGCGCTCTGTACCGACTGCATCGGCGTCATGCCGTAGCGCACCATGTAGGCGAACTGCTTCGCGTTCATGCCGTGCGGGTATCCCCCGCTGTCGGTACCGAACGCGAGCTTCACGCCGGCCGTGACGCACTTCGCGAAGCCGGTGCGCTGCGCCTCGGTGGTCTCCTCGTTCTTGCGCAGGACGTTCGGCGACCAACCGTCCAGACGGCCTTGCTCCTCGATCCAGTCGCCGAACCAGATGTCCGCGACCAGGTAGGTCCCCCGCTCGGCCATGAGCTCGATCGACTCGTCGTCCATGAGCGACCCGTGCTCGATCGAGCGCACGCCGGCCCGCACCGCGCGCTTGATGCCCTCGGGACCGTGAGCGTGTGCCGCCACGTGGGTCTCGTACAGGGCGGCTTCCTCGACGGCGGCGCGGATCTCCGCCTCGCTGAACTCCGGAGCGGCCGGCACCGTGCCCTCGGTGAGGACGGCGCCGGTCGCGATCACCTTGATGAAGTCCGCACCTCCGTGCAGTAGGTCGCGCACCACCTTGCGGACCTCATCGACGGAGTTCGCCACGCCGTAGCGCAGGTCGCGCGGCACGACCGCGTCCACGTCGGGGGCGAGGCCCGTGACGTCACCCCCGCCGCCGGAGCTCGTCACGAACGCTCCCGCGCACATCATCCTTGGACCCAGGACGTCGCCAGCCTCGATCGCGTCGCGGAGCGCGGTATCGACGAAGGCCCGGAAGGTCCCCACGTCCCGCACCGAGGTGAACCCGGCCAGGAGGGTGGTTCTCGCGTTGCGCACACCGGTCAGTGCCTCCTGCGCCGCAGTGCGCTGCACGAGCGACGCGTACCCGTGACCCGACTCGACCTCGCCGATCAGGTGAGCATGGCAGTCGATGAGTCCCGGCAGCACGGTGTGCTGCGAGAGGTCGATCACGCGATCGGCGTCGCCGGACCGCCCCTCATCGGGCTCCACCGCTTCGATGCGATCCCCCCGGACGCGCACGACTTGAGCCCGTCGGACCTCGCCGGCGACCGTGTCGATGAGCCGGCCGGCTCGGATGAGTGTGAGGTCGTTCTGCGGCATGAGCGGCTCAGCATAGCCGCCGACCTGGGGGCGACCGTGCTGCCGGTGAGCAACCCCTCAGTCGTCGGAGGCGAGGCGGAACCCGAGGTCCGCCGCGACCTCACCGACGTCCATCTGCGCCTTCTGAAGCTTGCCGCTGTAGTCCCAGTTCATCGCCTGCCAGCGCGTGAACTGGTCGAGCACCCACACGCCGCTCTGGCGCGAGCCGTTGCCGCTGCGCCCGTTGCCACCGAACGGGAGGTGCGCCTCGGCGCCCGAGGTCGAGTTGTTCACGCTCACCATCCCGGCCGAGACGCGTTCGCGGAAGCGGAACGCGCTGAGCGGGTCACGCGTGTAGATCGAGGACGACAGCCCGTAGCCGTGCCCGTTCGCGAGCTCCATCGCCTCGTCGAAGTCCTCGAAGGTCGCGACCCCGACGATCGGTCCGAACGTCTCCTGCTTGTAGAGGTCATCGTCGCGCGTCACGCCGTCGACGATCGTCGGGTGGACGTAGAGACCCGCCTCCGGATCGCCGAGGAACCCATCGCGGGGGTTGTTCTTCGTGATCCGGCCGGTTCCGCTCGAGCCGCGGATGCTGTGGTGTGGCTGGATCCAGTCGAGCCAGTCCATGAAGCGATCGCAGAATCGCGCGTTGATCATCGGCCCGTACAGCACGTCGACCATCGGGTCGCCGATCGGCGCCGACTCCACGGCATCCGCGAACCGCGACATGAACTCATCGTGCACCGACGCGTGCACGATGACCGTGCCGAGCGACGTGCACCGCTGCCCCGCCGTGCCGAAGCCGCTGAAGAGCGCGCCCTCGACCGCCAGATCGAGATCGGCGTCGGGCATCACGACGAGCGGGTTCTTTCCCCCAAGCTCCAAGCACGGTTGCTGGAGCGAGCGGCCGCATACCTCACCGATCCGGCGCCCGACCTCGCTCGAACCGGTGAACCCAACCTTGTCGATCAAGCCTTCGCCGAGCGCGAGCTCGAGACCCTCGAACGTCGTCGCGCCGTCCGCGAGCACCATGTTGAAGACCCCTGCGGGGAACCCCGCGTGCAAGATCAGCTGCGCGAATGCCTCCGCGGTCGCCGGCGTGTACTCGGCGGGCTTCCACACAACCGCGTTCCCGCATACGAGCGCGGGCACGATGTACCACGACGGGACGGCGACCGGGAAGTTCCCGGCGGTCACGATGGCGGCCACGCCGACCGGCGTCCGGAACGTGAAGAGCTGCTTGTCGGGAAGCTCGGAGGGCACGGTCATCCCGTACAGACGCCGTCCCTCGCCGAGGAAGAACGAACACGTGTCGATCACCTCTTGGACCTCGCCGAGCGATTCCCGGTACGGCTTGCCGATCTCACGCGTGAGGAGACGCGCGAGCCCCTCCTTGTTGTCCTCCACGAGACGGCCGAGCTGTTGGATCGCACGTCCTCGCACGGGCGCCGGCGTGCGTGCCCAGGCGACCTGCGCATGGCGGGCGACGCGACAGGCCTCGACGAACGTCGTCGCATCGCCGAGCAGCGCTTCCGCGACCGGTTCGGACAGGTGCGCCGGGTTGGGGATCTCGAGCCTTCCCCCCGGCGCGTCGGAGCTCGGCGACCCACCGATGATCGAGGAAACGACGCTCGTCATCGAGCCACGTAGGCCCACGCCTGCTCGGCCAGGGCAGCCCATTTCGCCTTGCCGGCGAGGGGTACGAGCACCCATTCCTTCATCGCGCGACCCTTCATCGGTTCGAACGGCTCGACGCCTTTGGTCTTCAGCGCCTTCGCCAGGTCCTCCGGGCCGAGCTTGAACGTCATCGCGTCCCCGAACGTCCCGACGAACACCTTGTCCTTGGCCTTCAAGACCGGCATCCCGAACATCGAGCCCTTCTTCGCGCCGCGAGCCGCGAACGCCTCGGCCACGCGCTCATAGGCCGCGACGGTCTGGGAACCGGCTTTCGGCATCGCCATTAACGGATGGTACCGCCGCTCCTTCGGGGGGCGATACTGCCCCGTAGAATCGGGGCGAGCGCCGGTAGCTCAGTGGACAGAGCGGCTGCCTTCTAAGCAGCGGGTCGGAGGTTCGAGTCCTCCCCGGCGCGCAACG
>JBDTYT010000087.1:0-6167 GCA_040005555.1 Actinomycetota bacterium | reverse complement strand
CGCGCTGCGTCCACGCTCATCTCCGACGCCGCCACGACGTCCTCTGGGAGTTGGAGCACCACGCCACGCTCGTCGGCGCGCCCTCGGGCCGCACGCACGTCATCGAACCGATCGGGTTCGACCGGGCTCGCGCCGATCTCGCCCCCCTCGGCCGCGATGAAGGTGAACGCCATGGCACCGCCGATCAAGACCGCGTCGACGCGCTCGACGAGCGCACCGATCGTGGAGAGCTTGTCGGAGACCTTCGCGCCGCCGAGCACTGCGACGTACGGTCGCTGGGGTTCGTCGAGCAGCCTCGAGAGCGCCTCAACCTCGCGTTCGATCAGTCGACCGACGGCAGCGGGCTTTTCGTCGCGCACGAAGCGGGCCGGGAGCGCCGACACAGAGGCGTGTGCCCGGTGCACTGCCCCGAACGCGTCGTCGACGTAGACGTCCGCCAGCTCCGCTAGCTCGGACGCGAAGGTCTCGTCGTTGCGCTCCTCGCGCGGATCGAAACGCAGGTTTTCGAGGAGCACGATCTCGCCGGGCTCGACGTGCGAGCAGACGGCCGATGGCCCGTTCCCGGTGACCTCGTCCAGGGCCATGACGTCACGTCCGAGCAGCTCGGCGAGCCTGTCTCCGACGGGCGCGAGGCGGAGCTCGTCCCGTACCGTGCCCTTCGGCCGTCCGAGATGGGAGGCGAGCACGAGCGATGTCCCCGCGTCGAGCAGCTCCTCGAGCGTCGGGATGCTGGCGCGGATCCGGACGTCGTCGGTGACGCTGCCCTCGGCGAGCGGCACGTTCAGGTCCAGTCGAACGAACACCCGGGTCCCCGCTAGGTCCCCGAGGTCGTCGAGGGTTCGCAGCTTCACAGCGAGCGGGCGACCAAGTCGACCAGGTCAACCAGCCGGTTCGAGTACCCCCATTCGTTGTCGTACCAGCCCACGATCTTCGCCACGTCGCCCATGGCCATCGTGGAGAGCGCATCGAACGTGCACGACGCTGGGGACCCGACGATGTCCGAGGACACGATCGGGTCTTCGGTGTAGATCAGTCGTCCGCCGGCGAGCGAGCCGCTCTCCGAGGCTGCCTTGAACGCGGCGTTGATCTCCTCGACCGTCGCCACCCGCTTCAGCGTCGCCACGAGATCCGTGACCGAGCCGTCGGGAACCGGTACGCGCATCGCGAGGCCGTCGAGCTTCCCCTTGAGATGCGGAAGCACAAGGCCCGCGGCCTTCGCCGCGCCGGTCGAGGTGGGGATGATGTTCACGGCGGCGGCACGCGCGCGGCGGAGGTCTTTGTGAGGCATGTCGAGGATCGCCTGGTCGTTCGTGTACGCGTGGATCGTGGTCATGAATCCCTGCTCGATGCCGAACGCGTCGTCCAGGACCTTGACCATCGGGGCGACGCAGTTCGTCGTGCACGACGCGTTCGAGATCACGTTGTGCGCGGCCGGATCGTAGGCGTCGTCGTTCACACCGAGCACGACCGTGAGGTCCTCACCCTTGGCCGGTGCGCTGATGATCACCTTCTCGGCGCCCGCCGCGATGTGCTTGTCGGCCTGCTCGCGATCGGTGAACAGTCCGGTGGACTCGATCACGACCTGGGCGCCGAGCTCCTTCCATGGGAGCTTCGCGGGATCGCGCTCCGCGATCACCCGCAGCTCGTCGCCGTCCACGAGGATGCCGTCCTGCGAGACGCCGACCTCACCGTCGAACCGGCCGAGGACGGAGTCATACGTGAGGAGATGCGCGAGGGTGCGGGAGTCGGTGATGTCGTTCACCGCGACGAAGTCCCAGTCCTTGCCGAGGTGCTTGGCCGCTCGGAAGAAGTTGCGTCCGATCCTGCCGAAGCCGTTGATACCTACCTTGACGCCCATGGCCGGCCTCCTTGGAGGGGGAGGGCCATGCTATCCGAACCGCTCGCCCTCAGCGGTCGAGGTCGCGGTGGTCGACGGTAGCGGGCATGCCTTTGTCGCGGAAGAAGTTCGCGAGCTCGTCGACGATCACGACCGAGCGGTGCCGACCGCCGGTGCACCCGACCGCGATCGTGAGGTACGACTTCCCCTCGGCGACGAACCCCGGCACCATGAAGCCGAGCAGCGAGCGCAGGCGGCGCATGAACTCGCGATACGTCTGCTGGCCCTTCACGTACGTACGGACCCGATCGTCGGTGCCCGGGAGCGGTCGCAGCTCGTCGATCCAGTGCGGGTTCGGCAGGAAGCGCACGTCGAGCACCAGGTCCGCGTCCCGCGGCGAGCCGTACTTGTAGCCGAACGAGATGAGCGACACCTGCAGGCCCTGCTCCGGCGGCGCGTCGGAGAACGCCTCGCGCAGACGGTCGCGGAGCTCGTGCGGGCTGAGGCCCGAGGTGTCGACGATGAGGTCGGCGTCGCCGCGGAGGCTCTCCATCATCAGGCGTTCCTTGCGGATGCCCTCGATCACGCGATCGGCCGGCGCGAGTGGATGGCGATGCCGGGTGGCCGCGTACCGGTTCACGAGGTCCTCGTCCGACGCCTCCAGGTACAAGATCCGGTACGGGATGCTGAGGGTATCGAGCTCCTCCAGCGCCTTCGAGAGCTCGCCGAAGAACACACCTCCGCGCACGTCGAGGACGATCGCGACCCTCCCGGGGCCGCCGGGCTTGGACGCGAGCTCCGCCATCTTCGGCAACAGGGCGGGAGGCAGGTTGTCCACGACGAAGTAGCCGAGATCCTCGAGGCACTTCGCGGCCTCGGACCGTCCGGCTCCGGAGAGGCCGGTGATAATCGTGAACCCGGGACCCTGGGGTCGCCGACGGATCGGCGACACCTTGCTCGGCTCCTTCTTCGCCGCCTCCGCCATCAGGCGCTCTCCCTCCGATCGCCGGCCGGCGTCAGACCGTGGAGCGTGTCGTGGACGGCCCTCGCCAGCTCCGCCCCCACCCCCGGCGTGGCGGCGATCTCGTCCACGTCGGCCCTGGCGAGTTTGGCCAGTGATCCGAAACGCTTCAACATGGACCGTTTGCGGGCCGGACCGACGCCCGGGATCTCGTCCAAGGGGGACGCCAGCTGCCGTTTCGCCCGCTTCTGACGGTGATATGTCACGGCGAACCGGTGCGCTTCGTCGCGGATGTGCTGCAGGACGAAGAGCGCCTCCGACCCCCGCGGGATCACGAGCGGGTCGGGCCGGTCCGGGAAGTAGACCTCCTCGAGCCGCTTCGCGAGGCCGATCGCCGGGATGTGCAGGTCGGCGTCGGCGAGCACCTTCGTCGCGACCGAAAGCTGCCCTCGGCCGCCGTCGACCACGATGAGCGCGGGCGGATAGGCGAACCTGCGGCGCTTCGCCGGCCCGTCCTCCGTCGCCTCCGCGGTGAGTCGGGCGAACCGACGACGGAGCATCTCCTCCATGCTCGCGAAATCGTCCTGACCGGGAACGCCCTTGATCTCGAAGCGCCGGTAGTCGGCACGCTTGGGCAGCCCGTCCTCGAAGACCACCATCGAGCCCACCAGATCGGTGGGACCGAGGTTGGAGACGTCGTAGCACTCGATCCGCAGCGGTGGCTGCTCGAGCCCGAGCACCGACCCGAGCTCCGAGAGCGCGCGCGAGCGCGCCCCGAAGTCCGATGCCCGCCGGAGCTTGTGTCGCTGGAAGTGCTCGCGAGCGTTCTGCGTCACCGTTTCCATCAACTTGCGCTTCGCACCGCGCTCGGGCACACCGATGCCGACCCGGCTCCCCCGGCGCGCCGAGAGCCACTCGGACAAGACGTCGGCGTCCTCGGGGATGAGGGGGACGAGGACACGGTTCGGCACCTCGTCGCGCTCCATGTACAGGTCTCGCACGAAGTGCGCCACCAGCTGCGGCCGCGACAGCTCCTCGACCCGGTCGACGACCCAACCCTTGCGTCCCATCACCCGGCCGCGCCGGACGAAGAACACCTGGAAGGCCGCCTCGAGATCGTCCTCGACCACGCCCACGATGTCGAGGTCCTCCGGCTGTGTGAGGACCATCTCCTGCGTCTCCATCGCACGACGAGCGGCGGCGAGCTGATCTCGGAGCTTCGCGGCGAGCTCGTACTCCTGTCGCTCGGACGCCGCTCGCATCTCGCGCTCGAGTCGCACGAGCACCGGCCGCGCGTTCCCGGCGAGGAAGTCGGCCATGGCGTCGACGTGGGCACGGTACGTCTCCTCGGTCGAGCCGGTGAGCTCGGGAACGCAGGGGCCGGCGCACCGGCCGATGTCGTAGTACAGGCAGGGCCGTTTCGCTCGAGCCCGCTGATCGAAGAACGCGTTCGAACACGTCCGGACCGGGAACACCCGGGTGAGCGCGTCGAGCGTCTCGCGGATCGCGTACGCGTGACCGTACGGACCGAAGTAGCGGACATTCTTCCGCTTCGCGCCCCGCAAGACCTGGGCGCGCGGCCAGCGCTCCCCCACCGTGAGGGCAAGGTACGGGTAGGACTTGTCGTCTCGGTACCGGATGTTGAACCTCGGCCGATGCTCCTGGATCAGGTTGTACTCGAGCATCAACGCGTCGACCTCGGTGGAGGCGACGATCCACTCGACGGAGGCGGCGGCGGCCATCATCGCTTCGGTGCGCGGGTGCAGGGGTTTGCCCCAGTAGTTCGCCAAGCGCTTGCGGAGCGAGCGCGCCTTGCCGACGTAGATCACCCTGCCGTCTGCGTCCCGGAACAGGTAGGCACCGGGCAGGTCGGGGATCTGGGATGGCTCGGGGCGGAGGGCGCTCACGCACCCAATCCTAGCGCCGGGGTCCGATGCGGCCGGGGAACGTGCGACGGCCGGACGCGAGCTACTTGACGACCACCTGCCCGGTCATCGTCGGGTGGACGTCGCAGTGGAAGAAGTAGTCGCCCGTGTCCAGGGCGTCGACCGAGTAGTCGGCCTGATCGGGACCGGTGACCAGGTCGCCCCGGAACAGGACCGTCGTCAGGTCGTTCGCGCTCGGGAAGATCGCGATGTCGTGTTGCGTCGCAGCGTCCTTGTTGTCGAAATGGATCGTGAACGGGGTACCCGCCGGCACCTCGATGCACGACGTGTCGGGCGTGAACGAGATCCCCTGGGCGACGACCTGGACCGTGTCGCTCTTGTCCGCTTGCTCACACGTGCTCGAGGGGGTGGGAGATGCGCTCGGAGCGCCCCCGGTCGGCGTCGGGCTCTGCACGGCGAGGGCCAGCCCCTGTACGTCGCCGTACGTGCCGAGGAGAAGATCCTCGCCAGGAACGATCCCGCCGGCCTCCGCCCCCGTGGCGCTCAGGTACCAGCTCAGGAAGGACGTCGCGCCGTCGGGTGTCACCGCGACCGACGGGTACGAACCGTCCGTGGTGTCCCCGGTCGCGATCGGGGTGGCGGCCTTGCCCGCCGTTCCGGTGCCGAACCCGATCGTCGTGGTATCGCCCGTCGCGTCGGTCCAGCCGAGGGCGTACGTCCCGCGGTCGTCGACGTCGATCGAGGTCCGCGCTCCGGCGGCGGCTGCGGCGTCCGCTCCGACCGTGACCGCCGAGGTTCCCCGCAAGGATCCGGGGCTGCCCGTCGCGACCTTGACCTCGCTCGACGCGTAGTACGAGAGCCACACCGCGCCCGAGCCGTCGACCGCCATCGCGAGCCCCTGGCCGCCGGCCGTATCGACGGACGTGGTCGACCAGCTCGGCGCGGTGGCGCCTCTGCTGGTGCTCGACGAGGGGGTGGCGACCGAGACGCCGGAGCCACCGTCGGAGAAGGCGACCACGGGAGCGCCGCGTGTCACGCCGATCGCGGTGCTGCATCCCGCACACGATGACGCCGGTGCCACACCCTCGGTCACCCAGTTCGAACCGTCGAGGTGGGCGACCTCGACCGAGGGACCGTTCGCTCCGGAACCGTAGTACGCGATCCACGGGGCACCACTATCGTCGACGGCGAGCGAGAGCCCAAGCGTCGAGGCCGCGGTCACCCGCTCCATCGTCCACGGGGTCCCGGAGGGATCCCCGGTGCCGGACGCGTAGTACAAACCGCCGGAGGATCCCCAGGCCGCGTGGAGCCCTCCCTGGGCATCGGCGACGAGCTGGAGACCGGTCACGTTCTGGTGGGTGAGCTTGCCGACGGACGCATCGGTCGCCGGTCCGAACGCGACCGACACGTTGGGGATCGATGCCGCGATGGCGATGGCGCCCCGGGTCCAGATCCCGTCCTTCACGGTGGCGAGCATCACGCC
>JBDTYT010000086.1:0-6195 GCA_040005555.1 Actinomycetota bacterium | reverse complement strand
GGGCCGACGCATACCGAGATCTCGAGCGAAATGATTCAGGGTTCCGCCCGGGAGCACCCCGAGCACGCCGTCGCCGCCGGCGAGATGTTGCGCGAGTGCGTGCACGGTTCCGTCTCCGCCGCACGCGACGACGGTTCTCGCCTCCGCGACCGCGCGCTCGATCTCGCCGCGGAGATCGAGACCTTCGCGCAGTTCGACCCTGCGCACGTCGTCCAGGCGATCCTCCGCGCGTCGGGCGAGGTCGTCGGACGATCGGGCTCCAGGGTTCGCGACGAGGAGGAAGGGCATCGCTGGAGGGGACCGGCGCTCAGCCGGTTGTGCGGTCCGACCCCGCGTGCGCCGTCGCGCGGCCGAGCGATCGGCGCGTCTCGAACACCCACGCGGCTGCGGCGTACGCTCGATCGCGCAGCCGAGCGCGTCGCTCAGCCCCGTGATCGGGGTCCAAGAAGTACTTCGCCGCAGCCGTTACGGCGAACGCGACGATCGTCTTCCTCAGGGTGGCGAAGAACATGACGCAGCTGTTCCCATCCTCGAGCGCTCGAAACCGCCGCCACCCTATATGTTCGGAACCGGGAGACCATCGATCGCTTGGCCGGGCTCGAAGCGGTCCCGTCGGCCGCGGCCGATGACCGACACCCCGCCCGCGCCCATGCAGGTCCACCGTCCCTCGTGCCAGACCGCCGCGGTGCGTTCCTCGATGCCGAGCAGGACCACGCCGTCCCTCGGCGCGGCCGACTCGGCTCCCTCGATCCACCGATGCCCGAACGTCTCGAGATGTGGTACGACGGCAACGCCCGGGACCAGGCCGAGCGCCGGCGCGTACCGGCGCTGCGCATCGCCGGGACGATGCTGTCGCACGAGCGTCCATTCGCCCAACGCCATCGCACCGGCGGAGGACCCACCCAGCGCCGCTCCCTCGCGCCATGCGGCGGTCACGGCTTCCCACAGCGGGCTCCCCCCCAAGACCGAGGGGACCAGCCCCGGGTCGCCTCCCACGAGGTAGAAGAACCTGCCCGACCGCGCGCGCCGTGCGTTGTCGGGGGCGCGGACGTCCGATCGGCGCAGTGCGGGGAGCTCTTCCACGGCGAGTCCCAGTTTCCCGAACCAGCGCTGAGCGTTGGCGACCGCGAGTTCGGGCTGGTGGCGGGCCGCGGCCGTGGCGATCACGTACGCAGGGCCCTCGCCCGCCGCGCGGACGAGCACCTCGTCCTGCGGCTCGTTCCCCGGGTTGAGCTCATCCCCTCCGACGAGCGCCAGGGGACCGACACCTTCCTCGCCCACGACGCTCCTCGCTCGAAAGGCAGAGAGGCTTATATCCTGCTGAGCGCCGAGGTGGCGAGCAGCAGCAAGAAGACAACGCACCCGATCAGCGCGACCGAGGATACGGCCTCTCGCCGCAGGTCGTGGCGGTCGGACCGGGGCGCCGGTGCTGGGTCGATCTCCATGAGGTTTGCGTACCCAACCCGGCTGCGTTCCAACCCGGAGCGTGCCTCGTCGGACCCCCGTCGGTGAACCACCGATGTCTGGCCTAGGCTGGACGCTGTGATGACGGAGATCCGGCAGGAGCCTGAGTCTCACGTGTCTGCCGCTCGGCGGGTGACGGTCGTGGGCGCCACCGGCGCCGTGGCGTTCGGGCTCGCGTCCGTGATCGTTCCGTGGCAGGTGGCGCTGCTCGCAGGTTGGGATGCGGCGGCCGCTACCTACATCGCCTGGGTCTGGTTGAGCTTGCGGCGCAAGGATGCCGCGATGACGAAGGACATCGCTACCTCCGAGGACTCATCCCGCGCTGCGGCCGACATCGTGCTCATCTCCGCGAGCCTCGCCAACCTCGTGGGCGTCGGGTTCGCGCTCATCGATGCCTCGGGTCACTCCGGGGCGGTCCAAGCGGCGATCACGGCGATCGCTCTGCTGGGGGTCGCGCTGTCCTGGATCGCCGTGAACACCGTCTTCACGCTCCGGTACGCCCATCTCTACTACGGCGACGTTCCCGGAGGGATCACGTTCAACGACGATGACCCACCCACATACACCGAGTTCGCGTACCTGGCGTTCACGGTGGGCATGACCTATCAGGTCTCGGATACAGCCGTGACGGCCAGACCGATCCGCCGGAGCGTATTGCGCCACGCCCTGCTCTCATACCTGTTCGGCGTGGTGGTCCTCGCGGTCACGATCAACTTCGTCGCGGGCCTGCTCACGGCGTAGCAGCTGGGTCCGCTCCACGGACGCCTCAGCGGGTCGAACCGGTCCCTTACGTGCGACGTGCGAAGTAGATGATCGCCAAAACGATCAGGACCACCACCAAAATCCCGACGATTCCTCCCATGCTGGCTTCCTCCTTCGTGATGACGGACGGACGGTACCCAACCGCCCACCCCCTACACCCGCGAGGGGACCCGCTCACACTAGTCTCCGGCGTACGCGAGGTGTGCCTCATCGCTCGATGGGTGGGGGTCGGACAGCTTGCCGTCACGGGCTAACGGCGTCCAGCGGGCGATCACTCCTGGCCTCGAGCTCCTGGTCGATCTGGGAGCGTGGGATGAACGAGATGCTCCCGGCGATCTCCTGCTGCAGCCGGTCGACGGGTGCGCCCCTCACGAAGGCGAGGTCGTAGGTCGCGCATCCGCCTTCGAACGTGTATCGCCATCTCGCCTCGTACGGATCCCGGGGGGAGATGATCCGCGTCCGCAAACTGGTTCCGGGCTCGTCCGAGTGAGCGACGTCCGATCCGTCCTGCGCGGGGCACCCGCGCGTCAGCTCCACGCTGAGCGCGTCGCGGCCTCCCGCCTCCGAGCTGAGCGTGAAGATGGCTCGACCGTCCTGCGCGTCGAACCCGGAGAAGCTCCAACCGATCTGGAGCGATCGCACGCAGGGGATCAGCGTGGCGGTCTTCACCGCTTCGGCCATCAAGATCGTTGGGGATCGCACGTCGCACACGGGATGTTCGTTCTCTCGCGTGGCTGTACACGCCGACAACGCCGAGCAGATCAGCACGAGACACAGCAGCTTCCTCATGGTGACTTCAGGTTCGCGAGGTTCGCCACGCCGAGGGCCGTCAAGCCAACCGCGATCGCAGCGGTGCGCACGGTGAGAGCGATGCGCCGCAGGCTCCAGCGTTGGGTCGCGATCGGATCCTTGGACGGGGCGAGCCCGCGGAACGCGCCGACCAGGTCGCGCCCGTCCTCGGCCAGCTTCTCCCGGAGCTGTCGCGGCATCGTGATACCGCGGGTTGCGGCGAACGCTTCGCCGATCTCGTCGGGCTCGAAGATCCGTGAGGCGCGGGCATAGACGGTCTCGGCGTCGGTGCCGAGCGCGAGCACGAGCATCATGTTCGCGAGGTCGACCACCTGGCGCCAGGGCGACGGACGCATCTGCGCGAACGAGACGTCGATCAGGTACACCTTGCCGTCGCGGACCAGCACGTTGCCCGGTTTGATGTCCCGGTGCGCGATGCCCTGCTCCCACATCGCGCGCACGACGTCGAGCCCACTGTCGATGACCCCCTCATCGATCGGCGCATCCTCGTCCGCCTCCTCGGCGTTGCGGAGGAAGGTCATCAAGATCGCGTACTCGTGCTCGGCCTCGAGCTCGATGAACCCACGAGGGCGGACCGAGGGCACGTCGGCGTCGTGCACGACTCGGAGCGCATAGTCCTCGTACTCCACCAGCTGACGTACGGAGTTGAAGGTCACTTCGTCCTCGAGGGCGCCGTACCGGATCAAGCGGCCGAGCTTGTACCAACGGTCGGCGCGCAGGTGTGACCGCGCGTACAGCTTCGAGAAGAGCTCCTCCTCGCGTTCCCCGTCCGTGCGCCGCACGCGGAGCCGCAGCGGTGTCGAGCCACCCGAGCTCTCCTCCCCGAACGGTTCGACCGAGACGAGCTGCAGCCCCGTCTGCTCGTCCAGCGCGGTCCGGAGTCGCTCCTCGCGCGCGTCGTCGATCTCGAGGTGAGCGCTCCTGCCCCGGTGGTAGGTGACGGGGAAGACCGCGCTCGGGCAGAAGAGGCGGAAGGCCACGACGGCCCAAGAGACCCCGATCACCGCTCCGAACAATCCGTCGGTGGGGTGATCCACGCCGAGGTAGACACGGGCGAGGCCGAGCAAGGCGATCGCGACGCCGGACGCGACGAACGCGACCCGCCGCCATCGTCCTCGCGGTACGAGCGCGAACGAGGCCCCGACCGCCGCGACAGCGAGCGCCGCCACTTGGCGCGACGGGTGGTCATACCCCTGCCAGCCGTACGCGTAGGCGATCCCGAGCGGCCGGGGTCGCCCGACGGCTTCGGAGACCCAGAGCGCGATGAGTCGCACCACGAGCAACGTCGAGACGAACGTCACGAGGTGACGGAGCCGTTCCGTCACCGCCAGGACGAGGATGGTCCCCCATCGCAGCACCAGCACGGTCCACACCGAGCCGAGCAGCGCGAGCGCCCGAGCGATCGTGATGCCCGGCGGCGTTCGCAAGCGAGAGGCCCAGTCCAAGATCGCACCGTCGAAGCGCTCGATGAACGGCGCCGGCCTCCCGCTCGCGAAGAGCCAGATCCACAAGGCGATGACCCCCGCCCCGAGCCCGAGCCACAGCCACCCACTCGGGCGGAGCCGCAACCGGTATCGGCGGGAGCCCAAGGGTCGGCGCCGCCGCCCGATGAAGAGGAAGCGCTCCTCCTCGGCCACCTCTCCGAGCGGTTTCCGGCTCGACGCGTCCGGCGCCCGTTCCTGGGTCGTCACGCCATGCCCGTCTTCGTTCCCGCCACCGGCCGAACGCCCCCTTCGTCAGCTCCGCTGGATGCGCGGGTATGTACCGACCTCAGGTGTGTTGAAACGGCGAGGTGGGTACGGAAGAAGCCATGGTGACCCAGCCACCGGGCCGTCCGGCACGCATCCGTCGTCGGGTCGACGCGTTCATGCTCGCTGGAGCCTTGGGGGTGTTGCTCGTCGCCATCGTGCTCCTGGGGCATGTGACCCAGGTTCCCGAATGGGAGGCGTCCCTCTTCCACTCCATCAACAACCTCCCGAACGGCCTGCGACCGTTCGTCGTGCCTCCGATGGAGCTCGGGACGATCTGGGCGATCCCGGTGGTCGCGCTCGTGTGCGCGGTTGCCAGGCGTCGGCGGATGGCGGCGATGGCCGTCGCGGCAGGCTATGGGGCCTACGGCCTCGCACGTGGAGCGAAGCTCTTCGCCGGCCGTGCCCGGCCGGGGGATCTGCTCGCCACGGTCCACGTCCGCGACAACCTGAGCGGTCTCGGGTTCCCGTCCGGTCACGCGGCCGTCGCCGCCGCGCTCGTGTGCGCGGTGCTTCCCTACCTCGCCTGGCGCTGGCGGTGGGCGCTCCTGGTGTTGCCGGTGATCGTCGGGTTCGCGCGGGTGTACGTCGGAGCGCACCTTCCCTTGGACGTGGTGGGGGGATGGGCGCTCGGTGTCGCCGCTGCGTGCATGGCGCATCTCATCTTCGGCGTCCCCGAGCGAACCTGGCTCGAGTCCAGGGCGTCTGCGGCGGAGGCACCATCCCTCGCGCCCGAGCCTGTGCCGGAGCACCCTCGAGCAGGAGCCACCGGGCGTTCGCCCGGGTGACGGAAGGGGAGCGCAGCACCCGCGGTGTACCGTGGTGTCGGGATGAGCGACGCCGCCTCTGAGACGTGTCCGATCTGCGGGAAGGGCACCCTCCTGACGACCGAGTTCGGCACGCAGCAGCCCGAGAGCCGCGAGGTCCGGACGTTCTCGTGTGGGCACGAGGTGAAGGGCGCCGCTCTCGAGACGGCCGACGCCGACCAGCTCAACGTGGAACGGCGGACGTCCGAGGAGACCGTCACCCCCGTCGAGGGCGACACCGAGATCGAGAGGTAGCCGTCAGCTCGGCTCGCCCGGGGCGTTCACGGCCCTCGCGTGGATCGCCTTCGTGAGCTCGAGGATCTGGTTCGAGAGCGTCAAAAGCTCCTCGTTCTGGCGCTCCTCGGCCTGCACGAACTCCCACTGGTTGTCCGCGAACACCTGGCGCCGCTCGTCCGCGCGGTTCTGACTGATCATCACGAAGGTCGACAGGAAGATCGCTTCGAGCGACACGATCATCGTGAGCAGTCCGAACGGGAACTTCTCGACCCGAAAGGCGATCCACAGCGTGAACCACACCAGGTGCAGGTAGATGAACGTCATCGACCCCGCGAACCGGGTGATCTGATCCGCGATGCGGTTCTGCA
>JBDTYT010000085.1:0-6610 GCA_040005555.1 Actinomycetota bacterium | reverse complement strand
CACTGGCATGGCGCTGAGACTATCGCGCCGGGCACGTGGGCCGGGGGGACACCCCGGCCCACCGCCTCCCGGTTACGAGCAGCCGCTCGTGGAACCGCAGCTCGGACACACGTAACACGAGCCGGCCGGCTGCATCTTCGAGCCGCACGTGTAGCAGAGCGGCGCGTCCGCGGCATGCGCTTCCTGTCGAGCTTCGAGGGCGACCGGCTGTGGTTCAAGGCTCGCAGGATCGGCATCAGGAGCCGACGCCGGAGGGACCAAACCCATCTTCTCGGCCGCTTCGGCGATCGCGGATTCCTTGCGCTCATCGATCGAGCGCACACCGAGCCCCTCCCGCTGCGTCGCCGTCAGGTGGTCGAGGGCGAGCCGGCGAAACACGTAATCGACGATGGAGACGGCGAACCGGATATCGGGGTCGTTCGTCATCCCGGACGGCTCGAACTTCATATTGATGAACTTCGAGACGTAGGTCTCGAGCGGGACGCCGTACTGCAGGCCGATCGAAACCGCGATCGAGAACGCGTCCGTGATCCCCGCGAGCGTCGATCCCTGCTTCGAGGTCTTCAGGAAGATCTCGCCGATGCCGTCGTCCGGGTACGAGCTGGCGACGAGGTATCCCTCAGCGTCGCCGATCTCGAACTTCGTGGTGACCGAAGGCCGGCTCTGCGGCAAGCGTTTGCGCATCGGCTGCGCGAGCTCGGCCGGCTCGGGCGTCTGCGCGCGCTTCTTCTTGTCGGCCGACAGCGGTTGCGCCACCTTGCAGTTGTCGCGGTAGATCGCGACCGCTTTCAGGCCGAGCTTCCAGCTCTCCACGAACAGCTGCTCGACCTCCTCGACCGTGGCTTGCTCAGGCATGTTCACGGTCTTGCTGATCGCGCCCGAGATGAACGGCTGGGCCGCCGCCATCATGCGCACGTGGCCCATGTAGTGGATGGGCTCGGCGCCCATCGCCGTGTCGAACACGGCAGAGTGCTCGAGTCGCAGGTGCGGGGCGTCCATCACCGAGTTGTGCTCGGCGATGTACGCCACGATGTCCTCGACCTGCGTCTGGTCGTAGCCGAGGCGATCGAGCGCTCGCGGGACCGTCTGGTTCACGAACTGCATCGTGCCGCCGCCAACGAGCTTCTTCGTCTTCACGAGAGCGAGCTCGGGTTCGATGCCGGTGGTGTCGCAGTCCATCATCAAACCGATCGTGCCGGTCGGCGCCAGCACGGTCGCTTGTGCGTTGCGGTACCCGTGCGCCTCCCCCAGCGAGACGGCCTCGTCCCACGAGTTCTTCGCCGCCGACAGGACGGCTTCGGGAACGGCGTCGCCGTCGATAGAATCGGCCCCCTCGCGATGCTTTCGCATCACGCGGAGCATGGCGTCGGCGTTGGGGGCGTAGCCCTCGAACGGGCCCATCGCCTCGGCGACTCGAGCGCTGGTGCGATACGCGTGGCCCGTCATGAGCGCGGTGATCGCTCCGGCCCACGCCCGCCCGCCGTCCGAATCGTACGGGAGCCCTCGGGCCATCAGGAGCGCGCCGAGGTTCGCGTATCCCAGGCCGAGCTGGCGGAACGCGCGGGCGTTCTGCCCGATCTTCTCCGTGGGGTAATCCGAGGGTCCGACGATGATCTCCTGCGCGATGAAGACGATCTCGATGGCCTTCTTGAAGGACTTCACGTCGAAGGTGCCCTCGGCGTCGATGAACTTCATGAGGTTGAGCGACGCGAGGTTGCACGCGCTGTTGTCCAGGTGCATGTACTCGGAGCACGGGTTCGAGGCGTTGATCCGCCCCGTGGCTGGGCACGTGTGCCACTCGTTGATCGTCGTGTCGTACTGCATCCCCGGATCGGCGCACTCCCACGCGGCCTGCGCGATCTCGCGCATCAGCTCGCGGGCGCGCACCGTCTCGACCGTCTCGCCGTTCGTGACCGCCTTCAACTTCCAATCCTGGTCCTGCTCGAAGGCCTTCATGAACCCATCGGACACGCGGACGGAGTTGTTCGCGTTCTGGTACTGGATCGAGTACGCGTCCCTGCCGTCGAGGTCCATATCGAACCCGGCGTCCCGAAGGGCGCGCGCCTTCTGCTCCTCGTGCGCCTTGCACCAGATGAAGTCGCGGATGTCGGGGTGATCGGCGTTCAGGATGACCATCTTGGCCGCCCGGCGCGTCTTGCCACCCGACTTGATCGTGCCGGCGGACGCATCGGCGCCGCGCATGAAGCTCACCGGGCCGGAGGCCGTCCCCCCGCCGGCGAGCCCCTCCTTCGACGAGCGGAGCCTCGACAGGTTGATGCCGGAGCCCGAGCCGCCCTTGAAGATCGTCCCCTCTTCGACGTACCAGTTGAGGATCGAGGACATGTGGTCGTCCACGGCCAAGATGAAGCACGCAGAGCACTGCTGCGGCGTGCCGGAGACCCCGACGTTGAACCACACCGGCGAGTTGAACGCTGCCTTCTGCGTGACGAGCAGATGCGCCAGCTCATCGGAGAACACCTGTGCGTCGTGGGCACTCGCGAAGTACCGTCCCTGCTCGCCCCAGCTGCGGATCGTGTCGACGACGCGACCCACGAGCTGGCGGACGCTGGACTCACGCTGCGGCGTGCCGAGGGTCCCGCGGAAATACTTCTGCGCCACGATGTTCGTGGCGTTCTGCGACCACGTGGTGGGGAACTCCACATCGCGCTGCTCGAAGGCGTTACCGCCCTCCTTGTAGTTCGGGATCACCGCGTCTCGGCGCTCCCACTCGATCTCATCGAATGGATGCACGCCCTCGCGGGTAAACGTGCGATCGAAGGTCAGTCCGTCTCGGATGACCTCCACGTCCCCTTGTTTGGTCGCCACGTTGGACGCCCCCCCTTCCTCAGCTAAGCGATCAGGTGTTGATCAGCTGTGCGATCGTTGCGAATTACAGCTCGGTGATTCTGCTGCCGAAGACCCCCCGCGTCAAGGGTATCCTAGACAATATCCAGTGGTCCGGGCTCGTGCCAACCACCACATATTGTATCAGCGGCCGTTTCCGCAGGTCAGCGGGTGCGCGCTTTGGCGGGCTCTTTCTTCTGAAGGGCCCCGAGCTCCCTCTCGAAGTCCGTGATGCCCTGGAAGTCCTTGTAGACGCTGGCGAAGCGCATGTACGCGACCTGGTCGAGCTTCGCCAGCTGCGCCAAGATCTCGAGGCCGACCTGCTCCGAGGGGACTTGTGGGCCCTTGCGTCGCAGGCGGCCTTCCACTCGGTCGACCACCCGTAGGACCTGCTCCTCGGTGACCGGGCGATTCACGATGGCTTTACTGATGCCGGCGATCACCTTCTCGCGCAGATACGGCTCGGTGGTGCCGTCGCGTTTCACCACCAACAGACCGAGGTCCTCGACACGCTCGAAGGTGGTGTATCGGCGCTTGCAGGACAGGCAGTGCCTGCGGCGTCGGATCGCCGCACCCTGTTCGGTCGGCCGGGAATCGACGACCTTGTCGTTCTCGTGCCCGCACCATGGACACCGCATCGCATCACCACAAGATGTTGGGGTCGAGCGGACGGTACGCTCGAGATGTCGCGCTCGTCAACCGATGACCCGACGCGGGAGCCGGTCGTGCGCACCCGGCTACCCGCCGAGCGGGATCACGATGGTCTGACCGGGAACGAGCGACCCCGGGCCGACGGCGTTCGAGTGGGCGATCGCATCCACGATCGGCCGCGGATCCGCGGAGGGCGAGATGCGGCGCGCGATCGACCACAGTGTGTCGCCGAAGCGGATCACGTAGATATGGCGGGCGACCGGCACCGGCTGACCGCCACCTGCGGCGACCGCATGTCCGAGCGGGCCGGCCCACAGTCCGGCGATGAGGCCCGCGGTCAGGGTGACCGCCAGACGGCGGCGGCGAACACGCGTTCGGTTCATGATCGTATGCTACCGAACGCCTGTTCGGAGTCAAGCGGGAAACCGAACATATGTTTGAACCCTTCCCTGGTCCGTGCTAGGTTCCCGGAGGCTACGAGGAGGGTCTGACATGGCACGTTCAGAGCAGGCATTTTCCAAGCAGGCGGCTTCCAAGCAGGCAGCGTCGAAAGCGGCTTCGAACGACCCGACGAGCGCCCGGCTCACGCCCAGGCAGCGGCGGATCTTGGACGTCATCCACCGGACGGTCCGGGAACGCGGCTACCCCCCGACGGTCCGCGAGATCGGCGAAGCGGTCGGGCTCACGTCCTCCTCAAGCGTGCATGCGCAGTTGGAGAACCTCGAGCGGCTCGGCGCGCTCCGAAAGGACCCGACGAAGCCGCGCGCGATCACCACGTCCGAGCCAAAGTTAGACGGCGTGGTGGTGCCGCTCGTCGGCCGGATCGCGGCGGGCGCGCCGGTCCTTGCCACCGAGAGCGTCGAGGAGTACCTCACGGTTCCGATGGGGTTCGCGAGCGACGGCTCACCGCATTTCGCGCTCCACATTCGCGGAGACTCCATGATCGGAGCCGGCATCTTCGACGGGGACGTGGTCGTCGTCCGCCAGCAAGATCACGCCGACGACGGCGACATCGTTGCCGCGCTCCTGCCGGGACCGGCAGAGGACGAGGCGACCGTGAAGCGTCTGAAGCTCGTGAAGGGCGGCCGCGTCATGCTCGTCCCCGAGAACCCCGCGCTCCAACCCTTCGAGATGACCGACGGGCGACTGCTCGGCAAGGTGGTCTCGGTCCTGCGGAAGCTCTAGGCTCGCCCGAGACGACGCCGACACCGGCGTCACGATCGGGAGGGCACATGTCCGACGCTGCACCGACGACCACCGCGCTCGAGCGCGCGATCCGCTCCGAGCCCGACGAGCTCCAGCGGGTGCTCGACATGTCCATCGCGCCCGACACCCTCGAACGCCTGCGTCAGGCGCATCGCATCTGGCTCGTCGGCACCGGCACCAGCCAACATGCGGCCGAGCTGGGCGCGTCGATGTTCCACGACGCCGGCCGGGGGGCCGTCGCGATGTCCTCGATGCATTTCGTGAACTGGCCCCCCCCGATCGATCCCCGGGACGCCGTCATCCTGATCAGCCACAACGCCGGCGCCGAAACCGCATACGCGTGGTCGGCGTACACGGTGGGCATGAGCGCAGGCCTGCACGTCCTGGCGATCACGCGCCAGGGTGCGGGGCTCGCCGGCGCCATCGAGACCGTCGCGAAGGAGCAGTCGCACACCTACTCCGTCAGCTACTCGGCCGTGCTGGTGGTCCTCGCACGGCTGGCCGGGAGCCTCGGGGCCGCATCCTGCTCCCCCGAGGTGCTGTCGCGGATCCCCGGCGCTGTCGGTGACGCCGTCGAGCGACCGGGCACGGAGGGCATCGCGCAGCCCAAGCGCCTGCTTCTGCTGTTCGGCGAAGGACCGGCGTCGGTGACCGCGCGCGAGGGCGCGTTGAAACTCCGCGAGGCCTCCCGCTTCCCCGCCGAGGGCTACGACGTGGAGTACCTGCTGCACGGCTCGGCGGTGCCGCTCACAGCCGAGGATCACCTCGTGTCGCTGTCCCCGCCCGATGCCGACGGCCTCGTCGAGGGCGTGGCGAAGGCCGCTGAGGCGGAAGGGATCGGGGTGACCAGGGTGATCGAGCCGGCGGACCTGCCGCCGGTTCTGGCCCAGATCCCGCTCGTGTCCCGTCTTCAGCTGCTTGCGCTTCGCTTCGCCATCGACCGCGGTGAGAACCCGGACCTCGTGATCGAGCGCGCCTGGGCCGGCGACGAGCTGTGGGCCATCGGTTCGGCCACGGGCGGCCCGGAACCGGCTTAGGGAACCCGGTTCCGATCGGCCACGGGTTCGCCCTGGCTGACGAAGCCGGCGATCAACGCGTACTCGCGCTCCCCGACACGCACGTGGACGACCGTACCCTCATCACACGGTTCGGAGGTGAGGATCTCCGCGTCGCGGTACAGCATGGCCACGAGCTCGTCGCGACCGTACGGGATGAGGACCGTGACGTCCCTCGGGAACGCCGGGAGTGAGGACTCCACGAGCTGTAGCAGCGGCTCGAGCCCCACGCCGCCGAGCGCCGACACCGCGACGGCGTCCGGGAACCGCGCGGCGAGCCGGTCGCGCTCGGCCGCGTCCACCAGATCGATCTTGTTCAGGGCGAGGACCTCGGTCACCGCCGCAGCGCCGATGTCGGCCAGCACGCTCCGGACCGCCTCGATCTGTTCGGCGAGGTCATCGGCAGAGGCGTCGGCGACGTGCACGATCACGACGGAGCGACCGACCTCTTCCAACGTGGAGCGGAACGCCTCAACGAGCTCGTGCGGCAGCTTGCGCACGAAGCCGACGGTGTCCGTGAGCGTCGCCGGACGCCCGCTCGGCAGCTCCAGGCGGCGGGTGGTGGGGTCGAGCGTGGCGAAGAGCTGATCGGCCACGAGCACGTCCGAACGGGTCAGGGCGTTGAGCAGCGTCGACTTCCCCGCGTTCGTGTACCCCGCGATCGCGACCTGCGGCACGCCGGACCGCTCGCGTTGCGAGCGTTTCACGTCGCGCGTGCGGGCGAGGTCCTTCAGGTCCTTTCGTAGCTTGCTGATCCGGCGCTTGATGTGCTGACGGTCGACCTCGAGCTTCGTCTCGCCGGGTCCGCGCGTGCCGATCCCCGCGCCGAGACGCGACATCGCCTCGCCCCAACC
>JBDTYT010000084.1:0-6648 GCA_040005555.1 Actinomycetota bacterium | reverse complement strand
TCCGCGACCTGGTCCGCAACGCCCTGCGCATGCGCCCCGACCGCATCGTCGTCGGTGAGGTCCGGGGCGGCGAGACCCTCGACATGCTGCAAGCCATGAACACGGGTCACGACGGCTCGATCAGCACTGTGCACGCGAACTCCCCTCGCGACGTGTTGTCCCGCATCGAGACCATGGCACTCATGGCGGGCATGGACCTCACCGTCCGAGCGCTCCGAGAGCAGGTCGCATCGGCGCTCGACCTCGTCGTCCACGTCGCGCGTCTTCAGGACGGAACTCGTCGGGTGACGCACGTGGCCGAGGTCGTCGGCATGGAGGGCGACGCGATCACGATGCAGGACCTCTTCGTCTTCAAGGCGGAGGGCGGCCTCGACGAGCGAGGGCACGTGCTCGGGCACCTCTCGGCAACGGGGCTCCGCCCTGTGTTCCTGGAGCGCCTGCTCGAGCGGAACGTCCGCCTGGATCAGTCGATCTTCACGCCCCCGCGGGGAGAAGAGCCGTGGTAAGGCGGTCCCGTTCGCTCATCATTGCGCTCGCCGTCCTGGGGCTCGCGCTGCCCGGTACCGCCCGGGCGACGGGTGACGTGTCCGTTCGCGGGGTCGAGCAAGGCGACTTCCCGCTCATCCGACTTACCGTATCCACGGATCAGACGACATCGGTGGATGCCGCGAATGTCCGTGTGCTCGAGAACGGTGTCCCCGTCCGGGTCGTGAGCGTGGATCCGCTCGACGGATCCGGACGCAACGTCGACGCGGTCCTCGCGATCGACGTCTCCAACAGCATGCAGGGCGGAGAGCTCCAGACCGCCCTTGCGGCCGCGCGCACGTTCGTGCTCGGCGTTCCGGATTCTCTGCCGGTCGGGGTCCTCTCGTTCGCTGACCAGCCGGTCGTGCAATCGCCCGTCACCGACGACCGGAACGCGGTCGAGCTCGCCGTCTCTTCGCTGGACGGTACGACCAGCCCCGGCACCGCGCTGTACCAGGCAGTGGTGACGGGCTCCGGGATGTTCGATCCCTCGAGCGGAGCCCAGCACAACCTCATCCTGCTCACCGACGGGAAGGACACGGTGGGAACCGCCGACGTCGCTCAGGCCATCCAGGCTGCACGGGATGCCGGCGTGACGGTCTACACGATCGCGCTGGCCGGCTCGGACGTCGACGAGACCGTCCTGCGGCAACTCGCGGTCCGAACCGGCGGCCGCTACCAGTCGATCACGCCTCGCGATCTCGAGGCCGTCTACTCGGGTCTCGCGCTCGAGCTCTCGCAACAGTTCGTCGTCACCTACCGATCGAAGGCGCCGTACGGGGTACCCGTGTCCGTCGACGTCAAGCTGCCGTTCGGAACAGCGAGCACCCGCTTCCTCACCCCCGGTCTGGCGAACCTGACCGGTCAAGATCCCACCGAGGCGGGACGTGCGCCGGAGGGCTCGACCGCGACCAGCAATGCGGCCATCGCGGTCATCGCGGCCCTGGCGTTCCTCGCCTTCCTCAACCTCCTCTTGCTCCTGCAGAGCCTCAGGCAGCAGCGGCGCCGCGAGACGCAGCTGCGCTCGCGCCTCGTCGCCGAGCTTCCGACCGAATGGTCGCCGGAGGCCGACGGTCCTTCATCGAACCCCTGGATCCCCAAGGGGATCGCCGACATCGCGGAGCGGGCGGCGGGCGGTACGCGCGCCGGCGGCACGCTCGCGCGTCGACTCGGCCAGGCGGGGTGGGCGCTGCACGTGGGCGAATTCCTCGCGATCGTCGTGTTCGCGGGGCTCGCGAGCGCCGTCGGCGGGTACCTGCTCTTCGGTCCGCCCGGGGCCCTGATGGGGTTCGTCGGACTGGCGGCCCCGCTCGCGCTGTTGTCCGCGGCCGCCGCCAAGCGCCTCACCGCGCTCCAGGCCCAGCTGGCGGACACGTTGATGATCGTCGCGAGCTCGCTGCGCGCGGGTCACAGCTTCCTGCAGTCGCTCGACACCGCGACGAAGGAGATCAGCGAGCCCGGCGCGACGGAGTTCGGGCGCACGATGTCGGAGATCCGGTTCGGCCGCGACGTCGCCGAGGCGCTGGACGCCCTCGTTGACCGCATCGGCAGTCGCGACCTCGAGTGGACCGTGACGGCGATCAAGATTCAACGCAAGATCGGCGGGAACCTCGCCGAGGTTCTCGAGGGTGTGTCGAAGACGATCCGCGAGCGGGAGACGCTGCGGCGCCAGGTTAAGGTCCTGTCGGCCGAGGGCCGCATCTCCTCCTACGTCCTCACGGCCCTGCCGATCCTGTTGGGTGTCTACCTGACCTTCGTGAACCCCGACTACCTCCGGGTGCTCACTTCGACGCGCGTGGGGAACATCTTGCTGGGCTCCGCCGGAGGCCTGATGGTCGTCGGCTATCTCTGGATGCAGAAGATCGTGAGGTTGGACGATGTCTGAGGCCTATCTCTTCGTCGCGGTCGGCGCGACGTTCGTCGCAACGGCGCTGCTCGGGATGCGCATGCTCGTCACCTCTCGGAACCGGCGCGGAGCTGCGGTGCTGCAGGGCCAACTCGAGACCGCCGGGATCCAGGTGGGGATGCGGGGTGCCGATGCGTCCTTCAACGCTCGCATCGTTTCACCGGCGACGTCGAGGTTGTCAGCGCTGATCTCCCGTTACACGCCGCGTGGGATCCGCGACTCGCTCGCCCATCGGCTGGCGCTTGCCGGGAACCCTCGTGGCCTGACGCCGGAGCTGTTCCTCCTGTGTCGTCTCGCCTGTGGCGGCGGAGGAGCCGCGCTCGGGTACTACATGGGAGTGACGCGTGGCCCGCTGCTCCTCGGCATCTTCTGGGTGCCGTTCATGGCGTACGGCGGGTACCTGTTCGCGGGCAACTGGCTCGACAAGCGAGTGACGAAGCGGCAGGACTCGATCCGCCGGGATCTGGCAGACATGATCGACCTGCTCACGATCAGCGTCGAGGCGGGACTGGCGTTCGACGGTGCGTTGTTGCACGCTCGTCGGGCGATGGCGGGGCCCCTGTCCGAGGAGGTCGGACGGCTGCTGCACGAGATGCAGCTCGGCGCGCCCCGGGTCGAGGCGATGCGCCGCCTGTCTGAGCGGACCAGCGTCGAGGAGCTGAAGAGCTTCGTGCTCGCGATGGTCCAGGCCGACGTCTTCGGCGTGAGCATCTCGAACGTCCTTCGCGGACAGTCGCAGGAGCTGCGGGTCAAGCGTCGCCAGCGAGCGGAAGAGAAGGCTATGAAGACGCCGGTCAAGCTCCTGTTCCCGATGATCTGTTGCATCATGCCGTCGCTGCTCGTCGTGATCGTCGGACCGGGCGTCATCCGCATCTCGCACCTGTTCGGGCCCGTCGGTCCGTAAGTCCATGAGCCGTACGGCCGGGGACGGCTGACGCGATGATCGTCGCGTTCCACAGGGTTCGACCCAGAGCCGGCCTCGGACCTCGGGTGCGGGAGACCGTTGCTCGATGGTGGCGTGTCCCCGAGCCGTGGGTCCTCATGGTCTGGTGCCTGCCGGCTATCAGCGTCCTGCTCGCCAGGATGCCGACCGGCGACCTCGCGTACCAGATCCGCGCCGGGATCCGGATGATCGACGACCGGACGATCCTCACGCACGATGTCTTCACGTACTCGGTCGCCGGGCGATCCTGGCTCAACGAACAGTGGCTAAGCGAGATCGTTCTCGGAGGGTTGTTCAAGTTCATCGGCTGGCGGGGGCTCGTGTTCGTTCGAGCGCTCTTGGCGACCGTCGCCGGCGGAGTCACTCTGGCGCGCACTCGGGCCCGCGGAGCCGATCCGTTCGTGGCCGGGTGCGTCGTACTCGTCGCGTTGGAGGTTGCCTTCCTGCTTCCGGGAACGGGTGCGCTCCGCCCCCAGCTGCTCGCCGTGCCGCTGTTCCTCGCGACGCTGTGGCTGCTAGATACGCGACATGCGAACCCAAGGCGCCTGGCGTGGCTCCTCCCCGTCCAGATCGTATGGGCGAACGTGCACGGCAGCTTCGTGCTCTTGACCGCGCTCACGGGCATCGCCTTCGCCTGCGACCTCGTTGCGAGACGCCGCCGCGACGCCACCTGGACGGGGGCGGTGGTTCTGGCGAGCTTGGTCGCACCTCTTGTCTCGCCGCTCGGTTTCGGCACGTACCGGTACCTCGTCGAACTGCTCTCATCGCCCGTCGTGCGTCAGGTCATCGACGAGTGGCAGCCCCTGTGGCGTCGTTCGCCTGCCGGCCCGGTGTTCCTCGCGGTGCTGATCGTGGCGATCGCGTTGGTGGTCCGACGCGGCACGCGGCGCCCGACGTTGGAGGAGGCGTTGCAATTCCTGCTGTTCACGGGGCTCGCCGTCTGGAGCGGTCGCAACCTGCTGTGGTGGGCCCTCGGCATCCCACCGATCGTGGGCGGGATACTCGCCGGATGGCATCCGGAGCGCGATCGGAGCCGCGCCATGACGGTGCTCGTCGCAGCCGCCCTTGGGATACTGCTGGTGATCGGAGGGGTTCGGGTCGCCACGAGGGAACCCGCCGAGGCCCTGTTGTCCGAGGCACCGACGCAGGCGCTCACCGCCGTGGTTGGGACGGCGACCAAGAACGGGGCCCGTGTCTTCGACGGCTGGTGGGGGAGCTGGTTCGAGCTTGAACTCCCTGGCGTGCCGATGTTCGTCGACGCTCGCGCGGAGCTGTTCCCCGACGCCGTCTGGTCCGACTACTTCACCGTCACCCACGCGCGCGCCGGGTGGAGGCAGATCCTCGACCGATGGAACGTCGACGTCGTGGTCGCGAACACCACGTACCACGAGCGACTCATCCGGCTCCTGCGGATCGATCCGTCGTGGACGCTTCGATACGAGGACCGAGAAGGCGTGGTGTTCACCCGCTCCTGACGCGCCTCGGTTATGCCCGAACGAGCAGGATGCCATCGCCGTCCCGGTAGATCGTCGTCCAGCTCGGATCCTTCTCGATGACGGCGATCAGATCCGACTGCTGCTCGGTGCTCAGGGCGAGCGCGCCAATCTTCCACCGGTCGACGATCTGCTGCCACCCCTCCGAAGCGTGCGAGATGTCGTCGTAGTCCCGCCAGACGGCATCGGAAAAGATCTCGATGCGCGGGTCGATCATGACGGGGAACTGGGGAACCGCGATCTCGAACCACGACGCCCAGATCTCGGGTGCGAAGACGTGGGTACCGGGTGGAAGGGTATCGGCGAGCCGGGTCGTGTACTCGTTCGGCGCGTACGCAAGCAGGCCGTCGGAGACCGTTCCGGAGTTAGCGGTGGAAGGAAACGTCGGGCGGAACCAAGGTAGGAGCATGAAGCCGAGACCTACCAGCGTGATGGCGATCACCGTGTTCACGATCTTCGGCTCGTCCCGGGTCGGCCCACCCGGGAAGAGGTCGGCGAGCAGGAAAGGGGCCGCCAAAGCCCACCAGATCACCCCGCGAACCGCCGTCACGCCGAGCAGGAAGAACAGGATGAGACCCAGAACGCGTGGCCAGGCGATCTCGCGACGGCGGCGAAGCGCGATCGCCGCGACCACCACCACGGATGCGAAGAAGACGAAGCCGATCGCGGATGTGGGCCTCGGAGGCTGCCACTCCTCGATCGTGTTGCGGACCTGCGGGTTGCTCGAGAGGTCCACGACGTACGACCAGACGCGCAAGCCGAACGGATTCACCGTCGCGGCGGCGATGCTGGCGATCATCACGAAGACCGTGGTTCGAGACGACGCGAGGTGAAGGCGTCGATCCTCGAACCAGGCGAGCAGGAGCATCGCGGGTCCGAGGATGAAGCTGCCGTGGACGTTCGCCCACACGAGCACGATCGGAGGGAGGAGCCACAGGAGTCGGGGGAGGCGATCGCGCTTGGATACCACCGCGATCGTCATGGCGAACAAGAGGAACGCGAATATCTGCGGCCTGGGTTCGAAGCCGTAGAACGCGACGAGGAGACCGCCGAGAGAGAGCCACGCGGCAGGCCGGACGCCCGCCCCTCGCGCTCGGCAGGCGACGTACAAAAGCCAGAACGCTGCCGCGACGACCGCGGCTCGCGTGAGGTCGAGCAACTCCCAGCCGCCCCATCGGAAGATCTGCGCAAGCAGGACCTGCGCACCCCACTGCTGGTCGAGCCACGGCCGCCCGAACGTCGTGAACGTGAACGGATCCGTGCGCAGGACATGATGGCCGTTGAGCATGATCTCGCCGGCACGGATCTGGTACGCCAGATCGATCGTCGCCATCGACGCATGGAGGCTCACGACCGCCGGGAGGAGGATCGCCGTGAACACGAGGGTCTGTCCGAACGTGAGACCGAGGCGCCGTCCCCAAGTGGGGCGCTCCGTTCGCGTGACCGTCACGGCTGTCCCGCTTCCGGCCTCACTCCGGGCGGCGCTCGGTGCCGGCCTTCGCCAGACCGATGACCAGTGCGGCGGCGAGGGCGACCGACTCGGCAGCCATGAGCCACCAGAGCACGGCCGAGACGCCCTGGGGCACGCCGACGAGCGCGTGGCCGGCCGTGACGATGGCGATCCCCACGCTGGTCAAGACGTACGCCCAGCAGGCCCACCACAACTGCTCGAGCCGACGGGCGAGCACGACCGCGAGCATCGCGAACCCCAGCGCCTGCACCCCGGCGATCCGGACCCACGCGAGCGGCCCGGGCGGTTGGGCGAACAGCGTTTGCAGGAG
>JBDTYT010000083.1:0-7034 GCA_040005555.1 Actinomycetota bacterium | reverse complement strand
GCTACGGCTGCATCTCAGCGCGAGGACCTTCTTGGTAGCTGTATCGCTCTTCGGCCCAGGGGTCGGCGTGGATGTGGTACCCGCGGACCTCCCAGAAGCCCCGCTTGTTGTGCGCCGCGAACTCGAGACCCGTCAGCCACTTCGCGCTCTTCCACGCGTAGCGCTGTGGCACCACGAGTCGAAGCGGATACCCGTGCTCGGCGCTGAGATCCTGCCCGTCGTGCGCCCAGGCCACGAGCACGTCGTCCTGCATCATCGCCTCGAGCGAGAGGTCCGACGTGTAGCTGTACTCGCAGAGCGCGATGACCCACTTCGCCTCGGGTTGCACGCCCGCCCGCTCTGCCAGGACCCGGAAGGGGACGCCCGTCCACGTGTTGTCCAGCGTCGACCACCCCGTGACGCAATGCATGTCCGCCTGCACGTCCTTGGGACCGAGGGCCTTCAGCTCGTCGTAGGTGAGCCGGAACGGGTTGTCGACGAGCCCGGAGATCTCGAGGTCCCAGTTCGCCCCGTCGAACTTCGGGATCGGGCCGTAGTGCAGCACGGGCCAGGTCTTCACCAAGCGCTGCCCGGGTGGCACGCGCTTGGCCACGTCCTCGGGGTAGCGCGGGCCGAACAGCTTCATGGATGCCTCCTCACCGCGCGCGCGACCGACCGCCAGGCGGCGAGCGCCGTGTCGATGTCTTGATCCGAGATGTCGAGGTGGGTGACCATCCGTACCTTCGGGGACACGATCGTGCAGCCCACGCCCTTCTCCTTCAGCCGGTCGATGGCCTCGAGCGGCTCGAGACCCATTGGCTCGGTGTCGACGAGGACCATGTTCGTTTCAACCCGATCGAGGTCCACCGAACCCGGGAAGTCCTCCACGAGACCTTCCGCCAGTCGTCGCGCGCGGGTGTGGTCCTCGTGCAGCCGGCCGGGCCCCTCCTCGAGGGCGACGAGCCCGGCCGCGGCCATGATCCCCGCCTGCCGCCACGCACCCCCGAACAAGATCTTCAGCCGTCGTGCCTCGCGCATCATCTCGGCGGGCCCGCAGAGGAGCGAGCCGATCGGCGCGCCGAGGCCCTTCGAGACGCAGAACATCATCGTGTCCACCTCGCCCGTCCACTCCGAGACATCCATCCCGGTCGCGGCCGCCGCGTTGAAGATGCGCGCTCCGTCCAGATGCACGGGCACACCCGCCTCCTGAGCGACCTTGCGGATCCGGCGGAGCTCGTCCGCCGGCATGATGGTGCCGCCCGCATGGCCCGCGGTGTTCTCCACGGCTAGGAGGTCGACGACCTCGACGTCGTACGCGGTGTCGGGCGTGAGCAGTTCGACGACCAGCTCGGCCGTGAGCCAGCCACTCGGCCCGAGCGCGGTCCGGGTCGAGATCCCCGACAACACGGCGGACGTCATCACCTCGGTCGACGCGACGTGAGCCCCGGACTCGGCGGCGACCAGGTGCCCGGCGCCGGACACGTGGAGGCGAAGCCCGATCTGGTTCGCCATGGTCCCCGTGGGCACGTAGATGGCCGCCTCGGTGCCGGTGACCTGCGCGGCGCGCTCCTGCAGCTGGTTCACGGTGGGATCATCGCCGTACCAATCGTCCCCGACCTCCGCCCTCGCCATGGCCGCGCGCATCGCGGCAGATGGCTTCGTGACGGTGTCGGAGCGCAGGTCGACGTGTGGGTCCACGGTGCGAGTATATGGGCGCCCTCGGGAGCCGTGGCCGGCGGTTACCCCGCGAACACGCCCGCGAGCCGGTACAGGTGCTCGGGGACGAGTTTGCGCTCGGCGACGGCCTCGGCGAGCGGGATGTCGGCCATGTTCGGGCCGCGCAGCGCCACCATCCGACCCCATCCACCGGCCTCGGCCAGGTCCGCGGCCGCCACGCCGAGGCGGGTGGCCAAGACCCGGTCGTAGGCGGTCGGCGTCCCCCCACGCTGCAGATGCCCGAGGGTGATGACCCGCGTCTCGAACCCGGTCTCGCGCTCGATCTCGGGCGCGATGAGGTTCGCGATCCCGCCCATCCGCGGCCACCCGTAGCGGTCGACCGGGTATTCGGGGACCTCGAAGGTGCCGTCCCGGGGCTTCGCCCCCTCAGCGACGACCACGATCGAGAAGGAGCTCGTGCCCATATGTCGCCGGCGGAGCGAGGCGCACACCTCCTCCAGGTCGAAGGGGTGCTCCGGGATCAAGATCACGTCCGCGCCACCGGCCAGGCCCGCGTACAGCGCGATCCATCCGGTGCTCCGGCCCATCACCTCGACGAGCATGACGCGGTTGTGGCTCTCGGCCGTGCTGTGGAGGCGATCGATCGCGTCGGTCGCCACCTGCACGGCGGTCCGGAATCCGATCGTGTAGTCGGTGCCCGAGATGTCGTTATCGATCGTCTTCGGGATGCCGACGACCCTCACGCCCTGCTCGGCGAGCTGGGCGGCCGCGCCGAGCGTGCCCTCGCCGCCGATCGCCACGAGCCCGTCCACCTCGAGATCGTTCAGCGTGGCTCGGATGCGCTCGGGCCCTTCGGGCTCGCGCATGGGGTTGATGCCGGAGCTGCCCAGGATCGTCCCGCCGCGATGCAGGATGCCGCGGACCGCGTCGCGGTCGAGCTCGACGGTCTCGCGCTCCATGACCCCGAGCCAGCCGTTGCGGAACCCGACACCTTCGTGGCCGAAGACGCCGACCGCCTTGCGGATGACCCCGCGGATCGCGGCGTTCAGGCCGGGGCAATCGCCCCCGCCGGTGAGGATGCCGATCCGCGCCACCGCACCCCTTGAGATCCCAGGCCGTTCCGGCTCCGAGCGGAGCCGGGCGCGTCGATTGTAGGCCGCGCGTGTCGCCCGGAGGCCCGATACGTCTATGCGATCCGGTGGATCACCTCGGGGTCGAAGGTCAGCTCGGCGATCTCCGCATCGGGGACCTCGCCGAGTTCGATCGCTTCGCCGAGCGAGAGGGCCTTCAGGACTCGGTACCAATTCTCCTCGTACGCGAGCGCGTCGCGTGACTCCTCGTCTCGCTTGTCGTCCCGCTTTTCGTCCCGCCGTTCGTGCTGACTCACGCTCATCTGCGATCCTCTCCAGCGGCCGAGGCTCCCGACCTGCCTCTTCCTTGTCGGCCGGCTGGGGGCCACCCTTGAATCGCCCGGGCTCGAGCTCGCCATCGGCGCTAGGCTGGAGCACGATGACCGCGTCGTGGGGTTTCCTGGAGTGGTTCTTCGTGACGGTGCTCGTGGGGCTCGTGGGGCTCGTGGGGCTCGTCTTCGTGTATATCGTCGCCCAGCTCTTCGTGAATCCCGGCAGGCGACGCCGTTCCGGCACCTCTTGATCCGAGCGTGAGCTTCCCAGCCATCCGACCGGGTTGCGAGCCGTTCCGATTCAGGGGCGGTCCGATCGGGATCGTGATGGTGCACGGGTTCACGGGCTCCCCCGCATCGATGCGCCCGATGGGCACCTGGTTCGCCGAGCAGGGCGTGTCCGTCATCGGGGTGCGGCTCCCCGGACACGGGACGACGGTCGAGGACCTGCGTCGTCGTCCGTGGACGGAATGGTTCCGGGAGGTCGACGGGGCCCTCACCGAGCTCCGCGTCGGGTGCTCGACCGCGGTGGTGTTCGGGCAGTCGATGGCCGCATCGCTCGCCGTGCATCTCGCGGCCTCGCGGCCCGACGCGGTCGACGGTCTCGTGCTCTGCAGCCCGTACGTGTTCGACCCTCGCCACGTGTTGATCCCGATCGGACGGTGGTTCCTGCGCAACATCAAAGGGTTCAACGAAGGAGACATCAAGAAGCCGGGGCAGGACGAGCTCGCGTACGACCGGTTGCCGGTGCCGGGGATCGTGACGATGGCCGCGCTGATGAAGCGCGCCCGCGCGGAGCTCGCCCGGGTCCGCGCGCCGGCGCTGGTGTTCGCGCCCGGCGCCGACCACACGATCCCCGCGTCGAACCCGCGGCGGGTGTTCGATGCGCTCGGCTCGGCGCACAAGGAGCTGATCGAGTGCCCGGACTCCTATCACGTGATCACCCTCGACAACGACGCGCCGATGGTGCGCGAGCGCGTCCTCAGGTTCGCTCGGGAGCTCGCCGCTCCGGCAGCGTGAGCTCGGCTATCACCGGACGGTGATCCGAGGCGGCCCGGACGAGCTCGCCCCCGGGCACGAACACCCGCTCCACGCGGACGCCCTCGGACACGAAGAGATAGTCGATCCGGGCGATGGGATCGCTCGCCGGAAACGTCTCGCCCGAGACGTCGCCGCCGAGCAGCCATGCGTCCCAGAACCTCTCGGACAGGAACCCGATCGCTCGCCCATCCGGCGGCTCGTTGCAGTCGCCCCCGATGACGACGGGTTCACCGACGGCGCGCACAAGGGCGGCCAGTTCCTTCGCGTTCGCGAGGCGGTCGACCGGCCGCAGGCCGAGGTGCATGCTCGCCACCCACGCGCGCTCGCCGGCACGACCGACGTGGGCGAGCAGGACCCCGCGTGGGTACATCCGATCGGTGCCGAAGAACCGGTGCTGCCGGTGCTCGAGGATCCGCCACGGCGAGCGCACGAGCACGGCATCCTTGACCCGGCGCGCGAGCGGGGACCATGGGTCGGAGGCGGCCTGCATGTGCACCCCCTTCGCGAAGTGTCGGAGCGAGCGGCGGCTGCCGGTCTCGTTCAGCAACGCCACGTCCGGCCGGACGTGCTCGACCACCCGGGCGACGCCGCCCTCTCGGAACCCATGGACGTTGTAGACGAGCACCCGCAGCTGCACCGAGCGAGCCTACGTGGGTGACGTCTGCCGTCCTAGGAAGAGGTGATCGTGGTCCCCGCCCGCCCGGCAAGCGCGGCCACCGCGTCGTCGAGGTCACCGATCACCGCGCGTCGGCCCCCCCGCTCGACGAAGCCGATCGCCGCTTGCACCTTCGGACCCATCGACCCGCTCCCAAACTCACCCGCCCCGAGCAACCGGGTCGCGTCGGCGAGCGTCAGTCGCTCGAGTGGCTCGGCGTGATCGGTCCCGAACCCCTTCTGGACCATCTTCACGTCGGTGAGGATCAGCAGTACCGAAGCCTCGACGTCGCGCGCCAAGATCGCCGCGGCGAGGTCCTTGTCCACCACCCCTTCCACACCGACCAACCGAGGCCCGTCCTCGACGACCGGCACACCGCCGCCTCCGGAGGCGATCACGATGACTCCGTCGGCGACGAGCTGGCGGATCACCGGTGCCTCCACGATCGAGTACGGGGACGGTGAGGGCACGACGCGGCGCCAGCCTCCGTGGGCATCCGGCCTCATCGCGTACCCGCGTTCCTCGGTGAGCTTGTTCGCCTCGTCCTCCTCGTAGAAGGGCCCGATCGGTTTCGTCGGCTCCTTGAAGGCGGGGTCGTCTAAGCGAACGCGCGTGAGCGTCAACACGGTGGCGACGGGACGCTCCATGCCTCGCTCGTAGAACACGTCGCCGATCGTGACCTGCAGCAGGTAGCCGATCTGGCCCTGGCTCTCGGCACCGCACACGTCGAGCGGCATCGGATGGACCCATCCGCGGGCGGCCTCCTGCTGGAGCAGGATGCGGCCCACTTGCGGTCCGTTGCCGTGGGTGAGCACGACCTCCCATCCCGCGGCGGCGATATCGGCGATCTTCTCAGCGGCGGCTCGGGCCGAACGGTAGGCGTTCTCGTACGTGTCATCCTGCCCGCGTCGAAGGAGCGCGTTCCCGCCGAGGGCGACTACGACGCGTTCCATTCGATGAAGGCCTCCTATGAGCCGGGGGCTAGCCGAGGACCGGCGCGAGCACGTCCCGTAGCGTCGGCGAGCCGGGCAGGACCTCCAGGTCGTAGCCGACCCGCACGGCCGGCTTCGAGATGTTGATGACCCGTCGAAGATCGATCGGCGTGCCGATGACGACCAGGTCGACCTCGGCGGCGTCGATGATCTTCTCCATCTCGGCGAGCTGGCCGTCCGAGTAGCCCATCGCCGGCAGCACCGCCCCGACGTCGTACTTGCGGAAGGTCTCGTCGATCGTCCCCACGGCCCACGGGCGCGGGTCGACGATCTCGGCGGCCCCGTGCTGGCGCGCCGCGACGACCCCGGCGCCGAACTTCATCTCGCCATGGGTGAGCGTCGGGCCGTCCTCCACGACGAGCACGCGCTTACCGCGGATCGCATCCGGATCGTCCACCGTCACGCGGCTGTTCGCCTTCACGATCGTCGCGGCGGGATTCGCGTGGTGGATCGTGTCCAGCAGGGCGTTCACCTGGTCGATCGAGGCCGAGTCCATCTTGTTGATGACGATGACGTCGGCCATCCGCAGGTTCGCCTCGCCGGGATGGTAGCTCATCTCGTGTCCCGCGCGGAGCGGGTCGGCCACCACGACGTGCACCGTGGGCGTGTAGAAGGGCAGGTCGTTGTTGCCGCCATCCCACAACAGGACGTCGCACTCCTGTTGGGCCTGCGCGAGGATGTCGCCGTAGTCCACGCCCGCGTAGATGATCGTGCCCGACGTGATGTGGGGCTCGTATTCCTCGCGCTCCTCGATGGTCGTTTCGTACCGTTCGAGGTCGGCGAGTTCCGCGTAGCGCTGCACGCGCTGCGCGTTGAGGTCGCCGTACGGCATCGGATGACGGACGGCGACGACGCGCTTGCCGGCCTCCTTCAAGGTGCCGGCGATCGCCCGGGTGGTCTGGGACTTGCCGCTGCCCGTCCGCACGGCGCAGACGGCGACGACGGGGACGGAGGCGTCGAGCATCGTGTCCCGCGGCCCGAGGAGCACGAAGTTCGCGCCGGCGGCCATGGCCTCGCTGCCCTTGTGCATCACGTACTCGTGCGGGACGTCGGAGTACGCGAAGATCACGTCCTCCACCTCCAGGTCGCGGATGAGGTTCGTGAGCTCGCTCTCGTCGTGGATCTGGATCCCGTTCGGATAGCGAGCTCCCGCGAGCTCCTTCGGGTACAGCCGGTCGTTGATGAACGGGATCTGGGTCGCGGTGAAGGCCACGACCTCGACCCGGCGGTCGTCGCGGAAGGCGACGTTGAAGTTGTGGAAGTCGCGCCCGGCGGCGCCCATGATGAG
>JBDTYT010000082.1:0-7305 GCA_040005555.1 Actinomycetota bacterium | reverse complement strand
CGCGGAAGGCGACGTTGAAGTTGTGGAAGTCGCGCCCGGCGGCGCCCATGATGAGAACACGACGCGGCATGCGTGGGTCCTTTCGGAAAGGGTGTGATACGCGGGCCGGCCCCGAGGCGGGGCGTCCGCTCTTCACCTCGGAATCTACTCGGGATCGGCGCGCTCCGGCATCCGCTGGACGCCCCACCAGCCGGAGTTCCGGGGCCTAGACTCCTCCCGTGCCCGCCGCGACGCACTCGCGAACCTGGAAGCGAGCTAAGCCGACCCGGTCGTCGCCGAGGATGCCCCGGACTTCACCTTCCGCACGGGGACACCGCCCGCGAACGTGACGGCTGCGCCGACGGCGGTGCCCAGGCCCCACCCGCCGAGGACGTCGAGCGGCATATGACCCCCGACGTACATCCGCCCGAGCCCCACGACGCCCGAGAGCGCCACCGGTACCCATCGCCATCGCTTCGGCAGGAACGCCCACAGCACGAACGCCAGGCTCGCCGATACGGCCGCGTGCCCGGAGACGAACCCGTAGCCGGTCCTCGGGACGTGGCGCAGATGCACGTCCTCCAGGAAGATCGGTGGGCGCAGGCGAACCCAGACGAGCTTCACGCTCCTGGCCAGGAAGTAGGCGGCCGTGCCGGCCACCGCCGCCTCGATCGCGAGCCTCGGCCGGCGGGCGATGAACGCTCCGACGGCGGTGACCGGAACGGCCACGAACGTGCCGAACTGCATCGGAGCCCAGAGCACGTAGAACAGCGCATCCGGCGCGTCGTTGACGAAGCGGAACACGGCGACCTCGGCCTCCGTCGCGGTGTTGCCGTCGATCGCGCTCGCGGTGAGCAGCACGATCCCGCTGCCCGCGGCGAGCCACCCTGCGTCGGTCGGCCGTCGTCGGATCTTGACGCCCATCCGCCGCATCCTAGTCATCCAGGTCCTCCGGCCGGTCGATGTCGCGCAGCGTGGCACCGTCCGGGTCGAGCGCTCGCCAGGTGGGCTCGTCGATCGCCGCCACCCGGAGCGCGTCGAGCAGATCGCCCAGCCGCCGAGCGCCCGAGTGCAGGAGCGCATGCGCCGCATCGCCCGCCGGGCCCGCGCGAAGGGCGCTCGGCAGGGGCCGCACGCGTTCGCCGTCCCGCAACGCCGCGCCGTCGACGCCGGCTTCGGCCAGGACGCGCACGAGCTCCAGCAGAACCGCAGGATGCGTCTCGGGCATGTCGCCGCCGACGAGCAGCGCCACGTCCGTGCGAACCGCCATCAGCCCCGCCGAGGCGCCGGCGAGCGGGCCCTCGCCCTCGGTGGCGTCGCGCACGACGCGAGCGGCGACACCGAGCGGCAGCCCGGGATCGGGGGCGCCGGGGGCGACCACCACGACAACCTCGTCGCACACCTCGCCGAGATGCAGCACCGCGTGGTGCAAGAGCGGCATCCCCCGATACAGCTCGGCGAGCTTGTCCCGGCCGAACCGCGACGATCGGCCGCCCGCCAGCACGATCCCGGTGACGGTGGCGATAACGGGCGTGCTCAGGTGGGCGGGTCCCGGTCCGCGCGCTCTTCGCGCTTGCGGCGCTGGACGTACGCGAACCCGAACCGTCCCTTGATGCAGAGGTGACCGTTCGTGACCTGGTTGTCCCACGGCGAGGCGACCTTCACGATCTCGTTGTCCTGGACGTGCACCTCGAGCTCGCAACCCACCCCGCAGTACGGACAGATCGTCTCGGTGACCGTCTGCTGGGACTCGTCCCAGGTGCCGGCCTCGCGCATGTCGAACTCGCTCGTGAACATCAGCGCACCCGTGGGGCACACCCCGATGCAGTTGCCGCAATACACGCACGCCGACTCGTCGAGCGGGACCGCAAACTCGGTCGAGATCCGGGCGTCGAACCCGCGTCCGGCCACCGAGATCGCGAACGTGTTCTGCGCGTCGACGCCGCACGCCTCCACGCACTTGTAGCAGAGGATGCACTTCGAGTAGTCGCGCACGTACAGCTCGTTGTCGATCTTCACGGGTTGACGGACCGTCTCGGCCGAAGTCACTTCAAGATCGTGGTGATGTCCGGGCGTCCTGGCGTCTCGCTCACCCTCGGAGAGCGGAGGCGCCGACGGGCCGAACCGCTCCGGGCGTGCGTCGTATTCGCTCATCCAGCGGTGAACGTCGAGGCTCGTCAGTTCGACGTCCACCGAGGACGCGAGCAGCTCGAGCACCAGCTTGCGCGAGTGTCGGACGCGGTCCGTGTCGGTCCGTACCTTCATCCCGTCCTCGACCGCGCGCGAGCACGCGGGAACCAGCGTGCGCGCGCCCTCGACCTCGACCACGCACACGCGGCAGGCGTTCACCGGCGTGAGGTTGTCGGCGAAACACAGGGTCGGGGTATCCACGCCCTCGCGCCGACAGGCGTCCAGGATCGTCGAGCCCTCCGTGATCCGCACCACGGTCCCGTCGACCTCGACGTCGATGAGCCGCCTGGGGGGCTGCAGCGGCACTCCCCCGCTCATGACGTGCTCCCGGTTCCGAACAGCGCCAGCCGCGACACGGCGGACCTCACCGCGCTGGCGGCCGTCTGCCCGAGCCCGCAGATCGACGCATCGGTCATGACGCGATCGATCTCGCCGAGCAGCCGAAGCTCGTCCTCGCGCGAGCCGATCGTCCGGTCGGCGACGAGTCGGTGCAGCGCCTCCTCCTGCCGCACGGTACCCACGCGGCACGGCACGCACTGCCCGCACGATTCGTCGCGGAAGAACCGCGCGATCCGCAGCACGATCTCGACGAGGTCCACGGACTCGTCGAAGACCATCACGACGCCCGACCCGAGCGAGAGGCCCGCGGCGCGCGTGTCTTCGAACGTGAGGCGCAGATCCAGGTCCTCGGGCGTGAGGAACGACCCGGCCGCCCCCCCGAGCAAGACCGCCTTCAGCGAACCCCCTTCGCGCACGCCCCCCGCCAGGTCGATGACGTCCCGGAGCGTGATGCCGGATTCGACCTCGTACAACCCCGGTCGTTCGACGCAGCCCGAGAGACAGAAGAGCCGTGGGCCCGTCGAGTCCGGCGTGCCGATCTCCGCGTACGCGAGACCTCCGATCCGCAGGATCTCGAGCACGTTCACGAGCGTCTCGACGTTGTTGATGCCCGTCGGCTTGCCGAACAGACCGCGCTCGACCGGGAAGGGCGGCTTGTTCCTCGGCTCGCCGCGCTTGCCCTCGAGCGAGTTGAAGAGCGCGGTCTCCTCGCCGCAGATGTACGCGCCGGCCCCCCGTCGCAGCTCGATGTCGAAGACGAACCCCTCCCCCATGACGTCGTCACCGAGCAGTCCCCGGTGACGCGTCTCCGAGATGGCGTGGTCGAGCCGCTCGGCGGCGAGCGGGTACTCGCCGCGCAGGTAGATGTACCCTCGCTCCGAGCCCGTCGCGTACCCGGCGATCGTGAGCGCCTCGATGACCGAGTAGGGGTCGAGCTCGATCACGACGCGATCCTTGAACGTGCCCGGTTCGGATTCATCGGCGTTGCAGACGAAGTAGTGCGGTCGCACGGGTTGGCGCGCGACGGCCTCCCATTTCACGCCCGTGGGGAACGCCGCGCCGCCGCGCCCGAGCAGCTTCGCGTCCTTCACCTCACGGACCACGCCCTCGGGGCCGAGCTCCAGGGCGCGGCGCAGCGCCTCGTACCCCCCGTGGGCGCGGTAGTCCTCGAGCGACCTCGGATCCACCGCGCCCGCACGCCGGAGCACCCGCAGTCGCTCCCGATCGCGCGTGCCCTTCGTCTGCGGTGCACTCCCGGCACCCGTCTCCGCGTTCGCCCAGGGACCACCGCCCGTGAACGCGCTCACGTGCTCATCCCGAACGGGCGCGAACGCTTGGTCGTGGGCGTTCGCACCCGAGGCTTGGACCAACGCCGCCGGTGCTCGCTCGCACAGGCCGAGGCACGGGCTCCGCTGCCACGTGATCCCCGTGTCCTGCGAGCCCGCTCCGGCCGGACCGAGCTCGGCCTCGAACCGTCGGCACAGCTCCTGGGCCCCGGCGGTGAGGCAAGCGATGTCGTCGCAGACGTGCACGACCGATCGAGGCCGCGGCTCGGTCGAGAACATCGCGTAGAAGGTGGCGACCCCGTACGCCTCGGCGGGAGGCACCATGAGTCGGCGACTCACGTAGTTCAGGCCCCCTTCGCTGATCCAGCCCACGCGAGCTTGAAGCGCGTGCAACGTGGGCAAGAGGAGGTGGCGCTGCTCCCGCGCATCGTGACCGCCGCGGGCGAACCGATGGTCGGTGGGCGAGCGCTCGCGCGATCCCGTCCAGCCGCTCTGGGGCGCCCCGAGGACCTCGTCGACCGCGGCACGCTCCACATCGCTCGCAGCGGCGGTGCTCAGATGGAGGTCCACGGCACCCCCGTCACGACCCGCCGCGGGGCGTCGCCGCCACCAGCTTCTCGATGCGCACGGCGGTCGCCTTGAACTCGGCCGTCCCGGACTTGGGGTCGGTCGCGTCGATCGTGAGGTTGTTCGTCTCGACCTGCTCGGGGAAGTGGAACGTCATGAACACGAGACCCGGCCGCAGCTCGGTTCCGATGTGGACGGGCACCTCGAGCGAGCCGCGACGAGAGGAGACCCGCACGATCTCGTCCTCGGCGAGGGCCAAGAGCACCGCATCCTCCGGCGAGACATCGAGCGTCTCCCGGCGGCGAAGCGGAGATGTGTACTGCCCGGTCTGCACACCGGTATTGAACGAGTCGAGACGCCTGCCCGTGGTGAGCCGGAACGGGTACTCGTCGTTCAGCTCATCGACCGGCGGGTCGTCCACGACCACGCTGAACGGCGCCTTCGGTCCCTGGAGCGCGGGATCTCGCTCCCAGAGCCGAGCATGCAGGAACTGGGTCCCGGGATGCTCCTCGTCGGGACAGGGCCACTGGATCCCGCCGAGCGCCTCGAGCCGCTCCCACGACATGCCGGCGTGCATGGGCGAGAGCGATCGGAGCTCGTCCCAGGCCAGTCGCGCGGAGACCTCGCCCCAGCCGAAACCGAGCCGCTCCGCGAGCTGCGCGATGATCCAGATATCGTCCTTGGCCTGACCCGGGGGCTCGAGCGCCTGGCGAACCAACTGGACCCGGCGCTCGCTGTTCGTGACGGTGCCCTCGGCCTCGAACGCGGCGTTGGAGGCGGGGAAGACGACATCGGCGAGCTCGGCCGTCCTCGTCATGAACAGGTCCTGCACGATGAGGGTGTCGAGGTTCTGCAACAGGTCCTTCGTGTGCGAGTTGTCGGCCTCCGAGGTCGCCGGGTTCTCACCGATCACGTACAGGGCGGTGAGGTCGCCGCGCTCCATCGCCTCGAACTGCTGCGTGAGGTGCCACCCGTACTTCGGAACGATCGGGACCCCCCATGCTCGCTCGAACTTCTCGCGTGCCGCCGCGTCCTTCTCGACGTCTTGGAAGCCGGGCAGCTTGTTCGGGATCGCTCCCATGTCGCCACCACCCTGGACGTTGTTCTGACCTCGAAGCGGATTGAGCCCGCTCCCGTACGCTCCGACGTGCCCGGTCAGCAGCCCGAGGTTGATGAGGGCGAGCACGTTGTCCACGGCGGTGTGGTGCTCGGTGATGCCGAGGGTCCAGCAGATCATCGCGCGGTCGGCCTTCGCGTACGCGTGCGCGACCTCCCGGATGATCTCGGCCGGCACCCCCGTGACCGCTTCGCCGCGTTGCAGCGTCCAGTCCTGCACGCTTGCCTCGTACGCCTCGAACCCGGTAGTACCCATTTCGATGAACGCGTCGTGGTGCAGGCCGTTCGCGATGATCTCCCGGGCGATCGTGTTCGACAGGCCGATGTCGGATCCCACGTCGAGGCCCAACCACAGATCAGCCCACTCGGCGGACGTGGTTCGCCGGGGATCGACCACGATGAGCTTCGCTCCGTTGTGCAGGCCCTTCAGGACGTGATGGAAGAAGATCGGATGCGCCTCCCGCGCGTTCGATCCCCACAACACGATGAGGTCCGTGTGCTCGACCTCTTCGTATGAACTGGTCCCCCCACCTGCTCCGAACACCGTCGCCAGACCGACGACCGAGGGAGCGTGTCAGGTGCGGTTGCAGCTATCGATGTTGTTGCTGCGCAAGACCTGACGCATGAACTTCTGTGCGATGAAGTTCATCTCGTTCGTGGCCTTGGAGCAGCTGAACAGGCCGACCCCCTGGCCGCCGTTCCGCTCGGTCGCCGTGCGCAACCCCTCCGCGGCTCGATCCAGAGCCTCGTCCCAGGTCGCCGTGCGCAGGCCGCCACCGTCGCGGACCATCGGCTCGGTGAGTCGCGTGAGCCCGTCCTTCATCGAAGCGCGCTCCTTTCGCCGGGCGTCGCTCGATTCTAAACCGACGTTCAAGGAGACGGAGGTCAGCCGGAGATCCGCTCCGCATGCGTGTAGACGTTGAAGCGCCCGTCGCGCACGAACCCGACGACCGTCATCCCGAATCGTTCGGCCGCCTCGACCGCGAGCGAGCTCGGAGCGCTGACCGCTGCGATGAGCGGGATCCCGGCGCGGGCCGCCTTCTGGACGATCTCGAAGCTCACCCGGCCGGAAACCTGGAGCAAGCGCTCGGTCATCGGGAGTGCGCCCGCAAGGAGCGCCTCCCCCACCACTTTGTCCACCGCGTTATGCCTGCCGACGTCCTCACGCACCGAGAGCAGCTCCCCGCTCGCCGAGAATACGCCAGCGGCGTGCAGACCACCCGTCTGCTCGAACACCCGCTGCCCGGCTCGAAGGGCGTCGGGCAGCCCCTGGATCGCCGCCGGGGCGACCGACGGGCCCGGCGCGAGCGGCGCGCCGAGCACCTCGACGTCGTCGAGCGTCGCCTTCCCGCAGATCCCGCAGGAGGAGGTCGCGTAGAAGTTGCGGCGCAGGAGCGTCTCGTCGAAGGCGTGGGCGAGCTTGACCGTCACCACGTTGTACCGTTGCTCTTCTGGTGCGAGGTCCTCGCAGTAGCTCACTGTGAGGATCTCCTCGCGGGTATCGACGAGGCCCTCCGTGAACAGGAATCCGGCGGCGAGCTCGAAGTCGCCGCCGGGGGTTCGCATCGTCACGGCGACCGAGACCGCCCGGCGATCCGGCCCTTCGACCCGGATCTCCATCGGCTCTTCGGTCGCGAGGGCGTCCGGTCGCTCGCTGCGGACCCCGTCGTTCATCGCCAGCACCTTCGCGCGAGTGATGTTGCGACGGACGGGCAGGTCGGGTTGCGCCATGCACCCATTATGGCGGTGTCGCGGCACCGTCCTCGTTCGCCCACCGTCGGTGGCCGTCGGTCACCAGACCGTCGTTCACCGGACGGTCCCTCGGGGC
>JBDTYT010000081.1:0-7500 GCA_040005555.1 Actinomycetota bacterium | reverse complement strand
CGGAACGACGATCCTCCCCCGGGTCGATCCTCCACCCACGCCCTGCCGCGGTGGAGCTCGGCGAACCGGGCGACGAGCGAGAGCCCGATCCCGCTTCCGGCCGCCGTCGAGGATCCTCGGCGGAACGCCTCGAAGATCACCGTCTTCTGATCCTCAGGGATGCCCTCGCCGTCATCCTCCACGACCAGGAGCGCGCCGTCGTTGGCGGACTCCACGCGGACCCAGATCCGGGTGCTGGATGTCGTGTGCCGGGCGGCGTTCGATAGGAGGTTCTCCAGCATCCGCTCGACCTTGGCCGCGTCCACGTTCGCCAGTACCCGCGGCGCCTCCAATGTGACGGAACGCCCACGCAGCACGTCGGTCTGCGCGACGAGCTCGCGCGTGAGGTGTCCGAGGTCGACGGGGAAACGACGCGGCTCGATGATGCCCTGGTCGAGCCGGTCCAGATCCAAGAGATCGGTGAGCAGCGTGTTCATCCCCTTCGTTCGGGCGACGAGCGTCTGGAGCAGGTGCTTGCGCTCGTCCTCCCCGAGGGCGTGCTCGAGACGCTCGAGCGTGCTCGCGGCGCCGAGGATCGCGGTCAACGGTTCCTTGAGATCGTGCGACAGCGTGTGCAGCAACGTGTTCTTCAAGCGGTCGAGCGCGACGAGGCGCTCCTCGACCTCCTTGCGCTCCGTCATGTCGTACATCACGCCCTGCAAGAAGAGCGGTGCGCCATGCTCGTCGCGAACGGCGGCCGCCTCGTCCAAGATCCAAACCCACCGGCCGTCCTTCGCCTTCATGCGATACTCGGCGTGCAGGAGCTCGCCGGTGCGCAGAGACGTTTCCTCGGCCGCTCGCACGGCCGCGAGGTCGTCCGGGTGGGCAAGCGTTCCCAGGGGCGCGGGGTTCGCCAGCCATTCTTCCGGCGTATACCCGAGGAGGCCCTCGACCGCGGGGCTGATGTAGAGCCAATCGCCTTCCTCGCCGTACTCGCCGAGGTAGACGACCGCCGGGAGCTGCTCGACGAGCGATCGGTACTTCGCCTCTGCCTGAAGGCTCCGTTCCTCCGCGTGTTTGCGCGCGGTCACGTCGAGCATCACCCCTTGCTCCAACCGCGGCACGCCGTCCTCGTCCGCGATGAGCACGCTCTCATCCTGGATCCACACCACGCGGCCGTCGCGAGCGATGAGTCGGTACTCCAGGCTATTCGGGCGTCCCTCCTGGAAGATCGAGCGGCCGATCTCGACGACCCAGTCGTGATCGTCGGGGTGCAGTCGTGATTCCCACAACCCGGTCCCGGCCATCCACTCCTGCGGCGTGAACCCGAGGATCGTCTCGACCTGCGGGCTGATGTACGTGGTCGGCCACACACCGTTGTTGCCCTTCTCGAGCACGTCCATGTAGGTGATGGCGGGGATCGTCTCGACGAGCGCGCGGTAGCGGATCTCGGCCTCGCGCAGTTCCTCGTAGCGGGTGCCGGCGGCGACGCGCCCATCGACATCGGACACGCGGACGATCACGAACGGCTCATCGTCCGTGCGCACGACCTCCGCCCACATCCGGACGAGACGCGCGACGCCGGAGGGCGTGGTGATCGAGCTGTCGAACCCGTCCAGGAGACCGTGGGTCTCGAGTTGCTCCTGCGCCCAGGCGTCGCCGACACCGGACCAGAGCCCGAGTCCCACCATCGTCGAGCCGAGGACGTCTCCCAATCCGCGGCCGATGAGCGCACAGAAGGCCTCGTTCGTCTCGAGGATCACCCCGTCGGCGAGGCGTGCGATGGCCATGCCGACCGAGCTCGCGTGGAACACGTGCTCGAGAAGGCCATGCCGGTTCGGCGCGGAGATCCGAGACTCCATCTGGTCATGCATCGGCCGTGTGACGTGCTTGCTTGATGACCAGGCAGATCGAATCCCCAGTCGTGACGAGTTAGCGCGCGCTCGCTTGGAGGATCTTCACGATCTGATCTTCGATCCGAGACGCCGTGGTCTTGGATGTGCCCGAGGACAAGATGGAGAACTCGATCCACGTATCGAGGTGGTCGGACCAGACCCATCCCGACAGCGCCGATATCGACGTGAGCGTTCCGGTCTTCGCGCGGATCTTCGCGTGATGCAGGCGGTCTCGGAGCGTGCCCTGACCTCCCGTGGGGAGCGACCGGCGCAGGTCGCCTCCCCACGCCGCATCCTCGGCCTGGTTCAAGAGGTCGACGATCCCCGCCGCGGTGACGCGGTTCGTGTACGACAGGCCGGAGTTGTCGTGCAGCGTGAAGTCGGCGCCGTGGTCCCGGACCCACGCCTGGAGGGCGGCCGCCCCCTTCGCGATCGTCCCCGGCGCGCCCGAGACGTCGGCACCGAGTCCCTTCCCCAGCACCTCCGCGTAGAAGTTGTTCGAGGGGCGAAGAAGTCTCATCAAGATGCCCTGCAGCGGTCGGGACCGCACGCTCGCGACGTCGGCCAGGCCGCCCGGCGGCCTTCCCGAAGCGGGTCCGCCGGTCACCTTCACGCCGCGCCGCTCGAGCTGCTGGGTGAGCGCCGCGGCAGCCGCCCGCTCGGGGGCGTTCGAGGCATTCCCATCGAACGTCAGTGCTGTCGGCCTCGCGACGTACCGTCGCGCGACATCGTTCCACCCCGGTGCATCCCAGTCGCGCAGGAAGTAGCCCGTGCTCCCGATGATCCGCCCGTCGATCTTCTCGATGCCGGCGGCCACGATCCTCCTCGCGAGCGCACCCATCGTTCCCCGGTCGACCTCGGGGTCCCCGTGTCCGAGGATCCACAGGTTGCCCGGCAACGTCCCGTGAACGGCGTCGCCCTTGGTCGCTGCCTCGGTCGTGATCACGGAGCTCGGGCCGAACGTGTCGAGCAGCGCCATCGAGAGCAGGAGCTTCTCGTTCGAGGCGGGCGTCCGGGGCGTCGTCGCCGCCCGCTGATACAGGGTCGCCCCGGCCTCGCCGACGGCGACCGAGAACGACCGGCCGCCGACCACGTCGCCGATCTTGGACATCCACGGCGCCTGCGTGATCTGGAAGGCGAGCGTGATGCCGGCGTTCGTCTCGTTGAGGGTGTCCTGCGCCGTCCACACCGCGCGCACTCGGACCACGCCGATATCGTTCCATCCGAAGCAGGGCTTCGACGTGACGTGGGACTGATCGTCGAGCGTGGTCGTGTCGATCGTGTTCCAGCCTCCCTCACTGAGGCGCTGGAACTCCACGACTTGGCCCGGTTTGGCGGGCGAGACGGTGGCTCCGATCTCGACGCAGCTGCCGGCGGTGAGCTTCCCGGCGAGCGCGAAGCTATCCACGAGCACCCGAACCCGGACGAGCACCTCCTCGGAGGTCGTTGCCTCGCATCCGCCCTGCTGGGGGATGACCGCGCGGTACCGGCCCGTGCTCGGCTGCGAGGCGTCGAGGGAGAAGGTGCCGTCGCCTGCCGTGGTGGTCTGCCCGAGCGGGGTGAACGTCACGACATCGGCTGCTCGCCACTCGATGTCCACGGCTCGATCGGCGATACATCCCGCGTCGGCGCTGAGCGTGCCCGAGATGGCGACGTCGTCCCCGAAGACCACCACCGAGCGAGCAGCGGACAGTTCGACGCTGGCGGCCGCGGCGACGGCAGGCGCGACGAGACCCGCGAGCAACACGGATGCGCCGAACGAAACGGTGACCCATCGGGCGGGCTTCAACCGGGGGATTGTCCCTCGGGGGCAGCGCCGTCACAAGGAGGCGGCGGTCCGCTCCTCGTTCGGCTCCGGGCGTCGACCCGGGAGGAAGACGCGGAAGGAAGCCCCGCCTCCCTTGCGATCTTCGACCCACGCGCGGCCGCCGTGCAGCTCGGCGAACCGAGCGACGAGCGAAAGTCCGATGCCCGAGCCGGGGGTGTCGTCGCCGGGAGTTCCCTTGCGGAACGCCTGGAAGATGACCTCCTTCAGCTCCTCGGGCACACCCGGACCCTCGTCCTCGACCGAGATGAGGACACCGCCGTCCTCCGGAGCAACGCGGACCCACAGGCGGCAGTCTCGCGGCGTATGGCGGACGGCGTTCACCAAGAGGTTTTCGACCATCCGCTCGACCTTCGGAGCATCGATCGGCACGACGACCGGCCGAGCCACCAGGTCCACCTTCCGTCCCTCGATGGTCTCGCAGCCGTGGACGAGGTCGGAGACGAGCTCGCCGACGTCGACCGGGAACCGCGTCGGCTCGACGATGCCGCGGCCGACGCGCTCGAGGTCGAGGAGGTCGGTGAGGAGCCGGTCCATCTTCCGAGCTCGAGACGCCATGCCGTCGAGCAGTTCCTGCGTATCGGCCTCGCTGAGGCCCGCGCGGCGGAGCGTCGTCGCCGCTCCGAGGATCGCGGTGATCGGCCCCTTGAGGTCGTGCGAGAGCGTATGCAGGAGCGTGTTCTTCAGCTGATCCATCGCGCGAAGCTGTTCGCCCTGGCTGCGTTCCCGCTCGAGCGCATCCTGCAAGCCGGCCTCGGCTTCCTTCTGGGGCGTCACGTCGAAGATGAACCCCTGCGAGTACAGCGGGGTGCCGTCGTCGTCGTGGACCACAACGGCGAGGTCACGCACCCAGATGAGATGACCGTCCTTGTGGACGATCGCGTACATCTGGTCGTACGGCTCGCCCGTCTCGACGTGCACGCGCTCGGCCTGGCGGACGCGGTCCCAGTCATCGGGGCACACGATCTTCGACCACAGGTCCGGGTCATCGTTCCACTCCCTGACCGTGTAGCCGGTCATCGGCTCGGTCTGTGGGCTCGTGTAGACGTTCGTCGCGCGCTCGTCCAGCTGGTCGATGTACACGATCGCGGGGAGCGACTCCACGAGGCTGCGGTACCGGAGCTCGGCCGTTCGCGCGTTCTGCTCGGCCTGCTTCTCGGCCGTGATGTCGAACATCACGCCCTGCCAGAACGTTCCACCCGTCCGAGGGTCCTCGACGATCACCGCCTCGTCTCGGAACCAGAGGGTTCGGCCGTCGCGGCGGGTCATCCGGTACTCGGCGTGGAACGGTTGCCGGGTGACCTCGGCGGTGCGCTCGGCGGCCATCACGGTCGCGCGGTCGGCGGGGTGGCGGAGCCGGCGCCAGAGCTCCGGATCGGCGATGAACTCGGCGGGCGCGTGGCCGAGGATCCTCGCGGCCTGGGGGGAGACGTACGTGGTGCGCTGCCCGGTCGCGCTCGCGGCGTCGTGAACCTCGGTGTAGGTGATGGCGGGGATCTGCTCGACCAGGGTCCGATAGTCCACCTGTCCGCCCGGTCCATCGTGCGGCGGCAGGCCGTTGTCGGGGACGCGCGGCATCGCTGATGCCACGCCCGCCTCGATCTCCTGCATCGGACCCGCCTCCTGTGGCTTCCGTCTCCTTGTGGCATCGGCGCTCCGGTCGCCGAGCTTGACGGGCACCTTCGAACCGCACGGTTCCGGTCTGTGCCTGGGTCGCGGTGAGGGCTGGGTCCGCCACGTGACATCGCCACCGCAGGCGGCGAGACTGTCCCCGTGAGTCACGTCGAGTGGAGATCGCGCCCCGAGGTCAACCGACCGGTCATGGTGTGCGCCTTCGGTGGCTGGAACGACGGTGGTGAGGCGGCGAGCACCGCGGTTCGGTACCTGCGGGACGAGCTCGGAGCATCGCGGTTCGCCCGCGTCGATCCGGAGGAGTTCTTCGACTTCCAGATGAAGCGGCCGACGGTGCGGCTGGTCGAGGGGATCACGCGCCGGATCGATTGGCCCGAGAACGACTTCGCCATCGCGCGATCGGGCGATCGCGATCTCATCGTCTTCTCGGGCACCGAGCCCAACACCAGGTGGCGTACCTACTGCGACGCACTGCTCGAGGTGGCCCGCTCCTTGGAGGCGGAACTGCTGGTGACGCTCGGCGCCTTCCTCGCCGACGTGCCGCACACGGTTCCCCCTCCGATCGCGGTCGCGAGCGCGGACCCCGATTGGCTCGAGCGGCCCGGGGTCGTGCCGGCGCGTTACGAGGGTCCGACAGGCATCGTCGGCGTGCTGCACGACCGTGCCGGTTCCGAGGGTCTGCCGAGCGTCTCGCTGTGGGGAGCGGCCCCGCACTACCTGTCGGCGAACGCGAACCCGCGGGTGACGCTCGCGTTGCTCGAACAGCTCCGCGAGCTGCTCGACCTCGAGCTCGATACCGGACGGATGGAGGGGGCGGCGCGCGCGTGGCTCGAGCAGGTGAACGAGGCCATCGAGGAGGACGGGAACCTCGCGGGCTACGTTCGGCGCCTCGAACACGCCTCGGAAGAGGAGGCGGACGGGGAGATGCCGAGCGGCGATGATCTCGCCGCCGAGCTCGAGCGCTACCTGCGCGAGCGCGGCGAAGCCGACCAGTAGCTCAACGGGGCGCTCGCGACACCGTTCAGCCGCGCAGCAGTGGGCGCGTGAGGCAGGTCGGCCCGCCGTCCCCCTTTCGCGAGATCTCATCGCCCCGGTACGTGCGCACGTCGACGCCCGCCGCTTCCATTCGGCGGCGAGTCTCGGCATTGCCTTCCAGCGCCAGCGCCAGCCGCGGCGCGAGCGCCAGAACGTTCGGGCCCATCGTGGAGAACTCCTCCTCGGGGACCTCGACCACCGCGACGCCTCGAGCCGCGAGCGTCTCGACGAGCGCAACGGGCAGGAGCGGGAGATGCGCGACCACGAGGTCACGATCGAGGGGGCTGAGCAAGGACATGAGGTGGAGGCACTCGTCCGGTCCGCGCAGGTGAGGGAGGTCGACCGAGACCACGGTCACACCCGGCAACAACGCCCGGATGGCGTCGATCCCCGCTTCGTTCGTGCGGTACCCGCGTCCCACGATGAGCGTGTGTTCATCCAGCCACACCATGTCGCCACCCTCGACGGTGGCGGGGGGCTCGACCCGTCCGACGACGCCGATGCCCTCGTTCACGAGGTCGGCGACGACGGCATCCGGCTCGTCGCGACGGCCCTCCTTCCCCGGACGTAGGACGATGACGCCCGCGTCGGTCAGCAACACGGGGTCGTAGGTGTAGATCGAATCCGGGTCGCCGTCGACGGCCGTTCGCCCCAGCACCACCTCGGCCCCCGCGAGCTCGAGCTCGCGGACGAACGCCTCGTGCTCCTCGCGCGCTCGGGAGGGATCGGGCGCGTCGTGCCAGCCGTACGACCTCCAGGCTGCCCCGTCCTCCTCCCGCGGCGCTCGGACATACACGCGCCGCAGCGTCCCGACCTGATCTTGGATCCGCGTCACGGCCGCAGCCTACGCCCGCCGCATCCACCTCTCGAGATCTCGAGGGGACTCGAGTCAAGGTGCACCCACCCGAGTTCCGATACCTCTTGGATGGCCACCGCGACCGCTTCGATGCCGCGTACCCGAGCGGTCTGCCTTCGGCCAACTGCGGCGACCTTCCTAGTGTGTGCGATCGCGACGGCGCTCTACGCCTGGATGCGGGTCCCCGTAGCCGAGCAGATCCACGCGCACCTGACCGGCTACTGCGAGCACCTCGCGATGCAGCCGGGGGATTGGCCCTGCCGGCTGAGCGAGACCCG
>JBDTYT010000080.1:0-7561 GCA_040005555.1 Actinomycetota bacterium | reverse complement strand
GATCTGGTTCGGCCGCAACCGGACGACGCTCTGCGCCTCGAACCGCACGTCGCCCGTATCCGGTTCATACAGGCCGGTCGCGATGTTGAAGAGCGTGCTCTTGCCCGCGCCGTTCGGCCCGATCACACTCACGATCTCGCCCGCGTCGACGTGCATGTCGAGTCCCGACAGGGCGTAGATCCCGCCGAAGGACTTCACCACACCGTCGACCTCGAGGAGATGTGCCATCAGGCCGGCGGCCCCCCGAGAGACTCCGCGCTGAACGCCCTCGCCGTGTCCGCGTCAAGATCCTTCGCCCATTGGTCCTGGGCCTCTTCATCCTCTCGAAGCTCGCGCATGCGCCGGACGTTCGGGACGAGCCCCTGCGGGCGCAGCAGCATGATCGTGACGAGCACCGCTCCATAGATCAGCAGCTGGAACTCCTGGAACTCGGACAGGAATCCCGGCAACCCGATGAGCACCAGCCCACCGACGATGACGCCGGGGATGCTGCCCATGCCACCTAGGATGATGATGGCGAGCGCCTGGATCGAGATGAGGATCGAGAAGCTCGATGGCGCGAGCGAGCCGATCTGCACGGCGAACAGTGCCCCCGACAGGCTCCCGATCCCGGCGCCGCAGGCGAACGCGAGGAGCTTGTATTTCACCGTACTGACGCCCATGGCCTCTGCTACCTGTTCGTCTTCCCGCATGGCCGTCCAGGCCCGGCCGACGCGGGAGGTGGCGAGGCGCCACGAGATGAACCCAGCGACCGCGCAGAACGCTAAGGCGAGGTAGTAGAACGGCTGCGGATCACGGAACGAGAAGCCGAAGATCGACGGCGCGGGGATCCCGATCAACCCTTGGGCGCCGCCGAGGAACGGTTTCAGCCAGTCCGAGGTCACGAGCACGCGAGCGATCTCCCCGAAACCGAGGGTCACGATCGCGAGATAGTCGCCGCGCAGGCGCAGAACGGGCCCCCCGATGATCACCCCGGTGATCACGGCGATCAAGATCACGATCGGAGCGGCCTCGAAGAACCCCAGCCCCACGTGGATCGAGGAGCCTGAGTTCGGCGCGGCCGTCAACACGCCCGTCGTGTATGCGCCGACCGCGAAGAAGGCCACGTATCCAAGATCGAGGAGTCCCGCGTAGCCGACCACGATGTTGAGGCCGAGGCCCATGAGCAGGAAGAGTCCGACCCTGCCGAGCACCGACGAGAGGAAGGTCCCCAGGAGAACGGGCAGGAGCGCGAGCACCACGAAGATCCCCACGGCGATGAGCATCTGCGTCGGGCGTTGTCCGACCCCACGCGAATCCGGAGCCGGCTCCTCCTCGTCCTGCGCCCTCGCCTGCCGGAGTCGATCCGCCCAGACGATCGTCGCGGCGGCGCCCACTGCGAACACCACCACTCCACCGAGGTACGTGAGCCCGCCGAAGCGCGCGCTGTACAGCCACGCGGTGGGTACGCCGAGCTGGATGAGCGCGACGCGGAAGACGTCCTGCAGCATCCCGAGGAGCAAGACGACGATGATGCCGACCGCGATCGGCCTGCGGATCCGCGTCTGGATCGCGCCCAAGAAGCCGCCGAGCGCTCCCGACGCGGCCGCGAGGACGATGAGGATCGCCACCCCTTGGACGGTGCTCCGGTCGAAGGCAATGATCTTGATGAGCTGTGTCGTCACCGCCACGAAGATGTTCCTTACGGTGTCCTCGGGCAGGATCTCGACGAGCGCGATTCCGACCGCGGTCAGTCCTCCAGCGATCAGCCCGGACACCGCACCCACCGTTAACGCTCTGGCGGGAGCGACGGTCATGCTCTCGCCGCCCTGGACCCGCGGCCTGACGACGACGTACCCGGCGATGAACGGGGGCAGCAGGATCAAGAGTCGGGCCAACGTCGCGACGTCGCCGATCAGGCTCGTGCCCGAGAACGCCTGGATCATCCCGACGAGGGCGACGTACAGGATCCCGACCCCGCCCATCAGGCCCGCGCGCACGGCGCGGCGTGTCAGCGCGGTCCCGTCCACCTCAGACCTTCTCGGCATCGCCCGCGCCGAGGATGCCGCCCGGCCGGAAGATGAGGACGAGGACGAGGATCGCGAAGGCGATCACGTCGCGCAGCTGATTCGGCCCGGGTATGTGGAACCCCGTGAGGAACAGCGACGGCCCCACGGACTCGAGGAGCCCGAGCAGCAGCCCACCGAGCGCGGCGCCGGCGATGCTTCCGATGCCCCCGAGGACTGCCGCCGTGAACGCCTTGATCCCCGGGATGAACCCCATGAACGGTCCGACGACCTGGAACACGATGGCGAACAAGATGGCCGCGACGCCGGCCAGCATCCCCCCGATCACGAACGTGGTCACGATCACCCGATCGACGTCGATGCCCATGAGGCTGGCGATCTCCTTGTCCTCGGCCACCGCGCGCATCGACTTGCCCGTCCTCGTCCTCGCGACGAACAGGCTGAGGCCGACCACCGAGACGAGCGCGACCACGATGACGATGACCTGCGCGCGCAGGATCGGCACGCCGAAGATCGTCCATGAGCCGCCGAGGATCTGCGGGGTGGGGTAGCCACGCGTCTGCGCGCCGAAGAACCCGCGGGCCGTGTTCTGGAGGAACAACGAGGCTCCGATCGCGGTGATCAGTGGCACCAAGCGTGTGGCGCTCCGCAATCGGCGGTACGCCACGCGCTCGAGCAGCACCGCCACCCCGACGGACCCCGCCATCGCGACGAGCAGCAGGATCAGGAGCGAGATGATCGGGTTGTCGTCGAGGAACCCGCTGTGGTCCAACGTCCTCGCGACGAAGTACGAGCTGAACGCTCCCGCCATGAAAACCTCGCCGTGAGCGAAGTTGATCATGCGCAGGACGCCGTAGACCATCGAGTACCCCAGGGCGATCAGTGCGTAGATCGCTCCCTGAGCGATCCCGAACACGACGAGGTCCCGCCATGCCGAGGCGCTGAAGGTGTTGAGCGCGAGCGTCTTGGAGGCGCCGAGTGCGGCCCCGCCCACGACGGCAACGCCGAGGACCCACTGGATGATCCGGCGAGTCGGAAGCCCGCTGAGTCGCCCGACGGCGCGCCTCGGTATCGCCTCTCGCGCTGCTCCCGCCATACCGTCCCTCGCTCACGTACGCGCTGCGGGCGGGCGATCGCTCGCCCGCCCGCTCGCAGCGTATACGGTTCGTGCGTTCCGGTCTTACTGCCCTAAGGCCTCCGCCAGCGTGAGCTGCTCGTTGAAGATCGGCTTGGCATCAGGGGTGGCCGGGTTAACCGGGGCATCGGGCGCCTGGTACACGCCGATGTTCACCGCCCCTGGGGCCTGGCAGTCCCCCGTCGAGATGCACGTGAGCGTTCCGGAGAGCCCAGGGAAGTCGACCGTCTGGAAGACGGCGTCCTTCAGGGCCACCCGTGGGATCGAGAGCGATCCGTCCGAGCCCTGGATCGCGACCTTCTTGATGGCCTCGGCCACGACGTTGAAGGCATCGAACGCGTTCGTGTTGAAGTCCGCCGTCGGGGACCCGAACTGGTCCTTGTACGCCGCGTTGTACTCGTCGGACAACGAGCTCGTGGTGGAGCCCGGGCTCGCGATCGGTCCCGACAGGTAGAACCCGTCGCCGGCCGAGCCGGCCTGATCGAAGAACGTCGAGGCCCCGCACCCGTCGGACCCCATCAACGCGACGCCCTTCAGGTCCGGGATGTCCTGCGCCTGGATGGCGATCAAGGCGCACGCGGGGTTGAAGTCCGGCAGGTAGATCAGCTGAGGATGCGTCTGCGCGATGCTCGTGAGCAGGGGCTTGAAATCGGTGTCCGTGCTCGTGATCGCCTCTTCATCCGTCACCGTGCCGCCGAGTCCCTCGAAGAACGTCTTGAACCCGCCGGTCAGGCCCGCCGCGTACGGGCTCTCGTCGTGGATCGTGGCCGCCTTCGTGAAGCCGAGCTTCGTGAACACGAAGTCCGAGACGACCTTGGCCTGGATCGCGTCGTTCTGCGCGGTCCGCAGGTAGAACGGCTGGTGCTGCGACGGTGCCGTCAGTCCGGCCGCCGTGTTCGACGGCGAGATCAGGATGGTCCCCTTGTCGGACAGGATCGTGTCGGCCACGCCGAGCGCCGCGCTCGAGCAGCTCGTCCCGATCACGAACGCGATCGTCGGGTCGGCCGCGAGCTTCGTGGCCCCGGACTGACCGCCCTCCTTGCTGCAGAGATCGTCCTCTTGCTGCAGCGTGACGTCGTGCCCGAGGAGCTGACCGGGCGTCGCGTCGAACTTCCCGTCGAGGTGGTCGATCGCGAGCTCGACCCCGTGCACGCTGTCGGTGCCGAGCGTAGCCACGTCACCCGAGATCGCGAGCAGCGTCCCGACGCGGATCGGTTCGCCCGGACCGTACACGACGCAGCCGAACTGGACCGTGTCGCAGTTGATCGCGGACCCCGATGTGCCGCTGGAGCCCGTGCTCCCCCCGCCGCCGCCATTGTCCTTGCTACACGCCGCGGCGACGAGCGTCAGGACGCCCACCAGGGCGACCATCGTCAGCCATCTGCTCTTCCTCATCGAGCCCCCCTCTGTTCCGATCCGATGATCTGTCGACATGAGAACGACGGCGGTCCTCGCAGCTCGTTCCCCCTTTCCTCCCCCCCAGCTGGTGCTACGTACCACATCCCCCCGGTTGGGGCCAGCGGGGGCTGCCTCCTGGTGTACGAGCACGCAGCGGGCGCGGGACTGCCTCCTCCGCTCCCTCCTCCGAGGTTGTCGCAGCTTACAAGGCTCGCCGGAACGCGCGCGCGAGTGCGATGGCGCCCTCTCGGTCACCCGCGAGGAGTCGACGAACGAGTGCACTTCCCACGACCACGCCATCCGCGAAGCGGGAGGCCTCCCCCGCTTGCTCGGGCGTGCCGATCCCGACGCCGACGAGCAGCGGGAGGTCGGTGAGCGGGCGAAGGGCACCCACCAGGTTCTCAGCTGTGCCCGCCAGACTCGCCCGCTCACCCGTCACCCCGTACGTCGCAACGCAGTACACGAAGCCTCGTGCGTTGTTCACGATCGCGAGCAGCCGCTCAGGGCTCGAGCCGGGAGCCGCGAGGAATACCGGCGCTACCCCCGCTTCGGCGCACGAGGCCACCCAGACCTCGGCCTCGTCGACGGGCAGATCCGGCACGATGACCCCACCCACCCCTGCATCCGCGGCCGCGGCCAAGAACGCGCCTTCACCCAGGTGGAAGATGGGGTTGTAGTAGGTCATGACCGCCACGGGAACGCCGAGCGCCGCGTCGCGGATGGTCGCGAGGACGTCGCCGGGGCGCGTGCCCGCCTCGAGCGCCAGGCGGGAGGCCTCCTGGATCACGCCCCCGTCCATGACGGGATCCGAGAACGGGATCCCGACCTCGATGGCATCGGCGCCTGCGGTTTCGAGCGCTCGGAGCAACGCCGCGTCGACGCCGGCCAGGCCCCCGGTCACGTAGGGGACGAAGGCCGAGCCGCCCGCGGCCCGACGGGAGCGGAGCGCGGCCTCCAGGTCAGGCACCTGGAACCCCCCCGAGCGCGGCGCGGACCGTGTCGAGGTCCTTGTCGCCGCGGCCCGAGAGGCAGACCAACACCCGCGATCCATCGGGGAGGGGTCGCCGGAGCAACCAGCCGATCGCGTGCGCGGGCTCGAGCGCCGGCAGGATGCCCTCGAGCGTCGCGAGCGATGAGAAGCCCGCGAGGGCATCCTCGTCCGTCGCGGATGCGTACGTCGCCAGCCCCGCGTCCTTCAGGTAGCTGTGTTGCGGACCGACGCCCGGATAGTCCAAGCCGGCCGAGATGGAATGCGACGAGGCGATCTGCCCGTCGGCGTCCTGCAGCAGGTACGACAGCGCACCGTGCAGCACCCCGGGCTCGCCGAGCGTGAGCGAGCGGCAGTGATCCCCGATGCCCTGACCGCGACCTCCGGCCTCGACGCCCACCAGCGTCACGCCGGGAGCGCCGATGAACGCAGTGAACATGCCGATCGCGTTGCTCCCGCCGCCCACGCAGGCGACGACGGTGTCGGGGTCTCGGCCTTCGACGGCTCGGAACTGCTCGCGGGCTTCGTCGCCGATCACGCGTTGCAGATCTCGGACCAGCGATGGGAACGGGTGCGGCCCGGCAGCGGTGCCGAACACGTAATGGGTCTCGGTGACCGTTGCGGCCCAATCGCGCATCGCCTCATTGATCGCTTCCTTCAGGGTCCGCTGCCCCGCCGTCACCGGCACCACCTCCGTGCCGAGGAGCTTCATCCTGGCGACGTTCGGCGCTTGACGATGTGTGTCCTCCTCGCCCATGTACACGACGCAGGGCAAGCCGAACAGCGCCGCAGCGGTCGCGGTCGCCACACCGTGCTGACCGGCGCCGGTCTCGGCGATCACGCGCCGCTTACCGAGTCGTTTCGCGAGGAGCACCTGCCCCACCGTGTTGTTGATCTTGTGCGCGCCCGTGTGGTTCAGGTCCTCACGCTTCAAGAAGACGCGGTACCCGGTTTCGGCGGAAAGCCGCGAAGCGAACGTGAGTGGGGACGGCCGGCCGACGTAGTCGGTGAGCAGGGCACCGAGCTCACCACGGAACCCAGGGTCGTCGCGGAGCTCGGACCACGCCGCCGCAAGCTCGTCGAGCGCGGGGATCAAGACCTCGGGCACGTACCTCCCGCCGTAGCGGCCGAACCGTCCCCGTGGATCGGGCAGAGCCACGTCCCGCACCTGGCTCACAGCTCGCCTCGCAGCTCCCGGAGCGCGGCGCCGGGGTCCTCGGCGCGCATGAGCGCCTCTCCGATCAAGATGGCTCGCGCGCCCGCGCCCACCGCGCGCTTCACCTGCTCGTGGTTCGAGATCCCGCTCTCCAGCACGGCGATGCGATCGTGCGGGATCCTCGGCAGGAGCTCCAGCGCGCGGTCGCCGTCGACCTCGAGCGTCTCGAGGTCGCGGGCGTTCACCCCGATCACCTTCGCATCCGTCGCGAGCGCGCGATCGAGATCTTCCTCCGAGTGCGTCTCGACCAGAGCGCCGAGCCCCAGATCCTCCGCCGATGCGAGCATCGCCCGGAGCTCCGTTTCGGAGAGCGCCGCCGCGATCAACAGCACGGCGTCGGCGCCCTCGACACGAGCCTCGATGAGCTGAGCAGGGTGCACCAGGAAGTCCTTGCGGAGGATCGGAACGGTCGTCGCCAGGTGCACCGCTCGCAGATCGGCGAGGGAGCCGTCGAAGTGGACCGGCTCGGTGAGCACCGAGATCGCAGCGGCGCCCGCTCGCTCATACTCCCGCGCGCGCTCCGCGGGATCTGCGTCGGCGATCGCGCCGGCCGATGGCGACGCTCGCTTCACCTCGGCGATCACCGCAGGACCGTGTGCCGACCACAGGGCGCCCGCGAATCCTCGCGTCGGCGGGAGCCCGAGCGCGAGGGCCATCAGCTTGGACTCATCGATCGGATTGCGCTCGAGGCGCCGGCGCACGTCGTCGACCTTCTCGCTGAGGAACCCCATCGGCCGAGTCTACGGGACGAGCTCTCCCCCGCCGCCTGCCGATCCTCAGGCGACGGCGGCGATGGCCTCCGCCAGATCGAGCCCCTC
>JBDTYT010000079.1:0-7666 GCA_040005555.1 Actinomycetota bacterium | reverse complement strand
TCACGCCTCGCGGAGGCGGACGGGAATCGAACCCGCCTGCGAGCTTTCGCCCGCACACCGGTGTTGAAGACCGGGGGGCCCACCAGGCGCCCGGACGCCTCCACCCTGAGGATAGCGGCCAGCGCTCACCGCCGGGCTACGGCCGGTTCCTGTCGGACCCGTCCTCTACCATTGAGGATATGGAAGCGGCGTTCTTCGATCTGGACAAGACGATCATCTCCAAGTCGTCCTCGCTCGCGCTCTCACGGCCGATGTACCGGGCGGGCATGGTCTCGCGCGGTCAGCTGCTGCGCGGAGCCTACGCGCAGCTCGTCTACCTGCTGGTCGGCGCCGACGAGAAGAAGATGGAACGTCTGAAGGAGGGCATGCTCGCGCTCACGCGCGGTTGGGACCGGGCCGAGGTCGAACAGCTCGTGCACGACGTGATCATCGACGTCATCGATCCGTTCGTGTACCAGGAGGCCCTCGACCTCATCGAGCTCCACCGTCAGGAGCGCCGCCGCATCTACATCGTGAGCAGCTCACCTGAGGAGGTCGTCCGTCCGCTCGCGCGACACTTCGGCGTGAGCGGTGTCATCGCCACGCGCGCGGCCATCGTCGATGGGAAGTACACGGGAGAGCTGGAGTTCTACGCGTACGGGGCTCAGAAGGCCGAGGCGATCCGGCAGATGGCCGAGCGCGTCGGTGTGGACCTCGAGGGTTCGTACGCGTACTCGGACTCCATGACGGACCTGCCCATGCTCGAGGCCGTGGGGCACCCCGTCGCGGTGAACCCCGACAAAGAGCTACGGAAGGAAGCCGAGGTTCGCGGCTGGGATATCCGCGATTTCCGCCGTCCGGTCAGGCTGCGCTCGCGCATCGTGACGACCGCGACGCATCCTCGAACGCAGGTCGCGGCCGGAGTGACGGCGGCCGTCGCCGCAGCCGCGATCCTCGTGTGGGTGTTCCTTCGTTCCCGAACGAGTCCGCGCTCCACCGACGCTTGACGTCGGTTCGCGAAGCGTTGGCGAGCGTGCGAGAATCGGACCGTGGCCTTCGGGTCACCGCGAAGGGAGCAGAAACCCACGCGCGTCCTGCCGCGGGAGGCAGGCTCGGGACTCGGTGGCTTCGCCGCCGGTCCCCGAGCAAGTGCAGAGAGCGCATGTTCGCTGCTCCCTTCGTGCTTGTCCGCTCTTAGATCAGCTCGATGCGGGCGCGCGTCGGTACTCGAAGTGCATGCCGTCGGGAAGGATGAACGTCCCGCCCCAGATGAACCCCCATCGTTCGAACACGGCCACCATGCGCGGGTCTTGGTGTGGCACGGCTCCGGACGGGTTCTGCGGCACGTTGATGTCCAGGGCGGCACCCCACGTGTGGTGCGAGATCCCTGCCTCGGGGTCGCGGTTCACGAATCGGTGGGAGTAACAACCCGAAAAGCTCGTAACGGTATGGGCGAGGCCCTCGTCGATCAGCTCATGGATCGCGCCGCGGATCTGCGGGAACAACGCGACGTTGCACGTCACGTTCCCCAGGAGCGGAACGTGCTCGGTCGCGATGTGCGTGCGAACCCACGCGGGGTCGAGCGTCAGGTAGCCCGGCTGACCCGGCGTGCGCTTCGCGGCGAACTCGCCGAACAGCATCTTCAAGCGGACCGGCGGCAGTACGGCGTCGCCCTGGCGGAAGAACGGCGTTTCGCCGGGCGCTCGGACCCGCACGAGCGTGCCCATCGGCAAGAGAGCCCGGATCTGCCTCTCGAGCTGACGATCCGTAGGGAAGCCTTGCGGCTGCAACAGCGCGTATCGATCGTGGGTGACGCCGATCCGGCGTCCCACGTCGAGCGAGACGAAGAGCTCGTGCGCACCCACGAGCTCATCGGGCAAGATCGCCGCGACCGTCACATCGACGTCCCCGAACCGAAGCACGGCGCCGGGTCCGAGGCCTCGGAGCTTCGCACTGCTCTCGCCGAGCACCCCTTGCCCGGCGGCGAGCGCGAGCACGACACCCCTGTCGGCGGGGGGAAGGAAGGGCGCGAACTCCCGCGGGTTCACCGCTCCGACCTCGAGGGGGATCGAGAAACCGGACGGTGGATCGTCCACGGTCTGGCCCTGCGCGTCGAAGGAGCGCGTGAGCCACGTGTTGTCGCTCGCGACGACCACCGTGTGCTCGAACCCCGGTGCAGCGGCGAGGCTCTCGCGGAATCCCGCTGGGAAGCCGCCCGGGATCCACGCGAGGAAGGTATCCGATGCCTCGGGAACGGTGAATGGCGCCGTGGCGTGCGAGACGCTTCCGCCGCTGCGCGGGGTGACCGCGACCCCTTGCAGCGACAGCGACAGCACCGCACCCAGCGCGAACCCCACGGCGGCGCCCGATGCAACCGCCCCGATGCCCCTGACCCTCACGAGCCGGCCCCGGCGGGGGCGGACGGGCTCGGCGCGCCCCCGCGATCAACCGGGTCGAGCGGACCCATCGACCCGGCGACCGCGAGCAGATCCTCCAATCCGAGCCCCGGCCCGTCGAGCGAGTAGTAGACGCCGTCCTCGACCCACTCGAGCTGTCCGCGGTCCGGGGTCCAACGCCCCTGCGTGCCGCGGACATCGACAGCCGACTGTGAGGCCGCGGATGCCGGGGGAAGTTCCTGCCCGGCCTCGGCGTGGAACCGGATCGGTCCGGAGCCGAGATCCGCGTCCGATTGCTGGAAGTACACGTTCACACCGAGACGGTCCTGCACCCGGACGAGCTCGGCGCTCGCGAGACCGTAGCCTGCCGGGAGGTGGTGTGGCTCCAAGAGGGCAAACGGCAGTTGGGCGGCGGCCTCGGCGAGCGAAACCCGCTCGGTCACGCCCCCCGGCGCGACCCGAACCCGCCATGACTCGGGGATCTCGATGCCACGCACCGGCAACGAACCCGCCACGCCGAGGAGATCATCGCGCGACAAGTTGGTCTCGACGTACAGATCGATGCCCGCCGAGTGGATCGACAATCGACGTCCATGGTCGACCGAAGCCGGTTCGTAGTACGCGATCCCACCATTCGACAGCGGGACCTGCTTCGCGTGGAACCCGACCGGTCCGAAGAACGCGTCCTGACTCCAGCTCCGCGTTTCGCCCACCTTCAACCAAGACAAGCCCTTCGAATACGTGATGAGGGTCTCGTCGGCCTTCGGCTGCTCCTCGGCGGGAGGCAGAACCACGCGGTACAGATCGAGCCCCTCGACCGTGCCGGGAATCACTGGGGCGAATCCCGTCTGTTTCGACGCGTCGGCGAGATCGATCACGGTGGCGCCGGCATCGGTCGCGGTCTTCACGTGCGGGATCGTGAACGTGCCGGGCGTCGGCACTCGTTCGTCCACCGATAGAGCCGAGACCTCGAAGATCGCGCGCTTCGACGGTTCCTCGGGCAGGCCGAACCGAAGGGCCCACTGGTCGCGCTCGAGGCCGCTCGCCGGGTATACCGACCATCGGAGCGGGAACCAGCTTGACGCGTCGAGCCACAGCACGACCCGGTCGTTGGGGAAGAACGGCCGCCACGACCCTCCGAGGTCAAGGAACGGGAACAGCGCCCTGGCGCGTTCGAACGGCAGTTGCACTTCCACGGCGTTTCGGCCGAGGACGGTGCCGAGGCCGAGCACGGTGAGCTGGTTCGCGTCGGCGAGCGTCGTCACGGGCAGCACGAGATCGGTGGGCGCGGGGGTGGTCGAGGAGAACGGCACACGATGGGTGATGACCGTCTGCTTCTGCGGGCATCGCGAGAACTGACAGGGCGCGGGGCCCGAGGAGTACCAGGTAGGGCCGTTCACCACGAGTGAGAGATCCGTCGGGGTGAAGCCCGGGCTCGGGTAGCTCGTATGGTCGGCGATGTCGAGCCGGAACCGCTCCGGCGCTTCGAACCAGACGTTCATCGAGAGCTCCCGCACCGGAACGTCGGTCGAGAAGTGGTATTCGGTGATCTGGAAGTTCGCCTGGTACGCCGAGAGCTTCGAGGCCGCCGACGCGACGCCGCGCGTGACCGCGGCTGCGGCTATGGCCGACCGGCCGCCCGGCTCCGGAAACGGTCCGCCGACGAGCAGGCTACCGGCGATCGCACCCACGAGCAGCGCGGCCACAGCGGGCGCGAGCGTTCTGAGGAGCGGGCGACGCAGCTGCCGCTCGCCCATCGATCGCATGACGCGCATCCGGGTGCGCGCCGGGGCCCGTACCTGCGACTCGCGCTCGATGGCGGTCATGATCGGCCCGACGAGGTCGGGGACCGCGGGTGCGACGCTGAACCGAGCTTGCTCGCGCAGCCGGTAGGAGCGCTGCTCGAACGCGCGACAGGTCGAACACCCGGCGAGGTGCTGGTCGAGTGCCGCCGTCACGCGCGGACTCAGGTGCTCGCCGTCCATGCGCTCGGAGAGCGCGGCTTGCGACCGGCTACAGTCCACCGATGTCCTCCTCGGTGACGAGCGCGCTCATCATGGCCTGTCGAGCGCGGTGCATGCGGCTCTTGATCGTGCCGACGCGCACGTTCAGGACGTCCGCCGCTTCCTGATATGACAGGCCGAACACCTCGACGAGCAGGAACGGCTCGCGATGGTCCTCGGAGACAGCGGCGAGGGCGGCGTTCAACTCCGCGCGCGTCTCGGGATCGCTCGGGCCCACGGGCGCGGGTTGCCGCTGGGCGCGCTCGTCGTTGCCCTTACGGGCGCGGATCGCATCCATCGCGCAGTTGCGCGTGATCCGGAAGAGCCAGCTGCCGAACTTCGCATCACCCCGGAACGTCCGGATGAATCGGAAAGCGCGGATGAAGGCTTCCTGCGTGACGTCCTCAGCAAGAGCCCGGTCACGCGTGAAGCTGTAGCTGAACCTCCAGACGTCGGCCTGGTATGTGCGGACGAGGTCCTCGAACGCGCTGAGATCGCCGGCCTGGGCGCGGGCGAGGATACGGGGGTCAGGATCGTGCACGGGCGTCCTCTCGAGCCGGCCGGCCAAGCAAGCGTAGCGCCCGCGCCGTCGTCCGCACACCCCCTGAGCAGGGCGTTCACGGTTTCGGAGCGGGGCTCCCTCCTCCCTGCAGGAAGCTGGTTCGCCCTACTGACCGTGCTCGGAAGGCTTCGGTTCCGTGCCTATCGAGCGGCTTTGGACGCGGGGTGCTCGAGGCGGTCCGCCAGCCGCTCGGCGCGCTCGGCAGCCTCCTCAGCGATGCCAGCGGTTACCGCCCTCGTGATGGCGAGGAGTTCAGACTCGACGCGGGGGCCGATCCGTCCCGGGCCCTCGCCGAGCAGCCGATCAAGGCGCCGGACGGCCCGCTCCAGGCGTACGACCGGGTCGCGCTCGTGCTGCTCGCGCCAGACTTCGAGGTCGATGAGCGTTCCCATGCCCGGATGGTAGACCCGGGGTCTGACATCTCCGTGGAAGAGGCTCAGTTCGCCCAGCCGATTCGCTGGTCCACGTGACCTACATCTGATCGCGCTCGAACTGCAGCGCTTGGCCGTCGTTCATCCAATCGGGCCGAACGCCGTGACCAACGGTCGAGATGTGGTTCTCCTCGACCTCCTCGCCGTACTCCCACGCCTCGGCCCGCTGGATCGCCAGGATGGCGTTGATCTCGCCCGCGTGGTAGAGCCAGTGTCCAGCAACCATCACCGCGATGTCGACGAGTGGGACCGTGTCGCCCCAATGGACGGGTTTAGGCGTCTCGAGGTCTTCGGTATCGTCGAGCGACGCGAGCCACGTTCCTGAGGTCCGCTCGAACCAGGCGAGGACCTCGTCGAGATACTCCTTCGTCGGTTCGATCCGATCACGGAGTCCTCTCGGCCAGTCCGTCTGTGCCCAGTGTCGAGGCGTCGGCTCGAAAGCGTACGAGCGGTACACCTCGCTCCACCCGGCGACGTGTTTGGCGATGCCGAGGATCGAGCGGTAGCCGCCGGCCGCGTAGAGCGCCTCCTCCAGCGAGAGTCCGTGAGTGTTCTCGGCGAACGTACGGTGTGCTTCCTCGAGCGTCGCCCGCACGACACGATGTGCAGCGTCCACACCCCGATCATGCCACGGCGTGAGCGGTCGCGATCTCGCGTCACCGCGGCTGCGCAATCCCCCGAGAGGTGAGCGAAAGGTCGGCCGGTGAACCCGCCCGACAAGATCTCGAAATCGGCCGCTCTGGGGATGGCCCGTGGCCGCCACCGCCGGTAGTGTCCCCTCGAACGGAAGCGGCCAACTCTCCCTCGGCCGCGTCTTCTCTCCCTCGCTGTTTCCCGGTTCGCCTTCCCACGGCGTGAAAGAGGACGGAAGCGTGGACGATGTGACGAGGGTGGTGCTCGGGCTCGAACAGCCCGGCGTCGCTGAAGAAGTCATGCACTTCCTCGACCGCGGTGGTCGGGCGAGGGTCGTCGCCACTGCATCCGACGAGCGGCAACTTGCTGAAGCGGTCCGCCAGCTCGAGCCGGACGCCATCGTCGCGTCGCCCGGGCTCGCCCGTTTGGCAGGTTCGATCTCCGGCGGCGTGCTGCTCGCCCTTGACACCGCCGAGTCGGTGCGTGCCCTCCGAGGTGCGATCCGTGCCGGAGCCCGTGGCTTCTACGTCTGGCCGGCCGAGCGGGAGGAGCTCGCCGGCGCCACGGCGCGCGCGTTGCCCTCAGCCGCCCGGGCCACGGGAAAGCGCGGGGTGGTGCTCGCCGTCTACGGACCTCGGGGGGGAACCGGGACCACGTTCATCGCGACGCACCTCGCCGCTGCTCTCTCGCGGGGCGACCGTTCGTGCGTATTGGTCGATCTGGACCTCGCGTTCGCCGACGTGACCCACGCGGTCGGCGCGCCCACCGACGAACCGCTGCGCACGATCGTCGACATCATCCCTCTGGTCGACGAGCTGTCGGCCCGTCACCTCGACGAGATCTTGTGGGCGCACACGGAGGGGTTCCGCGTATTGCTGGCTCCGGGAGACCAGGCGGCGGCTGCCCGGATCGATGCCGACGCCGTTCGATCGACCATCGATGCGGTCGCGGCACGAGCCGACGTCGTGGTGTTGCACGTCCCTCGAGGCATGGACGACGTAACCCGGGCGGGATTGGGTGTCGCGACTCGAGTCGTCGTCGTGCTGCAGCTCGATGTTCTGTCGTTCCGAGCCGCCAAGCGTGCGGTCTCGGCGATGCGGATCGACGATCGGTGCGACTTCGTCGTGAACGCCGCGCGGCGCGGCGAGATCGTTCCGGCCGATGTCGAGCGCGCCTTCGGAAAGCCGCCCGTAGCTGTGATCCCGGTCGACCGCAACGCAAGCCGAGCCCAAGACCACGGGCGGCTCCTCGCGCTCCGCGGCCGGACCGGTCGGGCTATCGAGCGACTCGCTGCCCGGTTGATGGAGGCCCCGGAGTGAGCAGAACCGACGCGCTCGCGAGCGTCCGTCGCGGCTTGCACGAGCAACTGCTCCAGCGCGTCGACGCTCGCGGTTTGGAGACCGTCTCACGCGCGGAGCGTCGCCTCCGAGTGCGTGAGGAAGCCCTCGCGATCTTGCGGTCAGAAGGGCACATCCTGCCACAGAGCACGCTCGCGAGGGTGATCAACGAGGTATCAGATGCGGTCGTCGGGCTGGGGCCGATCGAGTTCTTGCTCAAGGACCCCGACATCACCGAAGTGATGGTGAATGGTCCTGACGACGTGTACGTGGAGCGGAAGGGGCGGATCGTGAAGGTGGATGACCGTCTATTCGAGGGGGAGGA
>JBDTYT010000078.1:0-7766 GCA_040005555.1 Actinomycetota bacterium | reverse complement strand
TCCAAACCCAGGTCCCGGGCAACTTCGGTCAACGGGGCTCCTTGCGCGCGGGGGGACTGCTGGAAAGTGTACGAGACCGCACGAGGGCTGACCCGTGGCTCACGGCCGGAGCTCTGCAGGAACACCGCGATGCTCCCGGAGGCGTCGCAGCTCACCGTCCGCGGCGATGAGCTGTTGGAACAGCTCATCGTAGGTAGGGTCGATGGTGGGGTTGAGCTTCTGCAGTTGCTGGCGCAGCGCGGTGCTCCGCCGTCTCAACACGAACTCCTGCAGCCGGGACCACACCTCGAACGCGTAGTCGATGTTCGGCTCTCCGTCGATGGGCTCGAGTGCGAGCGCCGACAACTCCCGCACCATCGCGTCATCGTCGTCGCGTTCTACGAACGCCCGTACGTCGCCCCCGGCGGTGACGAGCGTGGCGAAGAGGGACCGATGCTGTGCCGAACGGAAATGATCCTCGGTGAGGAGCGCGGCCAGACGGTCGAACGACGTCTGGTCGCGAGCGAGCATGCGGAGCATCTCGCGCTCGACCCGTTCCTGCGCCGAGGCCCGCTTGATCGCCTGACGGACCTCGACCGGGCGGCCCGAGACCCGGCGCTCCAGGGCGATCACGACGGAGCCCTCGCTCACCCCAGCGAGCTCGGCCAACAGGTGGGCATACTCCCCCTGTCGGACCGGGTCCGAGAGTCCCTCGATGAGGTGCAATGACCCGGCCACGGCCGCGCTCTGTCCTTCGATCGTGGATAGGTCGTGCCGCTGGACGCTGCGCCGGATCATGTACTCGATGAGCGGCGTCGCCTCGGCCGCGAGCGCGCGCAGGGCGTCCGCGCCGTGCGCGTTCACGAAGTCGGCCGGATCCTGTCCCTCGGGGAGGATGAGCACCACGGGCTGCACACCGAACTGCTCCACGAACGCGAACGCGCGCTCGGCCGCCCGAGCACCGGCCTCGTCCGAGTCGAACGACAAGACCATGCGTTGCGCGAAGCGTGATGCGAGCCGGAAGTGTCCCTCGCCGAGTGCCGTCCCGCACGTGGCCACTGCGGTGTCGATGCCCGCCTGCGCGAGCGCGATCACGTCCGTGTAGCCCTCGACGACGTAGATCTCGCCCGATCGAGCGATGGCTCCCTTCGCGCGGTGCAGGTTGTACAGCGTCTCGCCCTTGCGGTAGATCGGCGTCTCGGGCGAGTTGAGGTACTTCGGACCGTCCTCGCGCTCACCCGGCACGATGCGGGCGCCGAGGCCGATCGAGCGGCCGGACAGATCGTGCACCGGGAACGAGATGCGCCCGCGGAACCGGTCCCGCACCGCTCCGGTTTCTTGGTCGCGAAGCGCGAGCCCCGCCTCGACGAGGATCTCGGCCGAGATCCCGCTCGGCTGCAGCTGTCGGAGTAGGAAGTCGGCCGCTCGCGGCGCGTAGCCGATCCCGAACCGCTCGGCGGTCTCTTGATCGACGCCGCGGCCCTGGATGTACGACCGAGCTTCCGCTGCTTCGGGCTCCTCCACCAAGATTCGGTGATAGAGGGCGGCCGCTTCCTCGTTCGCGCGTTGAAGGATCTGGCGGCGCGAGGCCGCTCGGCGGTCGGAGGGCGTGTCGCCCTCATAACGGACGGTGATACCCGATTCCTTCGCCAACCGCTCGACCGCCTCCGCGAACTCGAGATGCTCGATCTCGCGCAGGAACTTGATGGTGTCCCCTCCCTCGCCGCATCCGAAGCAGTAGTACATCTGCTTCGAGGGCGACACGGAGAACGACGGCGTCTTCTCGGTATGGAACGGGCAGAGCCCGACCATGCGGTCCGCCCCGGCCTTCTTCAACGAGAGGTACCCCGAGATGACCTTCACGATGTCGGTCCGCTCGCGGACCGTCGCGAGGTCCTCTTCCCTGATCCGTCCGGGCACGCCTGTCCCCCAGGTCCTAGAGTAGCCAGCCCCGGGGAAGGAAGAGCTGTTCGTAGGTGCGCAGGGCGAACCGATCCGTCATGCCGGCGATGTAGTCGGCCACGCGGGTGGGCAGATCCCCCGGTGCACGATGGTACTCGGCGGGCACCTGGTCGGGGTGGTCGAGGTAGTACGCGAAGAGCGACCGTACCAGGCCGATCGCTTTGTCCTGCTCGGCGCGGGCCTCGTCGCGGAGGTAGACGCGGTCGAACATGAAATCGCGCAGGACGTCGAGCGCGCCGAAAGCTCCAGGTGAGAGCCGGACCTCGGGGCCGTCACTGTGCTCGATCAGATCGGTGACGAGCGCGTTGATGCGCTCGCCGTGGCTGTTCCCAAGCTCCTCGGTGGCCTGCGGCGGGAGCTCTCGCTCGGTGAGGACACCCGCGCGGATGGCGTCGTCGACGTCGTGGTTCACATACGCGATGCGATCGGCGAATCGCACGACCTGCGCCTCGAGCGTGGCGGGCTGCGGCATCGACCACGTGTGGTTCACGATGCCGTCGCGCACCTCCCACGACAGGTTGAGCCCGTCGCCGTCGTTCTCGAGGTGATCGACGATCCTCAGGCTCTGCTCGTTGTGCCGGAACGGCCGGCCGAGGAACGGCGTCAGCGCCTGCTCGCCGAGGTGTCCGAACGGCGTGTGACCCAGATCGTGACCGAGCGCGATCGCTTCGGCGAGATCCTCGTTCAGGCGGAGTGCCCGCGCCGCGGTGCGCGCGATCTGCGACACTTCGAGCGTGTGGGTGAGCCGCACGCGATAGTGGTCCCCCTCGGGCACGAGGAACACCTGCGTCTTGTCCTTCAACCGCCGGAACGCTTTCGAGTGCACGATACGGTCGCGGTCCCGCTGGAAACAGGTCCGCAGTGGATCCGGCTGCTCCTCGCGCTCGCGCCCTTTGACCACGGAGGACAGGGTCGCGTTGGATGAGAGCGTGTCGCGTTCGATCTCTTCTGTGCGCTCTCGGGGGCTCAGCACACGCGCATACTAGCTCGGGGTGCCGACAGGTCAGGCCTTGGATCCGGCCCCACGTCCGTCCCTCGGCCCAGGCCTCGGGAGGCCGCGCGAGCCCCTCGGCCGTACTGCCTCTCAGACGTCGACAGGAGGATCACATGAGCACCGACCGGCTCGGAGCGAAGCTCGCGGTGGCGATCGCTGCCCTCCTCATGCTCGCGGCCGCTTGCGGGAAGAGCGACAACTCGGGGCCCTCCGCCGGAGGAGGCACCACCGGCAGTAGCGGTTCCCAGGGCTCGAGCGGCTCGAGCGGGGGCGGTGCATACGGCGGCGGGTACGGCGGCGGCGGCGGGTACGGCAAGGGCGGCGGTGGGAACGGGGCGATGGGCTCGAGCGGAGGGTCACAGCCGAGCGGCAACTCTGTCATGACGATCCAACAAGACAACTACTCGTTCGACCCGGCCACGTTCACCGTGGGTAGCGGCGAAACGATCACGATCAAGAACGGGAACGCGGGCACGCCGCACAACTTCACGGTCAAGGGGATGAGCGTCGACATCACGAACGACCCGCTCGGATCCCAAGACGTGACGATCGACCTTCAACCCGGCACGTACGAGTTCTTCTGCAAGTTCCACGTGCAGTTGGGCATGAAGGGTACGCTCACCGTCACTTGAGAGGTCTTCGGTCCCGACGCCGGGACCGATCGCGATCAGCGGCCGAGGATCCGGTAGTAGAGGTAGGCGAACGTCTCGCGGAGGTACCCCTCGAAGCGCGTGCCCTCGGTGCGCGCCGCCGACGTCCACGTTGCCGAAGCGTACCCTTGGATGCCGAGATCGCCGGCCATCCGCTTGATCCTCAGGTTGTGCCACGGATCGGAGACGAGGAACGCGCTCCGCATGTCGTGGTCGTGCATGTAGGTCGCGGCCGCCCGCAAGCTCTCGAGGGTCGTGTTGCCGACCGGCTCCGCGATGACGGATGTTTCGGGAACACCGTGCTGAACCAGGTAGTCGCGTCCGGCCGCGGCCTCCGTGGTCCGGTCCCTCGGTTCGGAGCCGCCGAGCACGATCACGGTGTCCGCCCGCCCCTCCCGATACAGCAACACGGCGTGATCGAGCCGGCCCACGAACACGGGCGACGGGGTGCCGTTGTACTGGGCCGCCCCGAGCACCAAGATCGCGTCGACGTGCTCGATCCGGCTGGCGTCATCGGTGTGCGCCGCACGCCAAACCGCGAGCGCGGTGAAGCCAACGACCGGGAGCAGGCAGACGAGCACAAGGAGGACCGAGCTGATGATGGGGTGGCGGCGGATCGCGCCCACCCAACCAATCTACAAGCGCCCCCCGACGCTCCGTTGCTCCTCGCGCGGGCCGAGCCCGACGATGCCGTCGGTCACTCGGCCGGGATGATCCCGGCCGACCGGATCGTTTCGAGGAACTCGTCATGCGTGAGGCCCTCGCCCAGTACCGCTCGCCGGCCGCACGGCCCCGAGGCATCCCACGCCAACACCCACGTCGTATCCTGCCCGAGCAGACTCGCCTGGAGCCCGACGGCCACCGTCACCTGTTCGTTGGCGGGAAGTCCCTCGCCAAACTCGCCGGGGATCCCCGCGAAGTAGTGGATCTCGTGGTGGTCTGCGTCCTCCAGGTCGAGGCGGATGCCCACGTGATCGACGTAGGGATCCTCGGAGCGCTTCGTCTGGTCGAACCCGGCGATCTGAGAGAAACCCGGTTCGCACGTCACGATCTCATCCGGGGTGATCGGGGCGGTCGTGGCGGCACCACCCGGCCCGGGGCCCCTCCCGCACGCGACGGTGACTGCCATCACGGAGAGGATCGCGAACCGGGACGGCGCACCGCGCCTCACGGCATCGACTCCGGGATCGGCCCAAGCAACGGACCAGTGCCGTCGAGGTTGCGCTCCTGGCCGAGACCCGCGTACAGACCGCCGAGGCTCCGGACGCGATCCGCGAGGATCGTGGCCGGGTAACCGAACGACTGAACGAACTCGGCGAACTCCTGCGCGCCTTCGTCGGTTCGGAACACGGACACGAGGGCGAAGTCTCCCGGCACCCCGACCCCTTCGCGGAATCCCTGGAACTGAGCGACGGGCACCACGTAATACCCCTGGAGGTCCCCGAGCTGCATCGAGGCGTTCGCCGCGACGGCTTCATCGCGCGTCCCGTACACCCCGCCGACCACCGGCACCAACAGCTCGCCCGCTCCGTTGTCCGGTGTCATCCGCGGACCGACCGCCGCAGGCGACCCGGAGGCGTTGCTCGCCGCCCTGCCGATCAACGCCAAGATCCCCATCACGGCGAGGAATCCTACGGTCCACGCCATGGCCGTGCCGATCGATCGCTTCATGGTTGCGCTCCTCCCTCGGGCTAGTAGCCGAACGCGTACTGGAAGTGCATCGGATCGCAGAAGTCGAGCCCCCAGCGCCACCCGTGCTGCTTGAAGATGTAGGCGAAGTTCTTGTTGACGGTGCTCGTGCAGCTGCCCTGCGGCTCGTACGACGCGGAGATATCGATCGCGATGCCCCACGCGTGTGTGCTCCAGGTCGTCGTACCGGCGATGTACCGGCACAGGTACCCCCAGATGCCGCTCTTCGTGTACTGGCTGAGATGGGCGTTCTGGATGTGCCCGTATACGTCGTTGTCCAAGTTCGTCGACTTGCCACCCTTGTTCGACACCATCTCGGTGGGATATCCGCCAAGCTTCCTGTGGAACCGAGGGGTGTACGTCACGCCGTTGTCGGACGCGGGCCACTTCATCGAGATCGCCGACGCGTCCGCGTTGCACGGCTGGCCGAATCGATTCACGATCTGCGCGTAACCGGTCGGTGTCGCCGGGTAGTTGTAATGCTTGTCCCGCCACCCGAGCTTCGCCCAATGCCAGCCGACGAGCACGGGAGCGACGACCAACACCACCGCGATCGCAACCGGCATCAGGCGATCGAACCGCCGCGATCGAGCTGTGGGCTCCGGAGAGCTCACGGTCCACCTCCTGGTCCGCGGGGGAGGTGGGGAGAGCGAGGAGCCTAGACGACCGAGCGTGCGGCGCGAATCCCCAGGATGGAGGAACCTGCTCCGACGGCGGGGGATTCTCTCGTTACTTCGACGCGGTCTCTGCGGCTCCTATGGCAGCTTGTCCGGCGGCCAGACGCGCGGTCTCGACGCGGAAGGGAGAGCAGCTCACGTAGTCCAAACCGAGCTCGTGGCAGAAGACCACGCTCGCGGGATCGCCGCCGTGCTCACCACAGATCCCGAGGTGCAGCGTCGTGTTCGCGGCCCTGCCCTCCTCGGACGCGATCCGCATCAGTCGACCGACGCCGGCCCGGTCGATGGTCACGAACGGGTTCGCGGGGACGAGCTTGCGCTCCTCGTACATCCCGACGAACTTGCCGATGTCATCGCGCGAGAACCCGAACGCCGTCTGCGTGAGATCGTTCGTCCCGAACGAGAAGAAGTCGGCCCCCTCCGCGATCTCGGCCGCGGTGACGGCCGCGCGCGGAAGCTCGATCATCGTTCCCCACTCGAGGTGCTCGAGCTCGACCGACTCACGCTCGAGCACATCACGGGCGACGGGCTCGAGCTCCTCGCGCATCTGGCGGAGCTCGGGGGCGGCCGCGACGAGCGGGATCATGATCTCGATCCTCGGGTCGGCTCCCTCCTTCTTCGCGGCGGCGGCGGCTTCGCAGATCGCGCGGACCTGCATGGCGTACAACCCGGGCTTCACGATCCCCAGCCGGACCCCGCGCAAGCCGAGCATCGGGTTCGTCTCGTGCAGCTCGTTCACCTTCTGGAGCACGCGCTTGGGCTCGCTCACGTCATCGCCGCGAGCCTCGCCGAGCGCGACCTCCACCGCCAGGTCGACCTGGTTCGGCAAGAACTCGTGCAGCGGCGGATCGAGCAGCCGGACGGTGACCGGGAGTCCGCTCATCGCTCGGAAGATCCCCACGAAGTCGTTGCGCTGCAGCGGGAGGAGCACGTCGTAGGCTGCTTGCTCCTCCTCGGGGGTCACGGCGAAGATCATCTGGCGTACGGCCCCGACCCGCTCCTCGCCGAGGAACATGTGCTCGGTCCGGCACAGGCCGATGCCCTCCGCACCGCGCTCGCGAGCGTTCTCGGCCTGATCGGGAGTGTCGGCGTTCGCGCGCACGCGCAGCCGCCGACGGGCGTCCGCGATCGCCATCAGCCGCTCGAACGCTTTCCAGATCTTCTCCTCGCGAGCCGCCGCGTCCCCGGCCCTCGCCTTCTCCAGGACCGATTCCTCAAGCGGGAGCTGGTCCACGTAGACGCGGCCGGTGAACCCGTCGATCGTGATGACGTCGCCTTCGTTGACCGTCGTGCCGTTCGCCGTGAACGAACGCGATGCGAAGTCGATCTTGATCGCGTCCGCGCCGCACACGGCGGGGATGCCCTCGCCCCGGGCCACGACCGCGGCATGCGAGTTCGTCCCGCCTGCGCTCGTGAGGATCCCCTGGGAGGCAATCATGCCGTGGTAGTCGTCAGGCGTCGTCTCGCGCCGAACGAGGATGACCTTGTCCCCCGACCTCGCACGCTCCTGCGCCTCGTCGGCGGTGAAGACCACCGTACCGGTGGCGGCACCCGGCGACGCGTTCAGTCCGGTCGCGATGGGATCGGCGTCCTTCGCGTCGACGGTCCGTTTGAACAGCTCCTCGAGGCGGTTCGCGTCGACGCGAAGGAGCGCCGTGTCCTCATCGATGAGCCCTTCGTCGAGCATGTCGGACGCCATCACCCACTCGGCGAACGCGGTGCGCTTGCCGATGCGCGTCTGCAAGATCCAGAGCTTGCCCTTCTCGATCGTGAACTCGATGTCGCACATGTCGCGGTAGTGACCCTCGAGCGTGT
>JBDTYT010000077.1:0-7773 GCA_040005555.1 Actinomycetota bacterium | reverse complement strand
TTCTTCACCACGTTCACCTCCGCGGCGTAGAGCGTCACCTGGGCACCGAGGTAGATCCAGGCCAGCAGGCCGATCACCGTGGCGAAGGTCCCGTAGGTGTCGCTGGCTCCCTTGAGCTGATGCGCGACGTAGTAGCCGCCGAGAGCCTGGAGGACGGTCCACGCCACTGCGCCGATGATCGCTCCGGGCCGCACATCGGCCCACGAGAGATCCTCGGTGGTGAGGATGCGAAACGCCAACATGAACAGGACGAAGTTCAGCACCAGGGAAACGACGATCCCGATGACCACCCACCACCACGTGTGACTCGCCGCTCCCGCGCTGCCCGCCGCAGCCGAAGCCAGGGTGATGACGCCGAGGACCGCGAGCATGATCAACGCTCGGATCGTGGACCGAAGGAAGTTGGGACGGTACCGGTAGGGCACGTTCCACACGGTGTTCATGGCCGTCTGCATGACCTTCACGACCCCGAGGCCGGCCCACAAGCTCAACGCGATGCCGACCCCCAAGGCTAGGCTGCTTCCCGTGAGGGAGTGGATGTTGTTCGAGATCTGCGTTCCCACGACCGGGAACTTCGCCAATGCGGAGTGCACGATGCTGTCCTGCAAACCGGTGTTCCCTCGGAGCAGCATCCCGAGAACCGTCACGAACACCAGCATCAACGGGAACACCGAGAAGAACCCGTAGTACGCCACCAACGCCGCCAGGTTCCCGGCCTCGTCGTCCCCGAACTTCTTCACCACCGCGTAGGGGAACGCGAGCCACCGCCGCCGTTGGTGGAAGCGGTCGGCGCCACGAACAGCCTTCTCAGCAGCGTTCAATGGTGACCTCCCCTCATCGTTCTTCGCATCCGAGATTCCCCTTCGGCGCGGAGCCAAACGGCCGCCTAACTCCACATCGAAACAGGCCGATTGCAGGTTGCCAGGTCTGACGGGTCGCGCTAGCGTCTCCCGTCCATCGAATGCCAGGCCGCGTGCAGGAGGGGGCATTGGCGAACACATCCAGGCCCGACGAGGTTTCTCGAACAGAGCAACACCAGCGGATCACGACAAGGGTCGCCGAGCAACTGCGCCTCGAGTTCGAGGCCGTCCCAGGAGCCGATGTCGAACGGGAGGCGGTCGAAGCGGTCGACTTGTTCCCGTGATGCGCGTGTGCGCGACTTCGTCTCGGTGCTGGCGCTACGCCACGCCCGCAACCGTCTTCGGGCGCGCCGGACGGCCTAGCGGGGGGACGCCGCCTCGGTTGTCGTTCGCTCCTTGTCGACCACGATGACTGACTGCAAAGACCAGAAGTCGTCAACTGCCCGAACGAACGTGAATGGATATCGACGGTCGTCGGACCGGACGGAACAGACGCCATTCTGGGCGGGCCTTGATCGGCGAGCTGAGTCAGACGTCCGTTCCGGAGGCGGCCACGCCGCGCACGGCTCGGACGATCCCGTCGTACCCCGTGCACCGGCATAGATTCCCCGACAGCGCGATGCGCACGTCGTCATCGGACGGATCGGGGTTCGCGCGCAGGAGCGCGGTGGCGGAGATCAGCATGCCGGGGGTGCAGAAGCCGCATTGCACGCCGCCCTGCTCCAGGAAGGCGCGCTGCAGCGGAACGAGCTCGTCGCCGTCCGCGAGGCCCTCGACCGTCGTGACGTCGCGCTCGTCCGCCTGCAGGGCCAGGTAACTGCACGAGTTCACCGGCTTGCCGTCCAGCAGCATCATGCAAGCGCCGCACTCGGAGTCGTCGCATCCCTCCTTCGAGCCCGTGAGGCCGACCACGGTACGGACGGCGTCGAGCAGGCTCATGTGGGGATCGAGTTCCACGGAGTATGGGGTGCCGTTCACGTTGAGGGTGGCGGGAACGTTCATGCGGTCGCTCCGCGCGTTGCGGCGCTAGCGGGGATCGAGACCTGCTCGCCCCGAGCGCGGGCGAGCGCTGCGACGATCGCCCGGCGGGCGATCACCTCGGCCATGGCCGTTCGGTACCCGGCCGATCCTCGGACGTCGGTGATCGGCGACGAGCCGGTGCCGGCGGCGCGAGCGGCAGTGGCGATCGCCTCGTCGCCTCCGTCGGAGCCGGCGAGCGCGGCCTCCGCCTCCGGGATGCGGCGGATCGTCGGGGCCAGCGCGGTGATGGCGACGCGAGCGTGGGTGACCGAACCGGCATCCAGCGTGACGACGGCCGTCGCGCCCACGATGGCGATCTCCATCTGGCGCCGGTACTCGAGCCGGACGTACGCGGAGCCGGTCATCATCTTCGGCGCCGGCACCTCGATCCCGACAAGCAACTCGTGCGGATCGGCAGTGGTGCTTCCCGGCCCTGTCCAGAGCTCGCCGAGCGGCACCGTCCGCTCACCTGCTTCGGATCGCAGGGTGGCGGACGCGTCGAAGCACAGCAGCGGCCCGCCCGCGTCCATCGCCGGCGAGGCGTTCATCACGTTGCCACCGATCGTGCCGTGTGCGCGCGTCGCGTGGGAGCCGACGATCGCGGAGGCGTCGGCGAGCGCGGAGAAGCGCTCGCGGATCACCTCGTTCGCCACGATCTCTTCGTGCGTGGCCAGGGTCCCAAGGTGCAGGCCACCGTCGACCTCAACGATCCCTCCCAACGACGCGATCCGATCGACCGCGACGATGGCCTCCGGAAGCGATGCCTTGCCCTGGCGCGCCCCGACCACCAGGTCGGTCCCGCCGGCCACCGGCCGGGCTCCCGATCCGATCGCGGCCAGGGCGTCTTCGACCGTGACGGCCCACGTGAACGACCGCGTCATCCCTCGACCCCCCGGGACGCCGACCAGACCCGCTCGGGGGTCATCGGGAGATGGCGGACCTGCGTTCCCAGCACCTTGGCGATCGCGTTGGCGATCGCGCCCGCGGTGGGGACCTGCGGGGGCTCGCCCACACCCTTCGAGCCGCGCGGGCCCGCTCCCGCGGTGGGGATCTGGATCCAGTCGACCTCGATCTCCGGGGCGTCGGAGCACGTGATGAGCTTGTAGTCGAGCAGGTGCGGGTTCCTCTGCCGGCCCTCCTCGTCGAGCTGCGTTCCCTCCGAGATCGCCAGGCCGACACCCATCACGACGCCTCCAGTGACCTGGCCGTCGGCGCCGATCCTGTTGAGGATCACGCCGCAGTCGTGCGCCGCGGCCACCTTCAGCACGCGCACGACGCCGGTCTCGCGATCGACCTTCACGTGAGCCGCCTGCGTGATCAGCTGCGGGGCAAGGAACGTCTCGTTCCCCAAGCGGCCGACGCACCCTCCCGTGTCGCCGGTGGGCACCTCGGGCACCTCGCCCGAGCCCTTCCCGTGGATCGTGTCGCCTTCCGCGAGGCTCGCGATCGAGACGGATCGATCCGGCGAGCCCTTCACCCGAACGCGGCCCTCGGCGAGCTCCAGGTCCCCCCGGTCGACCTCGAGCTCGGCCGCAGCGGCGTCGAGGAGCTGGTCGCGCACGTCGACCGCCGCCGCCAAGATCGCCCGCCCGGAGTTGAACGTGGTCTGCGACCCGCACGACCCCATATCCCAGTTGGCTGCGGCGGTGTCCTGGTAAAGGAGCGTGAAGTCGTGGGGATCCATGCCGAGCTCCTCGGCCACGTACGTCGGCATGGCCATGACGGCTCCGCTGCCGTTTTCCTGCGAACCGGTCACGATCGTGCCGCTGCCGTCACCGTTCAGGTGGATGTAGGCGCCCGAGGGGGCCGGCATGCAGGGCCACCAGCCGACCGCTACGCCGATCGCCTCGTCCTGCGGGAGCTCGCGGTCGTAGCCGATCATCTCGACGGCGCGCTCGAGCGTCTGCTTGATCCCGACCTCATCGAAGATCTGGCGCGTGGGCCCCTCGGCGCCCTTCTCGATCACCGTGCGCCGGCGAAGTTCCACCGGGTCGATGCCGAGTTCCCGCGCCACTTCATCCATGTGCTGCTCGAGCCCCCAGCACACCTGCGGCGCGGTCGGTGCACGGACCGAGCCCGAGGGTTGGTGGTTCGTGTAGTTGAGATAGGACTCCACGAAGACGTTGTCGATCTGGTACGGGCCACACGCGTGCATCGCGGCCATCTGTCCCAAGAACCCCCCTTCGCCGCAGTACGCGCCCTTGTCCAGGACCAGGCGCGCCTTGCGCGCCAGCAGGTGTCCGTCGCGCGTCGCGCCGGTCTCGAACTCCATCACGATGCCCTCGCGCCGCTGGGCGATCGCCCGGAACTCCTCCTCGCGGGAGAAGACCAACTTCACGGGTCGCCGCGCCGCGCGGGCGAGCGCCGCGACCTGAGCCTCGAAATGAAGGTCGCATTTGGCCCCGAACCCCCCGCCCAGCAATGGGACGACGACCCGCACGTTCGCTTCGGGGATCTGCAACGTCTGCGCGACTCCGGCGCGCGCGGCATACGGCACCTGCGTCGAGGACCAGATCGTGACCTCGTCGCCCCGCCACTCGGCCAGCACGGCCCGCGGTTCGATCGGCACGCCCTGCGACGCGTCCGACTCGTAGCGACCCTTGACGACGACGTCGGCCTGGGCCATGGCGGCGTCGGCGTCTCCCTTGACGATCGTGCTGTAGGAGATCGTGTTGCCGCTCGCCACCATGCCCTCGTCGCGCTCGTACGAGGCCCAGTCGGGGTGGATCAGGGGAGCGTCGGGCTCCATCGCCGCCACGAAGTCCGTGATCGCCGGCAGGGGCTCGTAGTCCACCTCGATCAACGCCGCGGCCTCCGCTGCGATCTCCTCGGTGAGCGCGGCCACGCCCGCCACGATCTCGCCCTCGAAGCGCACGACGTCCTTGGCGAACAGCGTGCGGTCCAGCACCAAGCCTCCGAATCGAACGTCGGGCAGGTCCTCCTGCGTGAGCACCGCGACGACGCCCGGCACCGCGCGCGCCTTCGTCGTGTCGATCCGAAGGATCCTCGCGTGGGGGTGGTCGGTGTAGCGGAACTTGGCGTAGGCCATCCCGGTCATCGTGAGGTCGGCGGTGTAGCGCCCCACACCGGTCACCTTCTCCTTGCCGTCACCTCGGATGAAGGTCGTCGCCGCTGCCGTGGTGCCCGCCCCCATCACGCGTCCTCCCTTCCGGTGGCGCACATCATGGACCGTCCACTCTCTGGGCGGGAAGTCCCCGTTCGGGAGCCGGATCAGCTCCGACGCTGATGTCCGCTCGTGCCGATCGATCCGCCCGCTCCCACACGTCGAACGTCGTCATCGTCCGGTAGCCCATCCGCTCGTACACGGTCTTGCCCATCTCGCTCGCCTGAAGCGTCGCGGGCAGACTCGGGCGGCAACGCGTCGCGGCCCATGTCACCGCCTCGCCGTAGCCGCATCCGCGGACCTCAGCCAGCGTCGCCACCCCGTAGATCCCCACGAAGCCGTCGCTCACGTAAGCAGTCGCCGTCGCGACCGCGCGACCGTCGAGGCGCCCGACCCAGACCCGGTAGTCATCGCTCAGCATCCGAGCGTCCCACAGGGGCTCGGGAACGAGATGCTCGCAGAACACCTCATCGATGACGCTCCAGACCTCCCGGATCCCGGCGTCCCCATCGATTTCCGCCACCTCGAGTTCGGGCGGGCACGCGCGCGGCTCGCCCCCGGGTTCTCGGATCATGCACGGCGTCACGAAGAGCGAGTAGCCGAAGGGCGCCAGATCGGTCGTCGGCCAGATGCTCCAGATCTCGTATCCGCCGCCAGGCGAGACGGAGAAGAACTCCCGGGCGCGTGCTTCGAGACCTTCGAACTCACGTGCACCGTGTGGCGCGCGGAGCAAGGTGGCGTTGTTCGGCGGCAGCGCGATCGGCAAGCCGAGGTCGGACAACATCAGGTCGTCCTCCACGCGATAGGGCCTCCCGGGGGCTTGTGCGCCCACGAGGTAGGCGCCCCCGCAGTTGGCCGCGAGGGCTCGAAGCAGATCCTCATCCAGCGTCGATAAGGGCGACATGATCCGCAGGAGTGTGTCCGCCCCGATCCTCGAGGTCAACCGGACGGATCCTCTTGATCGATCGGCGAGGTCGTGACGGTCGCCGACTTCAGCGGGGCACCGCCGCGTATCCTCGGTGACCATGGAGATCTCACGAGCGTCGGAGCGTCCATTCACCCAGGGCGAACAGGATCGATTCACGGGGGAGGTCTCGCTCGGATCGACGATTGCCGACCCACATGGCACGAACGTCGGCATCGTCCACTTCGTTGCCGGGGCGCGCACGCGCTGGCACCGGCATCCCGGCGGGCAGTTCCTCATCGGTATCTCGGGGCGGGGGTGGGTGCGATCCCGTGGCGAGGCGGGGCACCTCCTGCTCCCCGGCGATGTGATCCACGTCGGGCCGGACGAGTGGCACTTCCACGGTGGTGCACCCGACGCGCCGATGGCGCATTACGCCGTGAACGGCGGCGGGGCGCCGGAGTGGGCGGAGCCGGTGACCGACGAGGAGTACTCGGAAGGGTTGTAGGAGCGCTCCGCTCAGGCCTCGACCACGATCGGCCGAACCGGCGGGGGGGTGTTGCGGCTCTTCGAGAATCGCGGGACGCCGTCGATCACGGTCGTCGCGACGGCGAGCGTGTCGCCGATCGCGAGCGCACCCAGCGCGTCCGCGGCCTGGGACCCGAGCGGCGCGTCGACGACGACGATGTCTGCCTCGCGCCCGGGCGCGAGCACGCCGACGTTCAGGCCGTGGAGCGCGGCGACGTTGCCGGTGGCGGCCGCGACCGCGAGCTCCGGATCGAGCCCGCCGAGCGAGGCCACCCACGACATCGTGCGGAGGATCCCAAGGGGCTGGACACCGGACCCAGCCGGTGCGTCGGTCCCGATCACGAGCCGCTCGACCTCGCCGCGGGTTCGCACGAGGGCGGCGACCTCGCCCGCCGCCTTCACGTTCCCGTTGTGCACCACCTCGACGCGCGCGTCGGTCTCGTCGAGGATCCGCTCGACGTCGGCAAGGGGGAGCGCCGTGGGACCGCCGTTCGTGTGTCCCGCCACGTCGGGTCGGACCGAGACGACGAAGTCGGCGCCGATCACCCCGCTGCCGGGGATCGAGGCGCCGCCGGTGTGCACCATCACGATCATGCCGGCGGCCTGCGCCCACCGCGCCATCTGGGCCGCGACGTCGGGATCCTTCACGCCGGAGATGCCGATCTCGCCGACCAGCCCGACGCCGGCCGCCGCCATCTGACGGAAGTCGTCCTCGGTGAGGCCGGGTTCCAGCAGCACCGCGCCGGCGTGGACCTTCACGCCCGCGGGGCGGAGCTTCTCGAACGAGGCATGAGCGAGGATCGCGAGGGACCGGACCCCGATCGGATCGGTCGGACGGCCCGGCAGGTGCGGCTCGCCCGCCGACATCATCGTGGTCACGCCGCCGTGCAGACACGACTCGATCCAGTCGGACTGCTGCTGGCGCGGCGTGTAGTCGCCGAACACCGGGTGCGTGTGGTTGTCGCAGAGTCCGGGGATCACGGTGGCCCCGGCAGCGTCGATCGACGCCGAGATCCCGTCCGTCCCGGCCCCGGCCTCCGGCCCCACGGACGCGATGATCCCGTCGCGCACGACGATCGTGTCGCCCTCGGCGAGTGGCGCTGCGACGTCGCCGGTAGCGATGGTGCCGATGTTCCGGATCACCAGGTTGCTCATGGCTGCGTCCTTCGGCTCAGCGCAGGCCGTCCTCGCCGACGGCCTCGTCGGCCGTGAGCCCACCCACCCTCGGGAGGGGACGGCCACCGTCGGTCACGGCGACGGCGATCACGAGCTCGTCGTCGGCCGGTGCGTCCGCGATCCGCAGCTCCACGGCGTCGAAGTGCGACCGAACGAACGCC
>JBDTYT010000076.1:0-7835 GCA_040005555.1 Actinomycetota bacterium | reverse complement strand
GTCGCAGCGACGACGTTCGTCGGCGCGATGTGGGTGAAGGTGATCTCCGGATGAGCGTGACCGTCGCCCCGCTCGACCGTGAACGCGAGATGGGGTCGAAGCTGGGCTGGAGCCCGTCGAGGATCGGGGGGGCGCTGGTGCTCGCCGCGTGGGCTGCGCTGTTCTGGTTCCTGCTGCTCAGCGGGCGCGACGCGCTCTACCTGTCGACGCGGACGAGCTGGGTGGTGCCGGTCGCGGCCGTGCTGCTGAGCCTCGCGTCGGTCGGGCGTTTGGCCTCGGCGCGGGTTCGGCAGCCCGAGCCGCTCGGCCGGCGCGAGGCGTGGATCATGGGCCTCATGGTCGTGCCCGTGGTGCTGCTCCTCGTCCTGCCGCCGGCCACGCTCGGACAGTTCTCGGCCGCGAAGCGCTCGAGCTTCGCGGGCAGCGGGATCGCGACAGCCGTCGGCGACATCTCGACCGGGGAGCTCTCGATGATCGACGTGGCGGCGGCGCAGACGTCGAAGGAGGGCGAGCAGGCCCTCGCGAAGCGTGCGGGCGAGCCCGTCGACTTCGTCGGTTTCGTGACGATCTACGGGGACACGCCCGCCGGCGAGATCTTGCTGACGCGGTACATCGTCACGTGCTGTGTCGCCGACGCGACGATCGCGGAAGTGCGCGTCGTGAACGTCACGCCCGGCCAGTTCCAGTCGAACGACTGGGTCGAGGTGAAGGGAACGATCTATCCGATCGGCCGCGAGGTGATCGTGAACGCCTCGGAGGTCACCTCGGTGCCGCAACCCGAGCGCCCATATCTCACGCCCTGACGGAGACTCCACCTCGGCAGTCCTCAGCGAGCGCCGAGGGCACGGCGTGCGTGCTCGAGCGCCTCGGATCGCTCGAAGCCGAGCTGCCGTGCGCGACGAGCGAAGATCTCGGCGGCCTCCGCGAGCAGGGCCTCGGCCCCAGGTGGAGGCACCGCAAGCGTGTCGGCCACGAAGGTCCCGAGCCGCCCCCGCGCGACGAGGGACCCGGCAACCTCGAGCTCTCGATATGCCTTCGCCACCGTGTTGACCGCCAACCCGAGCTGCTCCGCGAGCGCTCGCACGGTTGGGAGCCGCTCACCGGGCCCGAGCGTTCCCCGCTCGATGAGCCCGGCCACCTTCCGGCGGAGCTGCTCGGACTCGGGAACGCCGGAGCCGCGGTCGATCCGCACACGCATGCTTCCATCATGACGCGACCTGTCGCCCGTTGGACGGCATCCGAGACCGTCGGTAGGGTGCGGCTCCATGAGCGTCAAGATCGGCGCCGGATTGTTCACCGGCCAGCTCCCTTCGGGTTCCTCGAGGACGTTCGCGACGGAGTACCGGGAGACGTTGGAGCTGGTCCGACGTGCCGAAGACCTCGGGTTCGACTCGGCCTGGGTGAGCGAGCACCACGGGTCCTCCGACGGCTACCTGCCGTCGCTGCTCCCGATGCTCGCCGCGTTCGCCGCCGTGACCGAGCGGATCGAGCTCGGCACGGGCCTCGTGCTTACCCCCTTACACGATCCGCTTCGACTCGCCGAGGACGCGGCGGTCGTGGACCAGATCTCGGGCGGACGATTGATCCTCGGGCTCGGGCTCGGTTGGCGTGCCGAGGAGTTCCGGATGTTCGGCGTGCCGATGCGCGAGCGCGCGGCTCGCACGGTCGAGACGATCCAGGTGCTCCGCCGCGCGTGGACCGGGAGTCGCTTCTCCTTCCAGGGCGAGATCTTTCGGTACGACCGAGTCAAAGTCACGCCGCCGCCCGCGCGCCCGGGTGGCATCCCGATCCATCTCGGCGGGCACGCGCAGCGTGCGGTGCGTCGCGCTGGGCAGCTCGCCGACGGCTTCATCTACATCCCCGACACGGGCGCCGAGGATGAGGTGAGACCGGCACTCGAACACCTCGCGGCGGGCGCCCGCGAGGCCGGGCGCGATCCGGCGGATATCGCGTTCGTGTGGCTGCAGAACGCGTTCGTGTCTCAGGAACCGGAAGCGCTTGCCGCGGCCCGTTCGGGCATCGCGCATCAGATCGGCGCGTACCAGGCGTGGGACGACGGCCAGGACACACCGGAACACGACTCGCTCGAGCCACCTCCCCCCACGGACGCCGAGCTCCGCTCGTCGACGATCGCGGGAACGCCGGACCAGGTGGCCGTGGGCCTCGAGAGGGTCCTCGCTCCCGTCGCGGATCGGCGCGATGTCCACCTGATCGTTCGGCTGCACTACCCGGGGATGGATCTCGCCACCGCGACCCTCGCTCTCGAGCTGTTCGGCCGGGAGGTCCTCCCCGCCCTGCGATCTGGCTGAGCGGTCATCCCACCCGTTCGGCCTGGGGATGGATCGTGCTCAGTCGGCCAGCGCCACGCGGGCGCGCGGGTGGCCCTCGGTCGCGGCTCGGGTCGCACGAGCGATGCCATCGGCCGCCAAGCCGCGCACGGCTTCCGTGACGCGATCGATCGGGAGTCCCGTGCTTCTCACGAGCGTCGCCACGGTGCAGGACGGAGCGGCCCGGAGCTCGCGCAGCACGGCGCCGCGCGCTTGCCGCAACGACCCCTCGAAGGATGGGTGCTTCTTGCGTGAGGCGCGAGGTTGCGCCCCGCGCGCACGGAAGCGACAGGAGCTTGCGAGCGGACACGCGTCGCACCGCGGGCGAGTGGGACGACATACCTCGCGGCCGAGATCCATGAGCGCCTGGTTCCACGCGCCCGGCGCGCGAGGATCGAGCCACTGCCCGGCGAGCGCGGCCAGATCCGCCGGCGCGACGTCATCGGCGTGCGTTCCGTAGGCGACCCGAGCGACGATCCGGCGCACGTTCGTGTCGACAGCCGCCACCGGGACGCCGAACGCGATGGAAGCTACCGCGGCGGCCGTGTACGGCCCGATGCCCTGGAGCTCCTGCAAGGCAGTGGGTTCGGACGGGACCGCGCCCCCGAGATCATCGACGATCGCGCGAGCCGCCTGGGAGAGCGCCACGGCGCGTCGCGGATAGCCGAGCCCACCCCACGCGGCGAGGACCGCGCTCCGCCGTGCCTTCGCGAGCGACGGAAGCGACGGGAACGAGCGCAGGAACGATCGATACGCGCCCACCACGCGGGCCGCCTGCGTCTGTTGCAGCATCACCTCCGACACGAGGATGCGGTACGGATCCCGCGTCCGGCGCCACGGATAGACGCGGCTCCTCGGGACGAACCACTCGACGAGCGCCTCGCGGTCGCGGGTCGTGGGGGGCGTCGAGGCGGTCTCGATCGTCGAGCCTAGAACCCCGTCCGTCCCCGGTCCGGCAGGTCGCCCACGGCGTCCTTGAGCGCGGTCCACACCTCGCGGAACACGTCGGCGACGAACGCGGGTGGCTGGCTGTTCTCGCCGCCCAGGGCACCACGCGTCGCGGAGGCGGTGATCTCGACGGCCTTCTCGAAGAGCGTCCAATCGATGTCGCGGGTCATGGTCCCTCCTGATGGCATGCGGTTATGTGCTTGTGCTTCAGGCTACACGCGGCTCCGGCGAGCGACCGGGCGCCGGGTCACTCGAACGCACGCTCTCCGGTGATCGCCTGGCCGAGGATCAAGGTGTGGATCTCGCTCGTGCCCTCATACGTGAGAACCGATTCGAGGTTGTTCATGTGCCGGATGACCGGGTACTCGAGCGTGATGCCGCTGGCGCCCAGGATCGTGCGGGCCTCCCGGGCGATCTTCAACGCCTCCCGCACGTTGTTCAGCTTGCCGAAGCTGATGTGCTCGGGTCGGACCCGGCCTTCGTCCTTCATCCGCCCAAGGTGGAGCGCCAGCAGCGTCCCGAGGTTGAGCTCGAGCGCCATGTTCGCCAGCTTCTCCTGCGTGAGCTGGAACCCCGCGATCGGCTTGCCCCACTGCACGCGCGTCTTCGCATGCTCGAGCGCGCTCTCGTAGCACGCGCGCGCCGCGCCCAGTGCGCCCCACACGATCCCGAAGCGAGCCTCGGACAAGCACGCGAGCGGGCCCCTCAGGCCCACGGCCTCGGGCAGGACGGCCTCGGCGGGCAGGCGTACCTCGTCGAGGACGAGTTCGGAGGTCACGGACGCCCGCAACGAGAGCTTGCGATGGATGTCCTTCGTCGAGAAGCCGGGGCTTTCGGTGGGGACGATGAACCCACGGATGCCGTCGTCGGTCTGCGCCCAGACGATCGCCAGATCTGCGATGCCTCCGTTCGTGATCCACATCTTCGTGCCGCTCAGGACCCAATCCGATCCGTCGCGCCGGGCGCTCGAGCGCATGTTCCCCGGGTCGCTGCCGAAGTCCGGCTCCGTGAGTCCGAAGCATCCGATGAGCTCTCCGCGCGCCATCGAGGGCAAGTACGTCTGCTTCTGCTCCTTGGACCCGAACTTCCAGATCGGGAACATGCACAATGAACCCTGCACCGAGACGAACGAGCGGAACCCACTGTCGCCAGCCTCGAGCTCCAGACACGCGAGGCCGTAGCTCACGGCGTTCGCGCCGGCGCACTCGTACCCGGTGAGATGCATACCGAGCAAACCGAGATCGGCAAGGCCTTTGCCGACCTCGCGCGGGAACTCGCCCGCCTCGAACCAATCGCCGATGCCGGGCAAGATCTCGGTTCCCACGAAGGCGCGGACGGCGTCGCGGATCGCTCGCTCCTCGTCGGTGAGCTCGTGGTCGATATCGAGGATGTCAACGGGATCGACGCCGGGAGCCATGTCCGCTTAGCCTAGCGCCTGGGTCGGGCACATCGGCCGACTCAAGCTCCCGGTTGTCGATATCGCCGGGGACCGTTCGTCGTTAGGGTGAAGCGGCGACGAGGGTCGCCCGGGACGAAGGAGGAGCGCATGCAGTACATGTTGTTGATCTACGGCGACGAGACCGTGGGCGCGCAGATGACCGAGGAGGAGGGCGCCAAGCTCGGGCAGGCGTACGGGGAGTACTCGAAGTGGCTCGCGGACAAGGGATGGATGCGGGCCGGCGACGCGCTGCACGACACCTCGCACGCCACCACCGTCCGCGTCCGGGGCGGCGAGACGGTGACCACCGACGGCCCGTTCGCCGAGACGAAGGAGCAGCTCGGCGGCTACTACCTCATCGAGTGCGAGAACCTGGACCAGGCGATCGAGGCCGCGTCGAAGATCCCCACGGCGGCTAACGGCTCGATCGAGGTCCGGCCCGTCGACGCGATGTAGGGAGTCGTTTCGGAGGAACCACGCGACGCGCTCGAGCTCGTCGACCGTCTGTTCCGGCGTGAGCAGGGCCGGGCGGTAGCCACCTTGATCCGCGTCCTCGGCGACTTCGATCTCGCCGAGGACGCGGTCCAGGAGGCGTTCGCCGCGGCACTCGAGACGTGGCCCCGGCGCGGCATCCCCGACAACCCGGGCGCGTGGATCACCACGACCGCCCGGAACCGGGCGATCGACCGGCTACGACGTGAGCGCACCCTCCGCGACAAGACCGAGACACTCGATCAGCTCGCGGAGCTCGAGACGCTCGGCGGAGACGAGACCGACGTGAGCCAGATCCCAGACGACCGGCTGCGACTGATCTTCACGTGCTGCCACCCGGCGCTCGCCCTCGACGCCCGCGTCGCGCTCACCCTGCGGACGCTCGGCGGGCTGACGACGCCGGAGATCGCCCGAGCCTTCCTCACGAGCGAGGCGACGATGGCGCAGCGTCTCGTGCGCGCGAAACGGAAGATCGCCTCGGCCGGCATCCCCTACCGGGTGCCGCCCGCTGAGCTCCTGCCCGAGCGCGTGCCCGCGGTGCTCGCGGCGTTGTACCTGATCTTCAACGAGGGCTATCGGGCCACCGAGGGGCCGCTGGTGCGATCGGAACTGTGCGAGGAGGCGATCCGCCTCACCCGCGTGCTCGTGCGGCTCATGCCCCGGGAGCCCGAGGCGCGGGGTTTGCTCGCGCTCATGCTCCTCCAACACGCGAGACGCGATTCGCGTGTCGATCCGGCGGGAGATCTCGTACTGCTCGACGACCAGGACCGCTCGCAGTGGGATCGGTCGATGATCGCGGAGGGTTTGGACGAATTGGATCAGGCGATGGAAACTCAGCACCCCGGTCCGTATCAGGTGCAAGCGGCGATCGCCGCTCTCCACGATCGAGCCGCTCGTCCCCAGGACACCGACTGGGCACAGATCGTGGCGCTCTACACCACGCTCGCAGCCATGTCTCCCTCGCCGGTGGTCGGCCTGAACCGCGCCGTCGCGGTCGCGATGGCCGACGGTCCGGGCATCGGACTTCCCTTGGTCGATGCGCTGCAGGACGAACTCGATCGGTACCACCTGTTCCACTCGGCACGGGCGGACCTGCTCCGGCGGCTGCAACGCAACGACGAGTCGGCGATGGCCTACCGCAGGGCGCTCGAACTGGCAACGAACCCACGGGAGCGAACGTTCCTCGAGCGACGCCTTCGCGAGGTCACAGCTCCTTCACCAGGAACGTGAGCACACCGCCGACGGGTATCGGGCCCGCGTCCCCATCCAGGTTCACGCTCGAGATCATCGGCCCGTGCGCATGCCGGTATCCGAGCGCCTGATACATCGCGCGAGCCGGGGCGGCATCATCCGACAACGACACCGACAGGCCGATCCGCGGCATGCCGCTCTGGCGGGCCGCGCCCTCCAACACCTCCATCATCCTCGCCGCGATGCCGCGGCGGCGGTGGCTCGGCATGACTGCGACGTCGCGGACCTCGGCGCAGCGCTCGCGGTGAGCGAAGATCGACCACTCCTCGTGCGCTGGGAACAGCACCATCCCGCGTCCGACGGGAACGGCCCCGTCCCAGGCGACGACGTGGACCATCTCGTGGCGGTGTTGCGCCGCGAGACGCTTCGCATACTCGTGCGAGCTCCAGATCGGCTGAAGCCGGTTGAGCAACTCCAGGTCCTGCTCCTGGATCCGGCGGACCTCGGCCTCAGCCGACGGGAACCTCCGGCAGGTTCGCGAGCGCGGCCTGCTGGTCGGCGACATCGAACTCGATCTCGGGCAGGCGTCCGTTCAAGTAGTCGTCGTACGCCTGCATGTCGAAATGACCGTGGCCGCACAGGTTGAACAAGATCACGCGCTCCTCACCGGCCTCCTTCGCTGCGATGGCTTCCTCGATCGCGCCCTTGATCGCGTGAGCCGGCTCGGGGGCGGGGACGATCCCCTGAGTCTTCGCGAACAGCACCGCCGACTCGAAGATCGCGTTCTGCGTGTACGCCTTCGCCTCCATGTATCCCTCGCGCACGAGGAGGGAGATGGACGGCGCGTCGCCGTGGTACCGCAACCCTCCGGCATGCACCGGCGCCGGTACGAAGTCGTGGCCGAGCGTGTACATCGGTACGATCGGCGCCATCTGCGCGGTATCGCCGTAGTCGTAGGCGAACACGCCCTTCGTGAGCGTCGGACACGCTGCCGGCTCGGTCGCGAGGAACCGGGTGTTCGAATTTCCCCGGAGCTTCTCCGCCATGAACGGGTACGAGATGCCGGCGAAGTTCGAGCCGCCGCCGACGCACCCGACGATCACATCGGGTTGCTCGCCGGCGAGCTCCATCTGCTGCTGCGCCTCGAGACCGATCACGCTCTGATGCAGCAGCACGTGCCCGAGCACGCTGCCGAGCGCGTAGTTCGTGTCCTCATGGGTCGCAGCGTCCTCCACCGCTTCGCTGATCGCGATCCCGAGCGAGCCCGTCGAGCCCGGATGGGCATCGAGGACCCCGCGCCCGGCGTTCGTCGTCGTGGACGGCGAGGCCAGCACGTTCGCCCCGAACGTCTCCATGAACACCCGGCGGTACGGCTTCTGGTCGTAGGAAGCCCTCACCATGTACACGGTGCACTCGAGCCCGAAGAAGCTGCAGGCCAT
>JBDTYT010000075.1:0-7952 GCA_040005555.1 Actinomycetota bacterium | reverse complement strand
TCTTCGTCGACGGGAACCCGTCGTGGTCGCCCGACGGCACGAAGATCGCCGTCGAGCGCTGCTGCGTCGACGGGAGCTCGGAGATCTACTCGATCGACGTGGCGACCGAGGTCGAGACCGATCTCACGATGAGCTCCTCCCAGGACTTCGACCCCTCGTGGTCGCCGGACGGGACGGCCCTCGCGTACGCATCCGTTCCGGCGGGAGGGGGCAACATCGATATCTGGTCGATGGGCGCCGACGGTTCCTCGCAGGTCCAGCTCACCACGGACCCGGCGGACGACCTGTCGCCGGACTGGCAACCGGTCCCGGCGTGCACGATGAGCGGCACAGCGGGGTCCGACGTCCTCACAGGCACGGTCGCCAACGACGTGATCTGCGGTCAGGGCGGTGCCGACACGATCAACGGTGGTGACGGGAACGACCTGGTCTTCGGTGGGGCCGGCAACGACGTGATCGCCGGTGAGCTCGGCTCGGACCTGCTGTTCGGCGAGGGCGGCGGCGACGCCCTCGACGGCGGTCCCGGCTACGACGGCATGATCGGCGGACCCGGAACCGACTCGTGCCTGCCAGGACTCGATGGAGCCTTCACGAAGCAGTGCGAGAGCGAGTGACCGGCTCGGACAGGCGGGCGCGGAGCGCGGGGATGTCGAGTTCCGGCTCGGGATAGCGCGGGTCCATCTCGCGAAGGGTCTCCACTAGCAGGCGGCTGACGGCCCAGTTGCGATACCACTTGCGGTTCGCCGGGATGACGAACCACGGCGCGTGCTCGGTGGAGCACCGCCCGAGGGCGTCGTCGTACGCAGCGCGGTAGTCGTCCCATCGGCCGCGCTCGTCGATGTCGGCCTCCTTGAACTTCCACCGCTTCTTCGGGTTCTCGAGGCGGTTGAGGAGTCGCTTCCGCTGCTCCTCGCTCGAGATGTGGAGGAACACCTTCACGAGCTGCGTGCCCGCGGTGACGAGCCCGTCCTCGAAGCGGTTGATCACGTCGTAGCGTGATGCCCAAACCGCCTCGGGCACGAGCGAGTGCACGCGAACGATCCCGACGTCCTCGTAGTGGGAGCGGTTGAAGATGCCGATCTCGCCGGCCCGGGGGAGCGCCCGCCGGATCCGCCACAGGAAGTCGTGCGCGAGCTCCTCCTCGCTGGGCTGCTTGAACGACGTGACCGTGACTCCCGATGGGTTCAGCGCCGATAGGGCGTGCTTGATCGTGCCGTCCTTCCCGCTCGTGTCCATGCCCTGCAGCACGATGAGCAGCGAGCGCGTGCCTTCCGCGAACAGTCGCTCCTGGAGATCGGCGAGCTCGAGCTGCAGCTTGGCGGCCCGGCGGAGGGCCTCCTTCTTGCCGCGAACGCCCGGTGCCGCGCCCGGATCGATCTGATCCAGCACGCGCCGAGCTCCCGGGGCGATGCGCAACCGGTCACGGGTCGAGCGCCCCATCGCTCAGACGCCCATGGGGATCGTGACGGGTGCCGACCGCTCGCCACGGGTCGAGCGCCGGTAGATGAGGACGGCGAGTCCGATGAGGATCATCGACGCGAACAGCGTGATGCTCGCCAGCGCGTTGAGCGAGGGTAGGGGTCCTCGCCGCGCGGAGCTGTAGATCAAGATCGGGATCGTCTGCGTCGAGGCATCCTTCGACAGTCGCTGCGAGATGACGAAGTTGTCGATCGACGCCGCGAACACGATCGCGACGCTCGCGAAGATCGCCGGCTTCAGCAGCGGCACGAGGATGCGCCGGAGCGCTCCGACCGGAGAAGCGCCGAGGTCCATGGCCGCTTCCTCGTACTCCTTGCCGATCGACAGCAGGCGCGCTCGGACCACGATGACCGGGTAGGCCATCATGTACATCGAGAGGCCGAGCACCTGGGCCGTGAACCCCGTCCCGATGCCGGTGGCGACCTGCGCGAAGAACAGGAACAGCGCGACGCCGATCGCGATCTCGGGCGTGATGAACGAGACGAGCATGAGGAAGTTCCCGGTGGCCGAGCCGCGGCCTCGCCAGCGATCGAGCGCCAGCGCGAACATGACGCCGAGCGGGACCGCGATCAGGACGGTGAGGCTCGACAGCTTCAGGCTCTGGATGAGGGCGGAGCGCAGGTCGGGGTCCCTCCACACCGAGCTGACGTTGCTGAAGTACCAGCGGGTCGAGAACCCCTGCCATGACGTGAGCGATCGCGTCGAGTTGAACGAGAACAGGACCGCGATGATCACCGGCAGCAACGTCCACAGCACGTAGGCGACGGCGATGACCCATAGGAATCGAGCGCGGGACCACGGGTTCAGCAGCCACGATCGGAGCCGGCTCACGCCACGCCCTCGGCCGCCCGCTGCGTGGCGCGCAGGTAGTAGAGCATCGGGACGAGCAGCAGCGCGAGCAGGATGAGCACCAGGGACGCCCCCCGCTGCACCAAGGAGCTCTCCACCGAGCTGACGATGAGCGTGCCGACCATGGTCGTGTTCCGGGTGCTCGCGAGCAACGCGGTGGTGAAGTAGTCCCCGAACATCGGGAGCGTGACGATGACGAGGCCGGCCAAGATCGCCTGCCGGGAGAGCGGCAGCGTCACGCGGAAGAACGTCGAGACCTGCCCCGCTCCCAGGTCGCGACTGGCCTCGAGCGTTGCGGTGTCGATCCGGTCGAGCGAACCGAACAGCGGCAGGACCATATAGGGGATGTAGCCGTAGGCGAGGCCGAGCATCACCGTGAGCGGTTTGCCGTTCAGCCACGCGACCGGTGCCTCGATGAGACCCAGGCCCTGTAGGGCGCGGTTCACGTATCCGCTCGGCTGCAGCAGGTTGATCCAGGCGAGCATCCGCATCATGTAGCTGATGAAGAACGGTGCGACGAACAGCGCCAGGAACACCGTCTTCCAGCGGCCTGCATGCCGAGCGATGAAGTACGCGACCGGATAGCCGATCAATAGGCACAGTGCGGACGCCACGCCCACGAACACCAGCGTGTGCGCGAAGGCGTTCTGGAAGATGGACCCGCTCGTGAAGATCTCGGAGACGACGTCTCGGAACGGGCCGAACTGCCAGTGCAGCGGGTCGTAGATGGGGAACGGCGTGAGGAAGATCGGATCCAGTCGCCCGAACGCGATCGCCAAGATGACGTAGAACGGCAGGACGAACAGCCCGAGCAACCAGATCGTGGCCGGTGCCGCGAACGAGGGCCAGAACCAGCGGGGGAACCACGCCCCGCGGGTGCCGTATCCGGCCCCTTCAGGCACGGACCCTCACGCAGCCGCCGAGGTGGTCACGCGCCGCCCGTCACCTCTTGGTAGATCTGCTGGTAGAGCTGGTTGACGCTCGGAGCGAGCTCGAGCTCGCGAACCGCGTTCGGCAGGTTGAACTCATCCTCGGTGAGCAGCGAGTTCGCCAGGTTCGCCGGCACGATGCCGTCCGAGACCGCCTTCGCGTTGTCGAACTGTGCGATCGGTGGCTGGAAGCCCTCGTAACTGTAGTTCGTGATGGCGTTCGTCGGATCCAGCAGGAAGTCGATCATCGTGTGCGCCAGGACCGGGCTCGCTGCGCCCTTCGTGATGGCGAAGACGTCGTTCGTCAAGATCCCGTCCCTGCCGCCGGCGGCCACGGGCGGCCATACGTAGCTGTACTGCGTGATCTCGAGGCCCTTCGGCAGGTAGTACTGGTAATACGAGACCTGACCCGACCACGTCTGATGGATCAGGAACTGGCCGAGCTCGTTGTAGTCCGTGTGATCGAACTTCCAGTTCATGGCCGCGACGCCGCCGAGCAGCATCTGCTGCGCCTGGTCGAGCACCGCGGTGTCGTCGGTGTTGACGTCGGCACCCATGCGCAGCAACGCGGCCGAGAGGGTGTCGCGGGCGCCGTTCAGCAGGTGCGTCTGCCCGGCGTACTTGGGGTCGAACAAGATGTCGTATGGGTTGTCCATGGCCGCGATGTCGTCCGTCACCAGGTCGTTGCGGAACCCGATGCCGGTCGTGTACACGGTGTACGGCACCGTGTACTGCGAGTTCACGTCGTAGAAGGGGCTCTGCAGGCTCTGCCACAGGTTCGAGAAGTTCGGGATGTACGTCCTGTTGAGCGGCTGGATCAACCCGCCCTGCGCGAGCTTGCCGACGTTCTCGAGGGTGACCGTGACGATCAGGTCGAAGTGCGAGCCGCCCGCTTGGATCATCTGGACCATCTGCTCAGGGGTGTCGAAGACGCTGTACTCGACGTCGGCCCCCGTGGCCGCGGTGAACTGGTTGAGGACCTTCTTCCAGATGTAGGCGCTGTAGCCGAGGATCTTCAGGGGGCCCGCCTCCGGCTGCACGTCGTCGGGGATCGCCGGGTTGTCGCTGGTGATCGGGAGCGTGATCGGGTTGTCGGGCCGCGCGAGCTGCAATCCGCCGTCCGTGGCGCCGCTCGCCCCGCTCGAGCCCGCGCCGTTTCCGTTGTCCTTCGAGCAGGCCGCGAGGATGGCAGCCATCGAGGGGACCGCCACTCCCGTCATCCCCGCTCGGCGGAGGAACTCTCGACGGCTGATCGGGCTCCTGCGGTCTTTGGGATGCGACATGCGTCTCCCTTCGTGCGTGCGGAGTCGGGTCTGTAGTGCGAACGATACCCTGGAGCGGACGCCCATGCAGACCCGAGAAGACATCCGCAACGTCGCCATCGTGGCGCACGTCGACCACGGCAAGACCACGCTGGTCGACGCGATGCTGTGGCAATCGGGCGCGTTCCGTCAGAACCAGGACGTGAACGAGCGCGTGATGGACTCGATGGACCTCGAGCGCGAGAAGGGGATCACGATCCTCGCGAAGAACACGGCGGTTCGGTACGGCGACGTGAAGATCAACATCGTCGACACGCCGGGCCACGCCGACTTCGGCGGCGAGGTCGAGCGAGGTCTCACGATGGTCGACGGCGTGCTGCTCCTCGTGGACGCCTCCGAGGGCCCCTTGCCGCAGACGCGGTTCGTGCTGCGCAAGGCGCTCGAGTCGCACCTGCCGGTCATCCTCGTCGTGAACAAGGTCGACCGGCCCGACGCGCGGATCAGGGACGTGGTGGACGAGGTGTACGAGCTGTTCTTGGACCTCGACGCGGGGGAGCATCAGATCGAGTTCCCCATCTTGTACACGAACGCACGCGCCGGCACGTGCGGGACCTCCCCGGACGCTCTCGCCGCCGACCTGAAGCCGCTGTTCGAAACCATCCTGGACCACATCCCCGCGCCGCCCTTCGAGGAGGGCCACCCGCTGCAGGCGCTCGTGACGAACCTCGACGCCTCGCCGTACGTCGGGCGGCTCGCGCTGTGCCGTGTGAAGAACGGCGTGATCCGCCGCGGACAGGCGGTCGCCTGGTGCCGCGCCGACGGCTCCATCGAGCGGGCGAAGGTGGGCGAGCTCTACGTGACCGAGGCGCTCGACCGTGTCGAGGCGGAGGAGGCCGGCCCGGGCGAGATCATCGCCGTGGCCGGCATCGAGCAGATCACGATCGGGGAGACGCTCGCCGACCCGGACGACCCGCGTCCGTTGCCGATCATGCGGATCGACGAGCCGAGCCTGTCCATGACGATCGGCATCAACACGTCGCCGCTGTCGGGAACGGACGGAAGCAAGCTCACCGCGCGACAGGTGAAGACCCGGCTGGACCAAGAGGTCGTCGGCAATGTCGCGATCCGCGTGCTCGACAGCGAGCGCCCCGAGGTGTGGGAGGTGCAGGGCCGGGGCGAGCTCCAGCTGGCGATCCTCGTGGAGATGATGCGGCGCGAGGGGTTCGAGCTCACGGTCGGCAAGCCACAGGTCGTCACGAAGGTGATCAAGGGGCGGCTGTCCGAGCCCATGGAGCGCCTGGCGATCGACGTGCCCGAGGAGTACCTCGGCGTGGTGTCGCAGCTCCTGGCGCTCCGCAAGGGTCGTATGGAGCAGATGGTGAACCACGGCACCGGCTGGGTGCGGATGGACTACCTCGTGCCGGCGCGCGGGTTGATCGGGTTCCGCACCGAGTTCCTCACCGAGACGCGTGGAACCGGCATGCTCCACCACGTCTTCGAGGGCTACGAGCCCTGGCACGGCGATCTGCGGACGCGACCGACCGGCTCGCTCGTCTCGGACCGTCGCGGCTCGACGACGACGTTCGCGCTCTTGAACCTGCAAGAGCGCGGCTCGATGTTCGTGGGCCCCGGCGAGGAGGTCTACGAGGGCATGATCGTGGGCGAGAACCCGCGCGCTGAGGACATGGACGTGAACCCCACGAAGGAGAAGAAGCAGACGAACATGCGCCAGGCCAACGCGGAGGAGCTCGTCCGGCTCATCCCGGCGCGCGACCTGTCGCTCGAGCAAGCGTTGGAGTTCCTGCGTGAGGATGAGTGCGTCGAGGTCACGCCTCATAACGTGCGGCTGCGCAAGGTGCTGCTCGTCCAGCAGGAGCGCGCGAGAGCCAATCGCCGCACCCGCCCGCAGAAGGACGGTTGATCCTCCTCAGCGCTTCAGTGGAAGATCCACGTGGTCCGGCATCCAGAAGTGCGCGGCGTCCGCCCCCGCTCCCAGGAGTTGGGCTCGTGCCGGCGTGATGAGGTCGAGCAGATCGGGCCGGATGTAGAGCTCGTCGCGCTCGCGGATCCAGCGGTACGTGTAGGCGAAGAACAGCGCCTTGCGCGTCCGGTCGGAGCGGTTCGGGCTGCGCATGTGCCACACCCGACGGTCGAACAGCACAGCATCGCCCGGTCGAGCGAGGATCGGCCTGGCGCCCGGGAGGTCGTTGTCGCCCTCGGCCGGCCGCTCGATCGTGTTGCGGCGGTGAGAGCCGGGCAACACGACGAAGTTGCCGAAGCCCGGCCGGGACACGTCGGTGAGGAAGTACCCCACTTTGACCGACATGCGCGGGCGAGGGTCGGACTCCAGGTCCCGGTTCATGATGCCTCCGTCCTGGTGCCACATCCACGGCCGGCGCGCGTCGGGCTCGGGCGGGTGGACGTCGAGGTGGCAGTGATACATGAAGATGTTCGGGCCGAGTACGTCGAGGACGAACGGCAGCGTTGCGGGATGGTCGAGCAGCTCCAGGAACGCCGCCTCGCGACCGCAGAACGCCAGCAGGTGCAACGGCGGAGCGCCGGAGGCGGGAGGGGACCCGCGTTCCCGTGCCCACGTCCGGTCGATGGCTCCCAGCAGGCGGTCGACCGTTTGGGGTGCGAGGGCGCCTTCGATCACCGCGTAGCCGTCGCGCTCGAAGGACTCCAGCACCGCTCGACTCGGGGCGCGTGTCTCGGAGATCATCCACGCACCAGACCGAGGACGTCCTCCGAGGGTTCCCGGGACGGCTCCGCGCCGAGCTCAGTCGGTGATCTCGACCCGCTCGAGCACGACCTCGTCGGACGGGCGATCTTGGGCGCCGGTCGGGACCTTCGAGATGGCCTCCACAACGTCGTAGCCCTCCGTGACCTCGCCGAAGATCGTGTGTTTGCCGGTGAGGTGAGGCGTCGCGCCGACGGTGATGAAGAACTGGCACCCGTTCGTCCCCGGGCCGGCGTTCGCCATCGCGAGCAGGCCCCGGCGGTCGAAGGACGGCCCGTCGAAGGGCACCTCGTCGGCGAAACGGTACCCGGGTCCGCCGGTTCCGGTTCCCGTTGGATCGCCGCCCTGGATCATGAAGTTCGTGATCACCCGATGGAAGACCGTGCCGTCGTACAGGGGCGCGGTCTTCTTCGCGCCGTCGCGTGGGTCGGTCCACTCCTTCGTCCCGGACGCGAGCGCCACGAAGTTCTCCACCGTCTTCGGCGCATGGTCGGGCATGAGCTCAACGCGGAACGAGCCCCTGTTCGTCACGAACGTCGCGGTCGTCACGAGCGCCTCCTCGGTCGGGAAGGCGACAGTGTACGAGGACGGCTCAGAGGACCGCGTCGGCCAGCAGGTCGATCTGCCCGGGATCTCGGACCGTGGCGTCGAAGATCAGCTCGTCGATGCCGATGTCCTCGAACGCCTTCACCG
>JBDTYT010000074.1:0-8144 GCA_040005555.1 Actinomycetota bacterium | reverse complement strand
TCGCGGGCGTCGACCTCGTGCTCCTCGATGTGGATCGAGGTGAGGACGTCGTCCTTCACCAGGCGCTCGGAGATGATGATGGCGTCCTCGTAGTTGTGACCCTCCCATGGCATGTACGCGACGACCAGGTTGCGGCCGAGTGCCATCTCGCCGGACTCCGTAGAAGGTCCGTCGGCGATGACCTGGTTCTTCACGACCTTGTCCCCCGCGTTCACGAGGGGCTTCTGGTTCATCGAGGTGCCTTGGTTCGAGCGGTGGTACTTCTGCAGCTTGTACACGCGACGGTTGCCGCCCCGCTCGGCCACGGCGATCTCGTCCGCCGAGACGTCGTCGACCATGCCGGCCTCCTGGGCCAAGATCACGTCGCCGGCGTCGACCGCAGCGCGGAACTCGACCCCGGTGCCGATGAGCGGTGCCTCCGACTTCAGCAGGGGAACGGCCTGGCGCTGCATGTTCGCGCCCATGAGGGCTCGGTTCGCGTCGTCGTGCTCCAAGAAGGGGATCAAGGCGGCCGCGACCGAGATGATCTGCTTCGGGGAGACGTCCATGTAGTCGACCTCGTCGGGCACGACCTGGTCGACCTCGCCCCCCTTGCGGCGGCAGAGCACGGTCGGGTTCAAGAAGTTGCCACCTTTGTCGATCGGCTCGTTGGCCTGGGCGATGACGTGCTTGTCCTCCTCGTCCGCCGCCAGGTAGTCGACCTTGTCGGTGGCCTTGCCGTTCACGACGCGGCGGTACGGGGTCTCGATGAACCCGAAGGCGTTGATGCGTCCGTAGCTGGAGAGCGTGCCGATGAGCCCGATGTTCGGACCCTCGGGCGTCTCGATCGGGCACATGCGGCCGTAGTGGGACGGGTGGACGTCGCGGACCTCGAACCCGGCCCGCTCACGCGACAACCCCCCGGGTCCGAGGGCGGAGAGGCGCCGTTTGTGGGTGAGGCCGGCCAGCGGGTTCGTCTGGTCCATGAACTGGGACAGCTGGCTGGTACCGAAGAACTCCTTGATGGAGGCGACCACCGGGCGGATGTTGATGAGCGTCTGCGGGGTGATGGCCTCGACGTCCTGCGTGGTCATGCGCTCGCGCACCACGCGCTCCATGCGCGACAGGCCGATCCGGATCTGGTTCTGGATCAGCTCGCCGACACTGCGCAGCCGCCGGTTGCCGAAGTGATCGATGTCGTCCTGCTCGTACCCGTCCTCGCCTGCGTGCAGCTTCACCAAGTAGCGGACCGTCTTCAAGATGTCCTCGTAGGCCAAGATCGGCTTGTACTTGGGGCCGCCCTCGCCCTGCTCGTCCTTCTGGAGCTCGCCGAAGACCCGGTACCGAACCTGGTCCCAGCCCTTCTTGTCGGCGTTGTCCAGCTCGGCGAGCTGCTTGCTGCGCGACTTCAGCTGTGAGAGCGGCACGCCCTCGGCCTTGCCGAGCTTCTTCTCGATCTTGTGCCGGCCCACGCGCGCGAGGTCGTAGCGCTTCGGGTTGAAGAACAGGTTCTCCAGGAGGGTGCGCGCGGACTCGGCCGTGGGCGGCTCGCCCGGGCGGAGCTTGCGGTAGATGTCCTCGAGGGCTTCCTCGGGGGTCTCGACGTGGTCCTTCTCGAGCGTGGCCTGGATGGACGGAGCCTTGTCGAACAGCGCGAGGATCTCGTCCGAGGACCAGCCCATCGCCTTGAGGAGCACGGTGACCGACTGACGACGCTTGCGGTCGATGCGGACGCCGACGGTGTCCTTCTTGTCGACGTCGAACTCCAGCCACGCCCCGCGGCTGGGGATGATCTTCGCGATGTAGATGTCCTTATCGGAGGTCTTGTCGAGCTCGCGGTGGAAGTACACGCCGGGCGAGCGCACCAACTGGCTGACCACGACGCGCTCGGTTCCGTTGATGATGAAGGTTCCGTGGTCGGTCATCATGGGGAAGTCGCCCATGAAGACCTCCTGCTCCTTGATCTCGCCGGTGGCCTTGTTCACGAACATGGCCTCGACGAACAGTGGAGCGGAGAAGGTCTGGTCCTTGTCCTTGCACTCCTCTTCAGTGAACTTCTGTGCCTTGAAGACGTGTTGACCGAAGTGGAGCTGGAACTGCTCGGTAAAGTCCTCGATCGGTGAAACTTCCTCCAGGACCTCCCTGAGGCCCTCTCGGATCAGCCAGTCGAACGACTCTCGTTGGATGCCCACGAGATCGGGCAGTGGAAGCACTTCGTCGAGCTTGGAGAAACTGACACGGTCGCGGACAGGAACGAGCGAGTCAGGCAAGAACGATCCCCCCTAGGGTGGTAGGCGGCAGGCCTGGAATCAGGGCATGCGGAGCGCGGCACGGCAAACGGATAGTGTAGGCACGAAAACGCGCAGCGTCAACCCCTCTGCTGGGGGGAACCCAGTGAGACGGGCGGAAGGCTACCCCTCGGAGGGGTCGGGGTCAACCCCTCCGTTCGGCCCGTGCGCGCGTCCGCGGCGCCTCATGGCATCCCAGATGCCGAGGGCCACCAGGACCCCGATCACGTCGGCCACGAAGTCCAGGCCCGAGCGTTGTCGCCCCGCATGGCCCTGGACGATCTCGATCGCGAAACCGGTTCCGCATGCTGCCAGCACGATCCAGGTGGCCGCCCAAGGGAACGGGCCCTCTCCTCGTCCGGGACGCCACACGGCCGCCAGGAGAAACAAGAACGATGTGCCGGCGTACGCGAGCGCATGCAGCACTTTGTCGGCGTTCTCGAACAGTTCAGCGCCCGGCGGGACTGCGGCCAGGGAGAACACAGCCACGAGCACCAGGGAGCCGAACGCAGCCGCCCATAGGGCCTTGTCGACGGGGCGAAGCGCCAGGTTACGGGCCAGGGGCGAGCCACTCCGAGAGGGTGGCCATCGACAGGGTCGGCTCTCCCCCTCGGGACGACTCGCCTCCCCGGGTCGGCTCGGGCCCCCGGGGGCCGTCCCCGTCCGGCTCGTTGCGCTCCACCTCGAGCCCGATCGCTTGGGCGAGGTCGGCCACGGCGTTGCCGAGGAGGGCCGCCTGCTCGTTCGAGGTGATCCGCACACCGCGGTCGTTCAGGACATTGAAGAAGGCCTCGAGCATCGCCCGCTGGTCGCCGAGGAGCGACGCCTCAGAGACCTTGAGGGCTTTGGAGAGGCGTTCGAGCGTCTGGATCGACGGAGCCACGTGCCCGTTCTCGTAGCGAGAGAGCCGGGCCTTGGGGATCCCCGAGATCTCCTCGAGGTCCGATTGCGACATGCCGGCCCCGACCCTGGTCTCACGTAAGCGCTGACCGAACGTCCGATCGTCCTTCACGAGGAAGCCCCCTTCAGTTGCTGTCGTAGTTGCTGTGGGGGAATCCTAGCCTGCAGCGGCTTCGAGCGTTTCCGCCAAACGGCTATTTGACTTCAACGCTGCCACCTGCGGTCTCGAGCTGCTCCTTGGCCTTGTCGGCTGCTTCCTTCGTGACCTTCTCCAAGACGGTCTGCGGGGCGCCGTCGACCAGGTCCTTCGCTTCCTTCAGACCGAGGCTCGTCAGGGCACGCACTTCCTTGATGACCTGGATCTTCTTGTCGCCGGCGGCCGTGAGTACCACGTCGAACTCCGTCTGCTCCTCGGCCTCTTCGCCGGCGCCGGCGCCGCCACCACCGGGTGTGGCCATCATCATCGGGGCGGCCGCAGCGGCCTTCACGTCGAAGGTCTCCTCGAACTTCTTGATGAAGTCCGAGAGCTCGAGCAGCGTCATGTCCTTGAAACCCTCGAGCAGGTCGTCGGCTGTGATCTTCGCCATCGGTTACTCCTCTCCTTCTGCTGGTTCCGGGGTGGGTGTCTCCTCCGCAGTAGCCTCCGCCCCGGGGGCGGGTGCCTCAACTTCGGCTTGGGTCTCGACGGGCTCGCCTTCGGCGGCCGTTTCAGGCTCCGGAGTCGCTTCTGGCTCGGGTGCTTCCGGCTCCGCGGGGGCGAGCTTGTCTCGGTACGCCTCGAGGAGTCCGACGAACTGGCTCTGGAGCGCCTGGAACATGCTGGCCGCTCGGGTCATCTCGGACTTCAGCATGCCGGCGATCTTCGACAGCATGACCTCTCGGGACTCCAGGTCGGCGAGCGAACGGGCCTCGTCTGGGCTGAGGAGGCGACCGTCGAGCCAGGCACCCTTGAGGACCAGGGTGGGGAATCTCTTGGCGGCATCGACCACCTGTTTGGCCGCCGCGACGACGTCGCCGCTCACGAACGCAACGGCGGTGGGTCCCGTGAGGATAGCGTCGAGCTCGCTCATGCCCGACTCGTCGGCGGCTCGCTTGAGGAGTGTGTTCTTGACCACGGTGAACTTCGCCTGGCTCGCGAGCGACCGGCGGAGCTCGGTGGCGTCGTGGACGGTGAGGCCGCGATAGTCCGCGAGGAGGATGGCCTCGGAGGCGGCGATGCGCCCCTTGATCGTCTCGACCATCTTGATCTTCTCAGCGTTCGGCATCGAGCCTCCAGACAACGGAAAACGCCCCCGCAGACGAACGCGGAGGCGTGGTGTCACGCGTACCTCGTTTGCCTCGGCAGGTACCGGCGTGGCCGGATCATGCAGCGCCCCTGCTGTCTGCGGCTCGCTCAGGGTACCGAGCGAGGACTCGGGGCGGCAACCCCGCGACGCCACCAGAGCACCATCACGAGCTCGGCGGCGATCGCCAGCGCGAACAGCCAGCCGTACCAGGGGAAGGCCGCGTAGCGGAACTCGACCGTATGTCGTCCGGCCGGCAGCGTGCAGCCGACGAAGCTCGGCGCGACCATCTGCGGCTGGGCCCGGTTCCCGTCGACGGTCACCTGCCACCTGTTGTCGTAGGTGGACTTGAGGATCACCATCGCGGGCCGGTCGAGCTCGACCGTCATGCGGAAGTCGCCGTTGGCGGGATCGTCGGACTCGGTGAGGACGCGGCCCGCTGGACCTTGCAGGGGGGCGCCCGCCGCGACCGTCGGGAGTGCGGCGGGCCCCCCAGCGAACGCGACGGTCGGGAACCGTCCCTCTTCGATGGCGCTCGAGTGCATGAACGCCGACATCTTCGCTCCGAGATTCGTTCGATCCGCCTGGATCGGCTGCGTCGTGTCGACGATCCCCGCATAGCCCCCGCTGCCGATGAGCCACAGGGAGTGGTTCCCACGCGTGTCGGCCAGCGATGCGTCGACCGGGGGCTGTTGGCCGGCCGGCACGATGAGGTAGTGGATCGCGAACAGGCCATAGTCGGCCGGGTCCGTCCGTTGGAACTGCACCTCGATCGCGCTCGAGAGCGACCAGGCCGGCCGCGTGAACCCGACCGCGTCGACATCGTGGTCCAGCAGGTACGCGTACACCGGGACCTGGCCGATGCGATACAGCTCACCGCCGCTCCCCCGAAGTCCGGCGAAGACCCGCCCGGGGCCCATCCGCTGGGCCTCGTCGATCAGCGCGACGAGGTCCGCTCCGTCGGTCGCATCCGCGGCGAGCTGCTCGTGGATCCACTCGCGGCCCTGCGCGGCCCATGCCGCTCGCTCGCTCCACGCGGGGAACAGGAAGGCCGCGACGACGATCGCGAAGACGCCCGTCACGACCACTGGACGCCATCCGATCTCGTGCCGGTCGAGCCACGACCGTACGGTGCGCCCGATCGCCGCGAGCCCGACCCCCGCCAGATAGATCCCGGCGAGATGCACCCCCATGATGAAGCGCCGCAGGAACAGGTCCGAGCTGCCCGGGAAGATCTTGAGCACCGGCCCGAGCGTCGGTCGCCCGAAGAACAGGACGAGGCTGAAGAGCCCGACCGCGAGCACCGCTCGGGCGCGCTCGTCGCGGCGGAAGCGCACGAGACAGACGATGAATCCGATGAGGACGAGGATCGAGATAGCCGGCAGGAGTCGTCCGCGATCGAAGATCTGCCCCGTGAACATCCAGGCGAGGATCTGCTTCGCGCCGAACGAATCGTAGTAGATGGTGCCGCGCGAGATCTCGCTCTGCGGCATCACCGACACATCGAGCAGCAGCGGAACGAGCATGAATGAGGCGACGCACAGGGCGCCGATCGCGACGATCGCGGCCCGACCGGCCCGGCGCACGATCTCGGGAGGTTTCAGCAGCACCCACACGCCGATCGACAGAACCGCGAGGTACCCGGTGAGCAGGTGGACGCAGATCGTCAAGCCCACCGCGAGGGCGGCGAGCGCGTAGGAGCCCTTCTTCGCGACGGCCCGCCACGAGAGCCCCCACGCGAGCGGCAGCAGCCACATCCCCCACAGCTGCGACCACGTGCCGTAGCCGCGCCAGGCGTAGCTGCCGTCCTCGTATCCGAGCCCCGGCTTGCTCGCGAGCAGCGGCGAGACGAGAGCGCCCAGTGCCGAAGGCCACGGGCCCCACCCGAACAACCGCATCCCGGCGTACACGGCGATAGGCCAGAGCGAGAGCAACAGATACAGCGTCCACTGGTAGACGCGATCGGTTCCGAGGAGTACCGAGAGGTACGCCGTCACGATGTGCGGAAGGCTCTGATAGTGATGGAAGCGTGAGGCGCCGAGCGACAGGTAGGGGTACCAGCCGTCGAACGGCAGATGGCCCTCGCGGATCCTGGACTCCGCCCACCGGACCATCGAGGAGTGCACGGCCGAGTCGTTGAGGTTTTGCGCCGGGAGGACCTCAGCGCGAAGGATCCACAAGTTGAAGCCGATCGCCAGCGCGAGCACCAAGAACGGACCGAACCGGCGGAGTCCCCGGGCGGCAGCGGGTGCGTCGGGCGCGGCGAGTTCGGGAGACGGCCGGCCCTCATCCACGGGTTCATGTTGCCACGAGGTGCGGGGCACGCGGCTGAAGGGAACACGGCGGCGCGCATTCCCGCCACCCGTCAGGGTCCTGACGCTTCCGAGACGTCAGGCTCCTGACACCTCCGGCGGTTCGGAGGACCCCTTCTACGCTGAGGCGGCCTGCTGCTGCGCGTCAGTCCCCTTGAGGCGGTTCGTGTCGATGGCGATGCCCGGACCCATGGTGGTGGCCAGCGTGAGGGTCTTGATGTACTTGCCCTTGGCCGCCGAGGGCTTGGCCCGCAGCATCTCGTCGATGACCGTCAGGTAGTTCTCGATGAGGGCTTGCTCGGGGAACGACTTCTTGCCGATGATCATGTGCACGCAGCCGGTGCGGTCGGTCTTGTACTCGACCTTGCCGCCTTTGATGTCCTGCACCGCTTTGCCGATGTCGAACGTGACCGTGCCCGTCTTCGGGTTCGGCATGAGCCCTCGAGGTCCGAGCACGCGCCCTGCCTTGCCGACCGCCGCCATCAGATCCGGCGTCGCGACCGCCGCGTCGAAGTCGATCGTTCCCTTCATGACCTCCTCGACGAGCTCCTCGCCTCCGACGACGTCGGCGCCGGCTTCCTTGGCCTCGCGCGCCTTGTCGCCGGTCGCGAAGGCTGCCACGCGCACCGACTTGCCGGTGCCGTTCGGCAGGCTCACCGTGCCACGCACGATCTGATCCGCCTTGCGTGGGTCGACGCCCAGCCGGAACGCGACCTCGACCGACTCGTCGAACTTCGCGTCGGGAAACTCCTTGATGAGCTTGATGGCCTCGTACGGCATGTACTCGCGGTCGAGCTCGAGGAGCTTGACCGCCTGCTGGTAGCGCTTCCCGTGCCCGCTCACGAGACCACATCGACGCCCATGCTGCGCGCGGTGCCGGCGATGATGCGCATCGCCATCTCGACGTCGGTCGCGTTCAGGTCGGGCATCTTCTGCTGCGCGATCGTCCGGACCTGGTCCTGCGTGAGCCTGCCCACCTTCTCTCGGTTCGGCTCGCCGGAGCCCTTCTCGAGCCCTGCCGCCTGCTTGATGAGCTCGGCGGCGGGAGGCTGCTTCGTTACGAACGAGAACGAGCGGTCCTCGTAGATCGTCATCTCGACGGGGATGACCTGCCCGTTGTACTGCTGCGTCGCCTCGTTGTACTGCCGGCAGAACTCCATGATGTTCACGCCGTGCTGACCCAACGCGGTGCCAACGGGGGGAGCGGGGGTCGCCTGTCCGGCGCGGATCTGGAGCTTGACGACGGCGAGGACCTTCTTCTTCTTCGCCATCTCTTCGGTTCACCTCCTGCGGTGCAAACGGCCCTGGTGTCAGTGGCCTCCCGCGATCGTCGTGGATGGTGTGTCTCGATCGATGCTACCGAGCACGCGGCGGAGCGCCAA
>JBDTYT010000073.1:0-8175 GCA_040005555.1 Actinomycetota bacterium | reverse complement strand
GAGACGCTGCTCGCGCTCGCCGCGGTGCTCCGCGCCGCCGAGCGCGAGGAAGAGGCTGGGATCGCCGCTCGGGAAGCGCTCGCGCTGTTCGAACGCAAGGGCGACGTTCCCGACACCCGTCGAGCCGACACCTTTCTCGGCAACGCGGGCGTATGAAGGAAACCTTCGCACCTTAGGCGCCGACGACGTCAGATGTGACCCATCTCTAGTCCGTAGGGGCCGTTTAGCAGGCACTTCGATCGGTGGGCGCTGAGGGTTTCGAACCCCCGACCTCTGCCTTGTAAGGGCAGCGCTCTACCGCTGAGCTAAGCGCCCGAAATCCACGCGGGCTCGGCCGAGTCGCCTCGGAGATGGCCGCACGCCCGGCATACCACCTGACCCAGCATCGCCGACAGGCGCGTATCCCCGCAGACCTCGCATCGGTCGAGCTGCACGGCCCAGTCGGGGCGCTCCTCCTGACACGTCGGACACACTAGGACCTGGTGGCCGTCCACCGTCGCCCGCACCCACGGCCGATCACGCTTCCCGGGGTCGAACGTCGGGCGACCGCAGAGGAAGCACCCAGGGCGGGACGACCCGCGTTCCGGCGCGACCGGCGGCTCCTCGTTCGAGCTCACGAGCCCACAGGATAGGTCAGCTGAGATCGACCGCGCGGTATCAAGCGGGGGTCGTGAACGACTCGCCTGGACGATAGACGGTGGTCGCCCCTCCTCGGCGCACCATAGCCGTCCCCACCCCGTAGACCGTCCACCCCTTCCCGTCACCCAGGATGGCCGTCCGCTCATCGATGCCGACGAAGGCGCCGCCGCCCATGGAGCGCGACATCATGAACGGACGCAGACCCGGGATGAACTTCGCCCGATCCCAATGCACGCCGAGCGACAGGTGAGGCAGCAAGCCGAGACCGGACACCCAGGATTCACCGAGCCTCGGCTTCGCATCGGACGAACGGCTGGCGACCATCGCGCCCGCGCTGCACCCCGCGTACACCGTGCCACCGTCGACAGCCTCGAGGAGCGCGTCGAAGCACCTCGTGCCGCCGATGACCGACGAGAGGAACCGCGGCTTGCCACCCGAGAAGAAGATCATCGACGTGCCCTGGAATCCGCGCGCGAGATCCTCTCGCTCCGCATCCTCTCTGGTCTTGATGGGGACGAGTCGAGCCTTGATGCCCAGCGAGGCGTAGTGGTCGAGCCCCATCTGCGCCCATCGCTCGAACACATGGTCTCCCTCGGAAGCGCTCGCCGTGGGGACGACGGCCACGGGACCTTCTCGGCCGTCGAGCGCCGCGCGCTCGACTTCCTCAGACCACGGTTCGAATTCGCCCGAGCCCATCATGAGGAAGGTCCGCCCCGGCGCCATGCGCGCAGCGTACATAGGATGGAGCACCGGAGGTGATGCTCGGTGGAAGGACACATCGAACAGCGTCGGGTGCTGAAGACGTTGGAAGCGGCGGGGGACGTCTCGGTGGAAGGTTCGCTCGTCGGCGTCGTGAACGCACGGGATGCTCACTTCACCCGATCGGTCGTTGGACCCGTAGCGGCGTCGGGAGTGGTGAGCTTCGTTCAGGCCGGATGCGGACCGATGATGTCCGGCGGTGATGTGACGTTCCATCAAGGTGGATGCGGACCGGTCATCGCGAGGGGCGACGTGTCGATCGAGCAGGGCGGGACCCAGGGCATCCTCGCGGCAGGCGACGCGCGGATCGGGAACGGGGCGTTCGTCGGGGTCGTTGCCTCGCCGAAGGTCACGGTCGAAGACGGCGCGCGGGTCCTCATGTCGATGCAGCAGGCGGCCGCGTTCGGAGCGGCGTTCGGACTCGCGGTCGGTCTCATCGCTCGTCGGGCTCGGCGACGGGCGCCCTCGGACGACTAGGCCCCGGACCGCGCCGTTTCGGTGGCAGCCGGTGGCGGTTTGCCTCCGCGGTGCTTGCCACCGGTCTCGCGTGCCCTCCAGGTGGCCACGCTCATCGCGCCCAGACCGAACATGGAGCCGATCACCCACGCGATCCCACCGACGACAGGGATCGCGGCCACCGCGGTGACGATCAGCCAACCGAACGCGAACGCGAGGGCTCGGCTCCTCGGCGGCTTCCATAGCCAGCGCCCGAGCGCCCACACGCTCCAGGCGTAGCCGACGAAATACAGCAACAGGAGCGACAGGAGCAGCGCGAGCCCGAACGGCAGGCCGAGCAGCGATGCGACTGCCAGCACCGCGAGCAGCGGGACCCCGACGAAGGCCGCGATCCCCCACCCGAGGCTGGTCCAGGGCGAACGGCTGGCCACCGACGCCACCGCGTCCGCCCCGCGAGGCGCGACCAGGATGAGCAGGAGTCCGAGGATGAGCGTCGAGATCGAGACGGCGAGCCACGAGGCGAACCGCCCGACCGCCCGGATCGGCGATCGCAGCGTGAACGCCGTCCCCCGGCGGACCTGCCCGCCGATCATGGCGCCCTCCTTCACGGTCACCGCGTCGCGGACGAGGACGTCGCCTCCGATCTGCGCATCCGGGCCGACGAATACCGGCCCGTTGATGGCCACGACCGCGCCGCTCACCTGCCCGGTCACGGAGATCCGGCCGTCCAACACGACGACGTCGCCGTGCACGACGCCCCCGACGCTTACGCTGCCGTGCAACACGACGACCTCGCCGACCTCCTGCCCCCGCGGCACGTCGACCGTGCCCGACAGCACGATCTGGTCCTGGGGTTCGCCGGGATCAGCAGCCGAGGCGGGCGCCGCCAGCGCGAGCAACAGCCCGCACGCGAACGCGAACAGAAGGACCGAAGCCCGGACGGCGACCATGGCGGCATCCTACCGGCGGCCATGAGCGTGTCCCCGGTTCGCGGTACCGTGACGATGTGACGCTCAACCTGTTCTCCCCCGCGGTTCGGTCCTGCTTCGAGGGTTCGTTCGCCGAGCCCACAACCAGTTGACCGTCCCCGTGCGAACGCTCTCGGCCAGGGGGCGACGGCTGGCGATCGCCTCACCCCACTGGGCCGCCTCGCGGGCCGGCCTCTCCGCATTCGAGGCGGGCGGCAACGCCGTGGATGCCGCGCTTGCGGCCGCGACCACGCTCGCCGTCGTGTACCCGGACATGTGCGGCGTCGGCGGCGACCTGTTCGCGCTCGTCCGTGAGCCCGAAGGCCGCACGGTCGCGATCAACGCGAGCGGCGCCGCGCCCGCCGACATCGACGTCGAGGCCCTGCGCGCCGCCGGCCGCACCATGCCCGACCGGGGACCGGCCACCGTCACCGTTCCCGGTGCCGTCTCGGGATGGGACGCGCTGGCTCGGTGGTCGAACCTGGGCTGGACTCGGGCGTTCGAGCACGCCATCGGATGGGCCCGGGACGGCGTGCCGGTGGCGTCATCGCTGTTCGAGAGCATCTCGTGGGAACCAGACGAGCTCTTCGCTGATCCAGGGATGCGGCAGGTCTTCGCGCCCGACGGGACTGCGCTCGGCGAAGGCGACCCCCTCGTTCAGCCCGCGCTCGCCCGCACGCTCGCTTCCCTGTCGGCCGAGGGTCCTTCGGCGCTGTACGGCGGCGACATCGGCGCACGCCTCGTGGAGGGCATCCGCGCCCTCGGCAGCGCGATGAGCCTCGAGGACCTCGCCCGTCATGAGGTCGAGCTCGACTCGCCGATCACGGCTCGGTACCGGGATCTCGACGTGGGCGTAGCGCCTCCCACATCGCAGGGGTTCGCGATGCTGCAGCTGCTCGCGATCATCGAGCGCCTCGGCATCGACCCCGACCCGTTCGGATCCGATGTCGAGCTGTTCGCGGAGGCCATCCGCGCGGTCGGCGGCGAGCGCGACCGCCACAACGCCGACCCACGCGTCGCGAAGGTGCCCGTGCCCGATCTGCTCGAGGACGGGCGCCTCGCGGCGCTCTGTGACCGTGTCCGGGCGCGCGACACGGACGCGCCGACATCGCAGCTGCAGGGCGACACGATCGCGCTCGTCACCGCCGACGGTGACGGGCGAGCGGTTTCGCTCATCCAGAGCCTCGCGAGCGGCTTCGGCTCCGGGATCCTCGAGCCGTCGACGGGGATCGTGTGTCACAACCGAGGGAGCGCGTTCTCGCTCGACCCCGCGTCGCCGAACGTGCTTGCGGGCGGCAAACGGCCCGCGCACACGCTCATGCCGGTCCTCGTGCATCGGGGTGGGCGGCTGGCCGCAGTCGCGGGCTCGATGGGCGGCGGCGCGCAGCCCCAGATCAACGCGTGCAACCTCATCCGCCTGTTCGATCTCGCGATGTCCCCCGCACAGGCGCTCGACGCTCCCAGGTACCTCGTCGGCGGGATGGACTTCCCCGTCGCGGACCGGTTCGTCGAGCTGGAGCCGGGGGTGCCCGAGAGCGTCCGAAACGCGTTCGCCCGTTCGGGATACCGCCTCGTCGAACTCCGGGAACGGGATGGGTACGCGGGTCACGCCCACGTGATCGTGGCCGACGCCGGCGGAAACCTCCAGGTCGCGACCGATCCGCGAGCAGATGGCGAGGCGCTCGGCGTTTAGGTCTAGCATCGACCGCGTGAGACCATCCCCCCGGTCCCAGCCTCGGTGAGCGGCGCCAGCCCCGGCAGCGAGCTCCGGCGTCTGCGGGCGCTCGTCGGGGATCTCGACGCGGTCGTGTGGGAGGCGGATGCCGCGTCCAGTCGCTTCACGTTCGTGAGCCAGCGAGCGTGGTCGATGCTCGGCTACCCGCCCAAGATCTGGCTCGAAGATCCGAGTTTCTGGGCGGACCACGTTCATCCCGACGACCGCGAGCACGCGGTGAAGGAGTTCATGGCCGGCATCACCGACGCTCGCCCGCACGACATCGAGTACCGCTTCATCCACAAGGACGGCGGCATCGTTTGGCTCCGCGACATCGGGCATACCGTCACCGATATCGAGGGTGCCCCGCTGGTCGTCCGAGGGCTGATGGTCGACATCACGCGGCAGAAGCTCGCCGAGGAGCGCCGCAACGAGGTCGAGACGCGGTACCGCGCCCTCGTCGAGCACCTCCCGGCCATCGCGTACACCGAATCGGTCGGCGATCGACAGGCCGGTATCGTGTTCGTCGGCCCGCAGGTCCGCGAGATCCTCGGCGTCGACCCCGAGGAATGGTTCGGCCCGACCGAGACGTGGGTCGCGCAGATCCACCCCGATGACCGAGACCGCGTGCGCGAGGAGAACCGCATCGCGGATGAGACGCTGGAGTCGTTCCAGACCGAGTACCGGATGATCGCGAGGGACGGGCGTACCGTGTGGTTCCGGGACGAATCGAACCTCGTGCGCGACGACGAAGGCGCCCCGATGTATTGGCAGGGTGTGATGCTCGACATCACGGAGCGGGTACGCGCCGAGGAGCAGCTCCGGGAGGCCGAGTCACGGTACCGGGCGCTCGTCGAGCAGACACCCGTGGTCACGTACCTCGAGGCCCTCCAGCCGTCGAACGTCACGCTGTATATCAGCCCGCAAGTTGAAGGGTTCCTCGGTTACGCGCCGGAGGAGATCACGGGGCCCGAGGCGGTCTGGCCCGGGCTCATGCACCCCGATGACTACGCCCGCGTGATGTCGGCGAACAACCAGGCCGAGCGCGACGAGTCCGCGTTCAACATCGAGTACCGGCTGGTGGCCAAGGACGGGCACGTCGTCTGGGTGCACGACCAGGCGGTGTTGATCCGCGACGACGAGGGCCGGCCGCTCTTCTGGCAGGGTGTGTGGGTCGATATCACCGAACGAAAGCGAGCTGCCCAGCTCCAGCGGGCTCTCGAGGCCGAGCGCGAGCAGGCCATGCAGCTCCGCGAGGTCGACGAGATGAAGAACACGTTCCTGCAGGCCGTATCGCACGACCTGCGCACGCCTCTCGCGGCGATCCTCGGGCTGGCGGTCACGCTCGAACGGCACGACCTCGAACTGAACGCGAAGGAGGCGAAGGAGCTCGCCTCACGGATCGCCGCGAACGCGCGCAAGCTCGACCGCATCGTGAACGATCTGCTCGACCTCGACCGTTTGGGCCGCGGGATCGTCGAGCCGAACTTGGAGCTCATCGACGTCGGCGCGCTCCTCGTTCAGATCCTCGGCGCTTCCGAGCTCCTCGCCGGCAGGCAGGTGCACACCGAGGCCGTAACGGTCAGGGCACAGGTCGATCCCGCGAAGTTTGAGCGGATCGTGGAGAACCTGCTAGCGAACGCCGCCCGCCATACGCCCGCCGGAACGGCGATCTGGGCCCGCGTCTCTCCCCAGGACGAAGGAGTCCTGCTGGTCGTCGAGGACGAAGGGCCGGGGGTGCCCGTCGAGTACCGCGAGCAGATCTTCGAGCCGTTCCGTCAGGGCCCTGGCGTGCCCGAGCACTCGCCGGGCGTGGGGATCGGGCTCGCGCTCGTGGCTCGATTCGCCCAGCTGCATGGGGGACGCGCGTGGGTGGAGGACCGGCCGGGCGGAGGTGCGTCGTTCCGCGTGTGGCTGCCGCTCGCGCCCCCGATCGACTAGCTCAGCCGACCGTCACCTCGTCGAACTCGTGCTCGTCGGCAAGCCACGAGTACGCCTCCTCCTCCTGCGCGAAGTGCAGGCGCAAGATCGCGTGCAACCCGTACAGCACGCGCCGCAGGTCGACGAGGTCCTCGACGCCGGGGCCCTCGGGCGGCAGTTCGATGAGCAGGTGCCCGAACACGCGCGAGAGGTGCTCGATCTCCATGTGCGCCCGTTCCATCGTCCCCATCGGGTCCTCGCCGCCGATGAGCTTGGCCACCACCGGGTAGACCGCGGCCTCCTCCTCTTGCTCGTGCTGCACGAGGCGCACCTGCAGGAACCACCGCACCTGCTCGAGCTCCTCGCGCGCCTGGGCGGGCGGGAAGGTCTCGAGCCGGTCCGCCGTCGTGCGGATGCGCTGCAGCCACGGCACGAACTCCTTGTGCTCGGCGAGGAACCGCTCCCCAACGTTCGAGCCGGGACCGCGGCTCTGGCGGCTCGCCTTGTCCGGCGTCAGGGCCCGCAGCGCGTTGAGGATCACCGCCACGTCGATCGCCTCCTGCACGATCGCTCCCGCCACCGGGACGAGCAGACCGAACGCGCCGAAGAGCATCGCCCCGAACGACAGGGCCATGCCGACCAGCACGCTCTGTACGGCGATCCCTCGCGAGCGCCGTGCGATACGGATCGCCTCGGCCATGCGGTCGAGTCGGTCGACGACGAGCACCACGTCCGCGGCCTCCGAGGACGCCGTCGCCCCGCGAGCACCCATCGCCACACCGATGTCGGCCGCGGCGAGCGCCGGCGCGTCGTTCACGCCGTCGCCCACCATGATCGTGACGCCCGACTCGCCCTCCGCCTTCACCGCATCGACCTTGTCGGTCGGATCGCGCTCGGACAAGATCCTGTCCACACCGATGGCGATGCCGACCGACTCGGCGACGTCGGCGTGATCGCCGGTGACCATCACGACGCGTTTGATCCCCGCCCGGCGGAGCGTGCGGATCACCCTGGGCGTGTCCGGGCGGATGGGGTCATCCAGCAGTAGCGCGCCGGCCACCCGGCCCTCGACCGCGACGAACACGCACGTCGAACCGTTCATCGCGCTCCTGCGTCGCAGGTCCCGCGCTCGCGCGGGCAACACCATCGAGCGGGTGATCCAACTCATCTTGCCGAGCGACACAGCCCGACCGTCGACCCGGCCCTCGATGCCGGCGCCGTGCTCCTCGTGCACATCCTCGGGGAACGCGAGCTCGAGACCGCGCTGACGCGCAGCTCGCACGATCGCACCGGCCAACACGTGCGGCGAGACCTGGTCGAGCGAGGCCGCGAGCCGCAGCAGCTCGTCGCCACCGACCTCGTCGAACACCTCGACGTCGGAGACCTCCGGGACGCCGGCGGTGAGGGTTCCGGTCTTGTCGAACAGCAGCACGGTTCCGCGCGCGAGCGTCTCGAGCGCCCCGCCGCCCTTCACGATGATGCCGCGCTTGGCCGCTCGTGAGATCCCGGCCACGATCGCGATCGGCGCGGCGAGGATGAGCGGACACGGCGTCGCGACGACGAGAACCGCGAGCGCGCGCACCGGATCACCGCTGATCGCCCATGCGAGGCCGGCGATCACGAGCGTCACCGGGATGAACAGCAGCGCGTACCGGTCGGCCAGTCGGACGAACGGCGCCTTCTGCCTCTGGGCCTCCTCGACGAGGCGAACGATCCCCG
>JBDTYT010000072.1:0-8449 GCA_040005555.1 Actinomycetota bacterium | reverse complement strand
CCCTCGTGCAGAAGGTGGCGTACGAAACGCTCTCCAAGCGCGACCGGAGGGCGAGGCATCTCGCGGCCGCCGACCACATCGAGCGGACCTGGAGCGGGGACGAGGACGAGATCGTGGAGGTCCTCGCGTCCCATCTCCTCGACGCCTACCGCCTCGCCCCCGATACCGAGGAGGGCGCGGACGTCCGCGGACGAGCGGGCGACATGCTGTCCCGCGCCGGACGCAGGGCTCAATCACTCGCCTCCATGCAACTCGCGCGCGGGTACTTCGAGCGCGCGGCCGAGCTGACCGAAGATCCCGAGGAGGCCGCTGGTCTCCTCGAACAGGCGGCCGCCTGCGCGTTCGCCGTCGTCCAGATGCCAGACGTGATCGCCCTGTGCGAACGGGCCGGCGAACTGTACGCAGGAGCGGGGAACCTCCATGGCGGGGCGCGCGCGTCGGCGCGGATCGGGGAGGCTCTCTGGGTCAGCGATCGACCCGATGAGGGAGCCGATCGGATGGAATCGGCGCTCGCCGTTCTGGCGGACGCTGAGCCGGACCACGACCTCGCATTCCTGCATGCCACGCTCGGCAAGGTGCGCTACTTCCTGGGCGAGCTCGACAAAGCAGCCGCTCAGATCGAGATCGCCCTCGAGATCGCCGAGGCGCTGTGGCTGCCCGACGTGCTTTCAGAGGCCCTGAACACGAAAGCCTTGATCCTCGGCGCCCGGGACCGACATGAGGAAGAGCTTGCCCTGCTCAAGCACGCGCTGCAGCTTGCGCTGGACAACGACGTCGCCACGGGCGCCTTGCGCGCGTACAACAACCTTTCCTACGTGATGATGAACCGCGATCGCTACGAGGAGGCTCGGCGCTATCAGGAAGAAGGCATCGCGCTCGGGACCCGGCTCGGGTTCAAAGGACAGCGATACTTCCTGCGTTCCCACCTCGAGTTCAACCACTTCATGCGGGGCGAGTGGGACGAGCTCCGGGCATTGGTCGACGAACTGAACGAGAACACCGACACCGTGTTCTACGGAGGCACGGAGGGGCTCGCTGCGGCGGCGATCTGGTGCCTCCTAGCCCAGGGCGAGGTTACGGCGGCAGGCGTGGTTTGCGAACGGTTCATCGGAGATCCGGGGGCGGGTGATGCACAGACCAGGGCGTATCGGGTGACCGTGAAGGGGCTCGTCGCGAACGCTGAGGGACGGCACGAGGAGGCCCTGGCCCTGGCGCGGTCGGCCCTCGCGCATGTCTCATACCTGGGTCTGTACCACGACGTCATGCGAGACGCCTTCGCACTCGGGCTCGAAGCCGCCGTGGCGCTGGGGGATGTCGATGCCGCGGAAGAGATCCTGCGGTTGGCGAACGAGGCCCCGCCCGGTGCGATCGGGCCATTCTTCCGCGCGCAGGAGGAACGATACGGCGCGGCCGTCGCGCTTCTCCGAGACGACGACCAGACGGCCTCCGCCCGCTTCCGGTCAGCCGTCGGTCTCCTCCGGGAGCTGGGAACGCCCTTCCACCTTGCGGCGGTGCTCCTCGAACAGGCTGAGTGGCTGGCCGCGCGCGGCAGGTCGGATGAAGCGCGACCGATGCTGGACGAGGCCCGGACGATCTTCGAGGGTTTGCACGCAATCCCGTACCTCGAGCGCGTCCGCGCGCTCGCCCCCGAGCTCGCGCCCGCCTGAGCATGATTGCCGGCAGCCTTACCCCTTGCCGATGTGGTTCATCGCCTCTTGGCGCGTGCGAGCGTCCGTCCGGAAGAGCCCGCGCACCGCGGAGGTCACCGTTCGCGAGCCTGGCTTCTTCACGCCTCGCATCGTCATGCACAGATGCTCGGCCTCGATGACGACGAACACGCCGCGCGGCGCGAGCGCGGAGTCGAGGGCGTCGGCGATCTGCGTGGTGAGCCGTTCCTGCACCTGCAGTCGCTTCGACAGCAGGTCGACGGCGCGCGCGATCTTCGACAGGCCGGTGATCCGGCCGTCCTTGTTCGGGATGTACGCGACGTGTGCCTTCCCGATGAACGGGAGCAGATGGTGCTCGCATACCGAGTAGAGCGGGATGTCCTTGATCATGATCATCTCGTCGAAGTCCGCGCCCGGGACGACGGTGACGAGCGGCTCGGCGTCACCGTCGATGCCGGCCAGGATCTCGGCGTACATGTCGGCGACCCGGCGAGGGGTGCCTTTCACGCCTTCACGCTCGGGATCGTCGCCCACCCCGGCCAAGATGAGCCGGACGCCCTCCTCGATCTTGTCGCGGTCGATGGGCATCTCGGACTTCCCTCCCTCAGGCCGGGACGAGGTGCTCGAGCGTTGCCGGCAGCTGCTCCACGTCCGGCAGCTCGGACGCCCGTGGCAGATCGCTCGTCTCGCCCAGACGGTTGATCCACACCGCGGTGAGCCCGAGCTCGGCACAGGGCGCGATGTCGTGGAACAGGCTCGCGGCCACGTGCACATGCCTCGCGCGATCCGCTTCGGTCTCGGCGAAGAAACGATCCCAATGGGCGTGCGCCGGTTTGTACGAGCCCGCCTCGGCCGCGGTGATGCGCACATCGATCGGCACGGCGATGAGGGACAGGGAAGCGTCCAGGAGATCCGGGTCCGTGTTGGACAAGATCGCGAGCCGCCAGCCGCTCTCACGCAGATCGTGGAGGGCTGCGGGCACCTCGGGGAACGGCGGCCAACTTGGCAGCGAATCGGCCAGCGCGGCTCGGTCGTCCGCGGCGAGCTCGAGCCCCTCGCGGGACGCGAGCTTCACGAGGGACTCCGTGAGCACCTCGCGGTACGGGATGGCGCGGCCCCGCTGAACCTCGGGCTCGATGTCGTGGTAGCCAGCGAGCAGCAGCTCGGCATCGTGCTCGGGGAAGAGCTGAGCGAGCGTGGACCGGATGCCACCCATCCAGTCGATGAGCGTGCCGTAGCAGTCGAACGTTGCCCAGCGCTCTGTCACGGGGCTCAGTGTAGGGAACCGGGCGAGCCCGGCGCCGCCGGCCCTTCGTGCTCGCGGCGAACCGCCCGACGCGAGATCGCGAGTCCCGCGCCTCGGACGGCCAGGTCTCGTTGTGGGCGCTTCGGGATGTCGGAGAGGAAGGCTTCGACCTCCTCGCGCTCGATCGTCTCGCGCTCGATCAACCGGCCCGCGAGCTCATCGAGCTTCGCTCGGTACTCCTGGAGGACCTCGAGGGCCTCGTCGTGTGCATCGTCGATCAACCTGCGCACCTCGCTGTCGATCTCGAACGCAACGTGCTCGGAGTAGTCGGGCTGCGAGTTGAAGTCTCGTCCGAGGAACACCTCGTGCTGCTTCTGCCCGAGCGTGAGCGGCCCGATGGCGTCCGACATGCCGTATTCGGTCACCATCTGCCGCGCCACCTTCGTGGCGCGCTCGATGTCGTTGGACGCCCCCGTCGTGATGTCGCCGACGATCAGCTCCTCGGCGACGCGGCCACCGAGCAGCATCGTGAGCTCGTCGATCAGCTCCTCGCGCGTCATGAGGAACTTGTCCTCCTGCGGCAGCGTGAGCGTGTATCCGAGCGCCTGCCCCCGGGCGATGACCGAGATCTTGTGGACGGGATCGGTGTTCGGCAGGATGTGCGCGACAAGCGCGTGCCCGCCCTCGTGGTACGCGATAATCCGCTTCTCGCGATCGCTCATCACCCGGCTCTTACGCTCGGGGCCGGCCATCACGCGGTCGATGGCTTCCTCGACCTCTTTGCTTCCGATCGCCTTCTTGTTCCATCTGGCCGCCAACAGGGCCGCCTCGTTGATCACGTTCGCCAGATCGGCGCCCGTGAACCCGGGGGTCCGCCGAGCCACCACGGCAAGGTCGACCGTGTCGTCGAACGGCTTGCCCCGGGAATGCACCTTCAGGATCGCCTTGCGGCCCTCGAGGTCCGGGCGGTCGACGGTGATATGCCGGTCGAAACGACCCGGCCGCAGCAGCGCGGGGTCGAGGATGTCGGGGCGGTTCGTCGCGGCCATGAGGATCACCGCGGTGCGCTGATCGAACCCGTCCATCTCCACGAGGAGCTGGTTGAGCGTCTGCTCGCGCTCGTCGTGACCGCCCCCGAGGCCGGCGCCGCGGTGCCGCCCGACCGCGTCGATCTCATCGATGAACACGATGGCCGGAGCGGTCGCCTTGGCCTGCTCGAAGAGGTCGCGCACACGAGCAGCGCCCACGCCGACGAACATCTCCACGAAGTCCGATCCGCTGATCGAGAAGAACGGCACGCCGGCCTCGCCCGCGACCGCACGCGCGAGCAGCGTCTTGCCCGCGCCCGGCGGGCCGAACAACAGGACACCCTTGGGGATCTTCGCCCCCATCGCCTGGAACTTGGCCGGGTTCTGGAGGTACTCCTTGACCTCCTGAAGCTCCTCGATGGCCTCGTCCACGCCGGCGACGTCCGCGAACGTGGTCTTCGGCTGGTCCTTCGTGACCTGTTTCGCGCGAGCCTTGCCGAACTGCATCACGCGTCCGCCGCCACCCTGCGACTGGTTCATGATGAAGATGAACGCGCCGACGATGAGGATCACCGGGATCAGCTGGAACAAGAACCCCAACAACGCCGATCCCTTCTGCGCATCGGCGCTCACCTCGACACCGCGAGCCTGCATGTCCTTCGTGAGGCTCTCTTGGACCGAAAGCGGATAGGTCACCGAGTACGTCGAGCCGTCGGTGAACTCTCCGGTGATCTTCTGTTCGCCCTCCAGGAACGTCGCCGTCTTCACGTTCCCGGCATCGACGGCCGTTTGGAACTCGCTGAAGCTGAGCGGCTTGCCCTGGGTTCCGCGGTTGGCGAACAGCAGGAACATCCAGATCCCGAGCAGGACGATCAAGATGTAGACCGCGGGACCACGGAGGATCCGGCGGTACGGGTTCTCGGGAGGAGGGGTCAGGGGTGCTCCTTCTGCGGTGCTCGACCTGGAGATGCGGCGGGGCCCAAGCGTTCGCCGACGCTTCGAGCCCTAAAACCGATGGTAGCACAGGGCCCCGTCTCGGCAGGTCGTTGCAGTTAGCGGATGCCGGTGTCGATCACGACGCTGACCTGGGCGAACGTGCTCTCGGTCACGGTGACGTCGACGGGTTTCGCGTACCCGATGCCATCCGGATCCGCGACGGCTTCGACGGTGTACGTGCCGGGCGCAAGCGTGATCGTGAATGCGCCGTCCGCATCCGACGTCGCGGTCGCGACGACCTCACCGGAACGCTTCACCTGGATCTCGGTGTTCGGAACCGGTGCATCGGGGCACGGGCTCTCGGCAGACTCGACCGGGCATTGCGGACCCGCGACCACGACGCCTCGGATGCCCGAGTCGCCGCCTGAACCCGGCCCGTCGCTCGCCTTCGCACATGCCGAGACCAGCATCAGGAGCAGGACAAGGGCGATGAAGATCCGTCGCACGACGCTTCGACGCCCTGAGCGCGCCAGCGGTTCCTGCGCTTCAGACGTCGGCGTACGTCCCGGGCTTCAGCGTGGCGACGTACGGCAGGTTGCGGAAGCGCTCGGCGTAGTCGAGCCCGTAGCCCACCACGAACTCGGGGGGGATCTCGAAGCCGCAGTACCGGATGTCGAGGTTCACCCGCTGGTTCCCGGTCTTCTTGAGGAGGGCGCACACCTCCAGGCTCCCGGGGCGCCGGCCTCGCAGGTTCTTCAGGAGATAGTTGAGCGTGAGGCCCGAATCCACGATGTCCTCGACGAGCAGCACGTCCCGGCCCTCGAGGTCGTGGTCGAGATCCTTGAGGATCCGAACGACGCCCGAGGTTTGCGTGGCGGCTCCGTACGAGGCGACCGCCATGAAGTCGAACTCCACGGGCAGCCGGATGTACCGGGACAGATCCGCCATGACGACGAACGCGCCCTTGAGGACCCCGATCAGCAGCGGATCGCGACCCTCGTAATCCTCGGTGATCAGGTCCCCGAGCTCGCGGAGCTTGTCTTGGATCTCGGACTGGGTGATGAGCACGCGTTCGATGTCGCGTTCGTATGCTGCGGCGTGCGGCTCCACGACCGGCACGACGACGGCATCACTCGATTCGGACAGGGCGACCCGGCCTTCCATCTCTCCCTCCTCGCTCCCGGCTCTCGGGGGAAGAACGAGAGAGCGAAAGATACTCCTTGTTCCTCACGACCTTCAATCCGTCCGGGAGATCGCGGCGCCGGCCCGGACGCCCCCCCGCGAGGTCGAGGATCGATGTGATCGCTTCCTCCGTCGGCACGACGCCCATGCGGTAGATGGCCGTGCGCACGACGCGGCTCGCGATCGCGTTCGGCTGCCCGAGGAGCCCGTTCGCGGCGATGTCGAGACCCGACGGTGTTTCCTCGACGAGCGCCTCGGCGGCGGCGGAAGCCTGGAGGCGCAGCTCCCGCTCGTCGCGACGCAGCAGGCTTGCGGTGCGCGCGAGTGTCGCCCGCACGTCACGCCCGACGGCCCGCTCGATCGCGGGGATGACCTCGAGTCGGACGGCGTTGCGCAGCAACCGCGTGTCAAGGTTCGTGGGATCTCGCCGCGGTCGCAGATGCAGGGCCCGACAGAACGCCTCGACCTCGGCACGTGTGAGGTCGATGAGCGGCTGGACCTCTCGACCGAGCACCGGCTCGATCCCCGCCAGCGCCTCGAGCCCACCCCCACGCAGGAGCGCGATGAGGACGGTTTCGGCCTGGTCGTCGAGCGTGTGACCCTCGGCGATACGCTCGCCGCCGATCTCGCGGCAGACCTCGGCGGCCTGACGGATGCGCACCGTCCTCGCCCACGCTTCGACCGACTCGCCCTTCGAGGGCGCCGATCCGGCGGTCCTCAGATGGAAGGGAACGCGCAGCCGACGCGCCACGGCGCGGACGTACTCGGCATCCGCACCGGAGCCGGAGCGAAGCTCGTGGTCGAGGTGGAACACCTCGAGTCGCAGCTTGAACAACCGACGCAGGTGATGGAGGGAGTACATGAGGCAGACCGAGTCGGGGCCTCCCGAGACGGCGACGAGGATCGTCTGCCCCGGCAGGAACATCTCGTGCGCCCGGGCGGTCGCCGTGACCCGCTCGAGCACGCGAGCGACGGCCGGCGGGCGGCGACCCATCTAACCTCCGGCGACCCTCGCGAGCCAGCGCTCGGGGTCGACGACCTCGTCGGTCGTCGGAAGGCTCTCGGGACGGTCCCAAACGAGGTTGAACCCCTGCATGCCGACCCTATCGACGCAGCTGCGGACGAAGAACTCACCCGCATCGTACTGACGCACCTTCGTATCGAACCCGATCGCGCGTTGGAATGCCCTCTCGACGCCGCCGGCGCTCCGGCGCTCCTTCAGGGAGCGTCGCATGGCGTCGAGGTCCTCGACCTGTCCGACGGCGACGGTGTTCATCACGTATGACGCGTGGCCCTCGAGGAGCGACATCAACGACTGCATCGATGCGAACAGCTCGCGCTGTTCCGGAGTCATCAGGAGGAAGAGCGCACTCGCGCCCTTCCAGTCGGCCCCGGCGCGGACCTCCTCGAGGGCTCGGCGGAGCTGCTCGCGAACGGCCTTGGAGTCGACTTCCACCGTCGCGAGGTAGCGGTCGATGAGGCCCGCGAGATGCCCTCGTAGCCATGAGGTTGCACCGAACTGCAGTCGGTGCGTCACCTCGTGGAGCGAGATCCACAACCGGAAGTCTCGCCGAGGCATCGAGAAGCGCTGCTCTGTCTCGACGACGTTCGGGCCGACGAAGTACAGCACACCTTCGTCGTCGGGCGGCAGGAACACGTCGTACTGCCCCAGCACCTTGCGCGACACATAGCCGAGCAAACCGCCGATCTGCGCACCGAGAGCCTTGCGACGCAGGTCCGATCGGTGAGCGCCGTCGGGAACGATGCGCTCGGCGAGTGGTTCGAGCAGTCGTTGCAGGCCCCGGAGGTTCGCGTTCACCCATTCGCCGCGCGACATCACCCAGGGCCGCGAGCGGAGCCCATCGACGGACATACCCGTGAACGCCGTGACGAGGGTCTCGGCGCGCGGGACGAGCTCGGCAAGATCCTCGCGGAGACGGGCGCGATCGACCGCGGAGCTCCGAGGTCCTGGCCCGCCGACCCGCCGACCGGCGTCGGCGGCGGTGCTCCAGTCGATGAGAACGGCCGCACGCGAGCCCATCGACCAGTCGACCTTGGCGGCTTCCATCGCGGTCGAGGGGGTTAGCCCTCGGCCTTCTTTCGCGCTGCGATCATGGCCGCTCGACGGGCTTGGCCCTCTGCCACACGACGGTCGGTGCCCTTCTCGAGGAGTTCGGCGAGGACCCGGTCGAACGTCTCTTGGTCCAGCGATATCTCCTTGTGTTCTGCGGGCGCGGGAGCGGGTGCCGGGGCCGGTGGCGCCGCCTCCGCGGCAGGAGCGGGAGCGGGCGCGGCCTCCGCGGCAGGAGCGGGAGCGGGCGCGGCCTCCGCGGCAGGAGCGGGCGCGGCCTCCGCGGCAGGAGCGGGCGCGGCCTCCGCGGCAGGAGCGG
>JBDTYT010000071.1:0-8490 GCA_040005555.1 Actinomycetota bacterium | reverse complement strand
AGGCGGAAGAAGTAGTTCTCCTCGCGCATCGGCTCGACCGGCCGGCCGTGGATCGGGCACATCCCGTCCACGAGCTCCTCCTCCGTGTAGTACGCCTCGCACGAGACGCAGTACAGCCCCTCGTAGTGCCCGAGGTAGATGTCGTCCCGGCCGTTGTCGTGCACCGCGTTCAGCAGCTTCGCCACGGCCACGGAGTGCCGGGCCTCGGTGGTGCGGATGTAGTCGTCGTAGCCGATATCGAGCCGCGCCCACACCTCTCGCCATCTCGGCTCCATCCGGTCGACCCAGGTCTGCGGGCTCATGCCCGCCGCCTCGGCGGCGCGCTGGAGCTTCAGGCCGTGTTCGTCGGTCCCGGTCAGGTGGAAGACGTGCTCGCCCGCGAGCCGGTGGTATCGAGCGACCAGATCGACCGCGATGGCGTCATACGCGTGCCCGATATGCGGCACGTCGTTCGGGTAGTAGATCGGTGTGGTGATGTAGAAGACGTCCGTACCCATGGCCGCGTCATCATACGGGCGGGTTGCGAGCGGGCAGGACCCGGCCGATCTCCGAGGTCACACCAGCAGCCGGTAGATCTCGTTCGTCGAGGCTCCGTGGGCTCGGGCGACCTGGGCCGCGGCATCGCGCTTGCGGATCCCGGTGGCCACGAGCGCCCGAGCCTCACCCACCAGTGCGTCGAGGTCGGGCGGTTCGGGCTCGCGCGCGCCTTCGATCACCAGGACGACCTCGCCCTTCAGCTCGTGATCGGCGAGCTGCGCGAGGACTTCGGAGGTACGACCACGGACGATCTCTTCATGCAATTTGGTCATCTCGCGAACGACGGCGATCGATCGATCGCCGAGCTCGACGAGCACGTCGCGCAGCAGCGTCGCGACGCGAAGGGGCGACTCGAACAGCACGAAGGTGCGAGGGTCGCGCGCCATCGCACGCAGCCGAGCGCGGCGCTCGCTCACCTTGCGCGGCAAGAACCCGTCGAAGACGAACCGATCCATCGGCAGACCCGAGACGACGAGCGCCGCCGTCACCGCCGAGGGTCCGGGGACCACGCGCACGTCCACACCGTCCTCGAGGCATGCGCGGATGAGCGGGTAGCCCGGGTCCGAGACGCCGGGCATCCCGGCGTCGGACACTAGGGCCACGTCCTTCCCCTCGTGCAGCATCGCGACGATCTGCGGGGTGCGCCGATCCTCGTTGCCCTCGAAGAGCGAGATGATCTTGCCCGTGATGCCGAACCGCGCCAGGAGCCGTCCGGTCCGGCGCGTATCCTCGGCCGCGATCACGTCGACGTCCCGCAAAGTCGCCCTCGCGCGATCGGTCATATCTCCCAAGTTCCCGATCGGCGTTCCGACGATGAAGAGCCGTCCGCCCATCCGAGGATGGTGCCACGGTTCGAGACTCGGTGGACACCGCCCCTCTGGGTTCCGGCATAGCCTCGGATCGACACCCTCATAGAGTGCGCATCGATGGGCGGGCATGCGCACAAGGACTACTCGGGGACGCCGCTCCCGAAGAAGCTCGGCATCCGCGAGGGGTCCGAGGTGCTGCTCGTCTCCGCTCCCACGGGCTTCACGCTCGGACCGCTGCCTCCGGGAGCCGTCGTGCATCGGCAGGCGGGAGGTCCGCTCGACGTCATCGTGCTGTTCGCGACGCGGCGTGCCGAGCTGGACCGGCGGTTCGGACTGCTCGCCGCCTCGCTCGAGAGCGCAGGTCGGCTCTGGGTGGCGTGGCCGAAGAAGGCCTCGGAGGTGAGGACCGACCTGACGTTCGAGATCGTGCAGCGGATCGGTCTGGATGCAGGGCTCGTCGACAACAAGTCGGCATCGATCGACGAGGTCTTCCAGGGGCTGCAATTCGTCATCCGGGTGAAGGACCGACCGAAGCGCTGACCCGATGGAACCGCGGTCGCCCGCGTACCATCACCCGATGCTCGAGTTCCTGCGGGACCGGCTGAACCGACCGGTCGTCGCCGTGGTGGCGGTCGGGCTGCTCGCGGGCGTCCTGCGCTTCACGCACCTCGGATTCCCCGAGCGACGCATCTTCGACGAGTACTACTACCCCAAATCCGCATGCATCTTCCTGGGGTACTCGGACGCGCGATGCGACATCAACTCGTCCAGCGAGCGGTACTGGCGCACCGCACGCGACGACACCGGCGCGTGGGTCCACCCGCCGCTCGGCAAGTGGATGATCGCTGCCGGCGAGCTCGCCTTCGGCACGGGCTCCTTCGGGTGGCGGGTCTCGTCCGCGGTGACGGGCACGCTCTCGGTCGTCGCGCTCGCGATCCTCGCCCAGCTCCTGTTCGGGTCAGCGCTGTGGACCTTCGTCGCGGGCCTGCTGCTCGCCACCGAGAACCTCAACTTCGTGCAATCGCGCACATCGATGCTCGATATCTTCGTGACGTTCTGGATCGTGGTCGGCTTCCTGTTCCTCGTGCTCGACCGGCGATGGATCGACCGACGCACGGCCGATCGCCGAGGGATCTCGGAGCTCGAGGTCACCACGGTCGACGATGCGGCCCGTCCCGTCGCGACGTTGGCCGGCACCGAGCAGCGGTTCCCCGAACCGCTGTGGCGACCGTGGCGCTTCGCCGCCGGCGTGGCACTCGGCTGTGCGTTCGCGACGAAGTGGTCGGGGATCACCGCCATCGCGGGCGCCGTGTCACTCTCCTTCGGCTGGGAAGTGGTGCGCCGCAAAGGTTGGAGGCTATCGCGTCCGTTCTGGCGGACACTGCAGATCGAGACCTTCGGCCTGGTGCTCGCGTTCCTCGCGGTGCCGGCGCTCGTGTACCTCGTGAGCTACACGGGCTGGTTCGTCCACTTCGGCTTCGATCTCGGCGAGTGGGCGAGGATGCAGGGGGCGGCCCTCAGCTTCCAGCAGCACCTGACGTCGATCGACCCGGTCACGCACCAGCCGATCCATCCGTACCTCGCCCAAGCCTGGAAGTGGATCGTGCTGTGGCGACCGGTCCTGTACTACTCGAACTACCCCTCCTCGGGCGTCCGCCAGGTCATCTACGCGAACGGCAACCCCGCGATCTTCTGGGGCGCGATCGTGGCCGTGCCGTACGCGGCCCTCGCGTGGTGGCGCGCACGCGACTGGCGGGCCGGCTTCGTCGTCGTCGTGGTGCTGTTCCTGTACGTGCCCTGGTTCTTCATCTCCCGTCCGCAGTTCTTCTTCTATGCGACGCCGATCACGCCGTTCTTCGTACTCGCGTGCGTGTACGCCGTGCGAGACCTCTCCCAGATGCGCGTCGCCGGCTCGACGGCACGGCCCTACCTGCCGGTCGCGGTCGCGTTCGTGATCGTCTCGGTCAGCCTGTTCATCTTCTTCTGGCCGGTGATGACCGGAGCACCGATCACGGATGCGGCCTTCAAGCTCCGGACGTGGTTCCCCTCCTGGAACTGAGCTCCCGAGACCCTGGGCGTGAGGGATCCGCCGCGTGAACTGACCGAGGCTCACGACCCGCGCCGCGGCGCCGGGACGCGACCGACTAGGATTCCCGGCCGATGACCCGCGAGGACGTGTTCGTCTCGATGCCGGACGGTATCCGCTTGGCGGCGACGCTGTACCTGCCCGGAGCCGGCGGCCCGTGGCCCGCTCTGCTGGAGGCGCTCCCCTACCGCAAGGACGATCTCACCGCGGGCTACCGGCCCGAGTACGAACGCTTGGCGGAGGAGTTCGGCTACGCCGTGTGCCGGCTCGACATCCGTGGAACGGGCTCGTCCGAGGGCCTGGCCACCGACGAGTACACGGACCAGGAACACTCGGACATCGAGCAGGTCGTGGCGTGGCTCGCCTCACAGACCTGGTCGAACGGCGCCGTCGGGATGTACGGCACGTCGTGGTCGGGATTCAACTCGCTGCAGGTCGCCATGCGGCGTCCTCCGGCGCTCAAGGCCATCTGCTCGATCTTCGCGTCGGATGACCGGTACGCGGACGACGTCCACTACTTCGGCGGGGCGTTGAAGCAGCTCGACCTCGCCGACTGGCCGCTCTACATCTTGCTGGAGAACATGCTGCCGCCGGTCCCGTCGATCTACGGAGACGGATGGCGGGAACTGTGGGAACGGCGCGTGACCGAGGGCGAGCCGTGGGCGCTCCGATGGCTCGAGGAGCAGACCTACGGTCCGTACTGGAAGCACGGCTCGCTGCGCGAGGATTACGGCGCGATCGACGCGGCCACGATGCTCGTCACCGGCTGGGCCGACGGGTACACGAACATCGCGCTCCGAGGGATGGAGGCCCTTCGCTGTCCGAAACGCCTGCTGGCGGGGCCCTGGGCGCACGCGGCCGTGGAGACGTCCTCGCCCGGACCGAACATCGACCTCGTTCCCGAGATGGTGCGTTGGTGGGATCGCTGGCTGAAGGGCGTCGACAACGGCGTGGATCGTGAGCCCCCCATCACGGTCTTCGTGCGGCGGCCCACGAAGCCCCGGGCGGACCTTCGCTCCTACCCCGGCGAGTGGCGGTTCGAGACCGGCTGGCCGAACGAGCGGTCCGGCGAGCTGGAGCTCGGCCTCGCCGGTGCCTCGAACGCCCGAGGCGACGGTCCCGACGAGCTCGAGATCCGCGGCGACGTCGGGTGGACCGCGTGGATCTCATGCGCCGGTGGTCTGCCCTGGGGGCAACCGGTCGACCAGCGTCCCGACGAGGGGTTCTCGCTCGTCTATGACTGGGACCCGCTCGCGCGCGAGCTCGAGATCTTGGGGCACCCGAAGCTGCGCGTGAACCTCCGCTCCTCGGCGAGGGTGGCGTACCTGTCGGCGAAGCTCTGCGACGTGCATCCGGACGGAACGTCGCAGCTCGTCACACGAGGGCTGCTGAACCTCACGCACCGCGACTCGCGCGAACATCCGACTCCGCTCGAGGCGGACCACATGTACGAGGTCGCGTTCGAGCTCGAGGTCACGTCGTGGGTGTTCGAGGAGGGACACCGGATACGTCTGGACATCGCCGGCTCGGACTGGCCGAACGCGTGGTCGCCCCCGCTCCCGGGCACCCTCACGATCTCGCGCGACGACTCGGTGATCACCCTGCCCGCGGTGGAGGGGCCGCCGACCATCACGGACCGCCCCTCGCTTCCGCCTCCGCGGGCAGAGGCCAAGCGCCACGAGCCGCCGCAGGACGGGGAAGGCGACGCCGTGATCTGGCGGATCGAGCATGATCTCACGGGGCACGAGACCCGCGCGGTCACCTCGTACGGCGGGATCGGAGAGGCCGACGAGCACCGGCCGAAGACCGAGGAGCGGTACGAGGGCGTCGTCGGCGTGTCCACCGACGACCCGGGTCGAGCGTGGGTGGACGCGCGGGCCACGAACATCCTGCACTTCCCCGAGGCCACCGTTTCGGGCGAGGCCCACTGGCGGATCGAGAGCGACGCCGAGACGTACCACGTCTCGATCGAGGTCGACACGGCTGAGGACGGAGAGCCTCGGTGGTTCCGCTCCTGGCAGCGCTCGATCCCTCGCAACCTGCAATGAACGGACGCCGGCGGGGCGGAGATCGCCCTGGCGGGATCCTTGCTTAGGAGGCGGGAGCCGCGGTGCGACTCTCGGCCGTGAGCGGCGTGATGACCACCGGGTCGGCGCCGAACAGGTCGCTCGTCGACATCCGGACCGACACGTCCTGGCGCCCCGCCGCGAAGACGATCTCGTCGCGGTCGGCGACGGCGGGGTCCGCGTACATCGGCGCGAGCAACAACATGGCGAGCGGCGGCACGGAGCCCGGCTCGTAGTCCGGGAAGGCGCGCTCGAGCTCTCGGTCGGTGGCGAGCCGCGCCTCGGGATCGCCGACCGCCTCTCGCATCATCTCGATCTCGAGCTCGCGTGCAGCGGGGATCACCAGCAATGCGGGCCCGTAGTTCGCGATCGCGACGATGGTCCGCGCATGCTCCTCGGCCGAGACGCCCGCGGGGCGCGCGATCGCCTCATCACCCGCCGACCCGTGGGGGATCACGGTGAAGGTCACGCCGCGTCCCTGCAGGTAATCCAGGATGAACGAAGCCACCGGGTCCTCCTTGACCGAGCCAGGCGAGTGTAGCCCTCCGGGGTACCCCTGGGGAGGGGCCGAACGACCTAGCGGAACCCCGGGAGGTGCTCTCGGAACAGGAGGTATCCCGCGCCGGCCCCCACGTCGAGCAGGAAGTGCGCCACGACGAGCGGCCAGGTCCGCCGGGTGCGAACGAACACCGCGCCGAAGAACAGCCCCAGCGCGAGGTTCCCGGCGAAGCCTCCCCAGCCTTGGTACAGGTGGTAGGTCCCTCGAAGGAGCGCGCTGGCGCCGACCGCGGCGGCGGCCGTCAGTCCGAGCTGCTGGAGGCGCGTGGTGAGGTATCCCACCACGATCACTTCCTCGATGAGCGCAGCCTCGAGCCCGGTCAACACCAGGACCGGCACCGTCCACCAGTGACCGAGCGGCGGGACCGGAACCACGAAGCGATTCACGCCGAGCGCCACCGCCCCGAGGTAGATGCCGATGCCGACCACCGCCGCGAACGCGAACAGCACGACGCCCCGACCGACATCCTGCGCGAGGCGCTGCGCTCCCAATCCGATGGCGCCGAGCCCTTCGCCGTTGCGCCGCACCAGGTACACGACGAGCCACACGGGTGCGAGCCCGAACACGATATTCGCGAGCTGCGTGGGGAACGAGACCTGCGGGATGCTGTGGATCGTCACGCCCTTGAGCGGCGCCTGCGTGTAGCTGATGATCGCGTACACGGCGCTCGCGAGCAGCGACAGGAACAGGACGACGGCGATCTCCTCTCGGAGCGTCTTCGGCGGTAACGTCGGCTGCGGCGCGCGCTTGGCCTGCGATCGCATCCGGCAACTGTACGTCGAGGACCCGGATAGACTTCGCACTTCTCGGGCGGGAGACCAGCACCCATGGGCAAGCAACGCGCCGTCGATCTCGTGGTGGTCGGCGCCGGGACGGTCGGAGGCTGGGCGTCGTGGTTCGGCCGGCGCGCCGGAGCCAAACGCGTGGTCGTTCTCGAGCGTGAGGTGGCCGGTCACGGGGCTTCGAGCCGGGCGGCCGGCATCGTCCGGGCGCAGGGGGGAACGCCGGCGACGGTCGAGCTCGGGCGATGGTCGATCGGTTTCTACCGGCGCCAGCGTCAGCTCCTGGGGACCGACTCGGGGTTCCGAGAGCTCGGGTACCTGATCCTCGCCGTCACGAAACGCGATGAGGCGGAGGGGCGCGAGCGAGTCACGATGCAACGCGACGCGGGCCTCGATGTGCGATGGGTCTCGGCCGAGGAGGCCACGGCGCTGAACCCGACCCTATCGGCGCAAGGACACCGCGGCGGATCTTACTCACCGACCGACGGGTGCATCGATCCTCCACGCAACGTGCGCGCGTACTCGCTCGCCATGCAGCGCGCGAAGGTCGACCTGCGCGAGCGCACACCGTTCGTCGGGCTACGAGTCACGAAACGCGGCCGGCTCACGGGCGTGCGGACGCCGGACGGCGTCATCGCGACCGAGCGCGTCATCCTCACCGGCGGTCCCGCTCTCCGTTCGGTCGGCGAGCTGGCCGGAGCGCGGATCCCGGTTGGTGGAGCTCGGCACCAGGTCGCGGTGAGCGGTCCGCACGAGGCGTTCGACGCCGAACGGCTCCCGATGGTCTTCGACCTGGCCGCCGGTCTGTACTGGCGGCTCGAGGAAGGCGGCGTGTTGTTCGGCATGAGCAACCCGAACGAAGCGCCCGGCCCGGCGATGCAGATCGACTTCCCGTACCTGCGACGGATGGAGCGCCGGCTCAACCTGCTCGTGCCGGCCAGCCGGGGACTGGGGATCCGCAAGGCATGGGCGGCCACCATCGACTACACGCCCGATCACCTACCGATCATCGGCCCGCTCATCACGACCGCAGGCGACGTCCTCGAGGGCGTCACGGTCGCCTCCCCGGGCGGCCACGGGATGATGTGGGGACCGGCCGTGGCCAAGGCCGCCGCCGACCTTGCGGTCAACGGACGCACCAAGATCGTCGATGTCACGGACCTCGGCCTGGACCGGTTCGACGAGCACGGTCGCTCGAGGTTCCACGACCCGGTCGCATTGCCGTTCCCCGCCGATCTCGACGGGTAACTACGCCACCGCCACGTCCACGAGGATCAGTTCGCTCGTCGCCGTCGCCTCGATCTCCACCTGTCGCTCGGCCGTGATCTGCGCCGCCGATCCGGTCTCCATCTGCTCGCCGTTCACGCGAACGTCGCCCTCGATCACGTACAGGTAGACGCCGCGCCCATCGCCGAGGCCATGGTCCACCCGCGTTCCGGCGGTGAGGCGCGAGACGAACACGTGCGCATCTTGGTGCACGAGCACCGCCTCGTCGTCGTCGTCGCTGATGACGCGCAGCAAGGTGTCGGTCCGGTCGTCCTGGGTGAACGCCTTCTGTTCCACGCCGGGAGCCAGCCCGCGTTCGTTCGGCATGATCCACATCTGGATGAAGCGCATCGGCTCGGTCTCCGAGGCGTTCTGCTCCGAGTGC
>JBDTYT010000070.1:0-8556 GCA_040005555.1 Actinomycetota bacterium | reverse complement strand
GGCCTGACCTCGCAGCGTTCCGCGCTCGCGCGTCCGCGGCGGGCGTCCTTCTCGATTTCGACGGCACCCTGGCCGAGATCGTCGACCGCCCGCACCGAGCGCGGCCCGTCGAGGGGACACGCGAGGTCCTCGCGGCGCTCGTGAGGGCGTTCCGCGTGGTGGCCGTGATCACGGGACGTCGCTCCGAGGAGGCGGCCGCGCTCCTCGAGGTGCCAGGCGTGAGCTTCGCGGGTCTCTACGGGATGCAAGAGGCGGCGCCTGAGCTCCTCGCCTCGGTCGCCCCGCTCGTCGCGTCGGCCGTCGCCGTCGTCCCCGAAGCCTGGGCCGAGGACAAGGGAGTTTCGGTCGCCGTGCACTACCGGCAGGCGCCGGATCCCGCGGCCGCGCGAAGGAAGCTCGTCGTCGCCCTCCAGAACGTCGCCACGGAGAACGGGCTCGAGCTCGTCGAGGGCAAGATGGTGATCGAGCTCGTGCCTCCGGACCGCCCGATGAAGGGGGCGACGATCGAGCGCATCGCGGGCGAGTCGGCGCTGGAGGCCGTCCTGTACGCGGGCGACGACGTTGCCGACCTCGACGGTTTCGCGGGGCTCGACCGTTTGGAACATCGGGGACTGTTCGTCGTGCGCGTTGCCGTCCGCGGGGCCGAGACACCTCAGGCGCTGCTCGATCGGGCGGACATCGCGGTCGAGGGCCCCGTGGGCCTCGTCGAGCTCCTGCGTCAGCTCGCTTGAGCCGAGGCCCGGCGCCGGCGGGCTTGCTCGAGGTCCTCGAGCTGCCCGCCCACCCAACGCTCGGGGGGGTTCGAGAGCACGAGGCGGGACAACCCACGCGCGCGTCGCTGTCGTTCATCCATCGGCATGTCGAGAGCCGTTCCCAGGGCGTCCGCCATCTCGCCGATGTCGAATGGGTTCACCGGCACGGCGTACCTGCCGAGCCGCCCGAAGGCGCCGGCGTTGCGTGAGAGGACGAGCACGCCGTGGCGCCGGTTCAGCAACGGGCCCTCCATGGCGACGAGGTTCATCCCGTCGATGACCGGGTTCACCATCAGCACGTCGTAGAGGCCGTACGCGGCCACGGCGCCCACGTAGTCGTCCAGCACCCTGATGTCGATCGGGGACCAGTCCGGCTCGCCGAGCTCGTGGTTGATGCGCTCGGCCTCGGCGAGGCATTCCTCCGCGTACGTGCGATATGCGTCGAGTTCCATCCGGGACGGCGAGAGCAGGGCCAGGAACGCCACCCTGCCTCGCCAAGCACGTTTCCGGTGCAAGAGGAGCTCGTACGCCTGGAACCCCCGGACGATGTTCTTCGAGAGCTCCAACCGGTCGACCCGCAGGATGAGCCGCTGATTGCCCCTCCAGCGGTTGATCTCTCGCCGTCGGCGGCGGGCCTGCGGTTCCGTGGCCGACTCACGCAGAGCGCGTGCGTCCACCGAGATGGGGTGGATGCGGACCAGAACCTGCCGGCCGTCGACCCCGATCCTCGAGCGCGCGAGGTCGGCCCGGACGCCGGGGAGCGATCTCGACGACATCAAGAAGTTTTCCGCCCACGCTTGCGCGTGGAACCCGAGGACATCAGCCCCGAGCATCCCCCGCAAGAGGGCGTCGTGCATCGCCGTCGGCAGGATGCGCAGATACGTCGGCCCCGCGATCGACGTATGCGAGAAGTGCGCGATGAGCGAATCCGGCACGAGCTCGCGCAGCATCCTCGGCACGAGTGCCAGATGGTAATCCTGCACGAGGTACACGGGCCTGCCGGGCTGCCGCCCGCCTTCCTCGGCGAGGACCTCGGCGAAGCGCTGGTTCACGTCGACGTAGTCGTCCCACGCGTGGAGCTCCTTGTCGCCGAACGAAGGTGTCCGGACCGCGTCCCACAGGTAGTGATGCGCGAACCACAAGATGCCGTTCGAGATCAGGTTGTAGTAGCCGTCGTACGTGTCGGCCGGGATATCGAGGTACCGCAACCGGTATGCCGATCCATGCGCTCGCATGTCGATCACGCCGCCGGGAGCGGCTCGGGCCGCTTCTCGGTCTCCGTCGGACATCGCGGCCGCCACCCAGAGCCCCTCCGCCGCGTGCAGCGCTCCCGTCAGCGCGGTGACCAGTCCCCCTGAGCCGCGACGGGCCTCGAGCTCGCCGCGCTCGTCCCGCTCGAAGGCCACCGGGCCACGGTTCGACGCGACGATGACGGACACGCGCTCATTCATGTGGGGGGGACAACAACCTCAGGTAGTCCTCGATCTCTCGGAGGCAGAGGAACCGATCGCGAACTCGATCGCGGCCTGCCCGACCCATGCGCTCGCGCAAGTCGGGATCGGCGATCAGCTCCGAGATCTTTGCGGCGCAGGTCTCGACCGAGTCCACCAGGTAGCCGCACACGCCGTCTTCGATCTGGAGTGTGATCCCGCCGACATCACCTCCCACGACCGGTTTTCCCTTCCACATCCCCTCGGACACGACGAGCCCGAATCCCTCGCGGGTCGACTTCTGCACCACCACGGCTGAGGCGCTCTGGAAGGCGTTCACCTCGAGGTTGCCGACGTTGTGCAGGTTCGTGAGGAGGTGGATGTCGGGGTCGCCTTCGCGGTGGGCTTCGGTGCGGTCGAGGAACTCCATGCCCTCGGGGTCGTCGCTCGCCATCGAGCCCGCCATCACGAGTTGGAGCTCGGGGTGCTCTTCGCGGGCCAGGCGGAACGCGTCGATCACGCCGAGGGGGTCCTTCCAGGGGTCGAAACGCGAGACCTGCGTGATCATCGGACGCTGCGGATCGATCCCGTACGCCGTGAGCACTTCATGCATGGTCTCGTCATTCATCGGCGAGTTCTTCGGCGAGATCGGATCGATCGAGGGTGGGACGAACGCGACCGGCGCGGTGACCCCAGGCTGCGAGAAGGCCTCCATCGTGAAGATCGCGGCCCCGTAGCGGTTCACGATCGGCTCGAAGAAGGCCCACACGGGCGGGTGCGGCGTGGAGAGGTCGATGTGGCACCGCCACAGCCATCGACCCTCCTTGCGGTCTTCGTCCTCCAAGATCTCGATGAGCGCCGCGGGCTGTGGGTCGTGGACGAAGACCACGTCGAACGCCTCCGTGAGCTGTGCCGCGTTCGCTCGGATCCGCTCTCGGTAGATCCTCTCCATCTCCGAGGTCCACGCGAGCGGCGCACCTTGGAGCGCGTTGTGGACGGCCTTCGTGACCGCGTAGTAATCGTCGGATCCCTCAAGGACCGCCCAGGTCGTCTCGATCCCGAGATCCTGCAGGAGCGCCACCTGCGTGAAGAGCAGTTCGGCCACCCCTCCGCCGAACGCGGTGCTATTGATCATGAGGAGCCGGGACCCGGCGAGCGGCCGTGCGACCTCGCGCAGACGATCGACGGCTTCCTCACCGGCCGAGTCGACGTAATCATCGAGCCGCTTCGGCGGAACGGGAACGGTCGCGAGCACGGCCCCGAGTCTACTCAAGGCCCGACGAGCGGCTCAGGCCCCTAAGCGGGCAAGCTCCTCCGTGCGACGTCGCTGCCGTTCGTCCCCGGTCATCTCGGCAACCCGGTCCACCGTGTCGGCGAGGAGCTGCGGGGAAAAAGGTTTCGTCACGTACTCCGTGCAGCCTGCTCGCCACCCACGCAGCCGGTCCGCATCCTGCGCCTTGGCCGTGAGCAGGATCACCGGAGTCTCGCGCGTACGCCGATCCCTCACGAGCTCCTCGAGCACAGACAAGCCGTCGCGGTGCGGGAGCATGACATCGAGCATGATCACGTCCGGCCGCTCGCCCAGCGCGAGTTCGACCCCTCGTTCGCCGTTCGACGCCTCGAGCACCTCGTGTCCGGCGAACTCGAGGTTCACCCGACACAGGAGCAAGACGTCCGGCTCGTCGTCGACGACCAGTACGCGCATCCCTGACCATCAGTATCGGCGGATCGGGCCTCCGCGGGCATGGCCCGCTGGGGTCATCTCCATAGGATGTTCCGGCTACCGCGGAACGGTTCGCACGCATCGCTGCAGCTCAGCGCGTTGACACTCTCCCAGGCCGAACCTACATTGACCGCGAGGAGGTCCCGTTGCTCAAGATCTCGCAGAGGCTCGAGTACGCGATGCGCGCGATGATCGAGCTGGCCCTGCGCAAGGAGTCCGGTCAATTGATCCCGGCTCGCGAGATCGCGCAGGCGCAGCAGGTGCCCCTGCGTTTCCTCGAGCAGCAGCTCGGCGCGCTGCACAAGGCGGGGCTCGTCGAGAGTTTCCGTGGTGCGGGAGGGGGCTGCCGGCTCGCCCGAGAGCCCGACCAGATCACCGTGGCCGACATCGCCGACGCGATCGAGGGTCAGCTGTTCCCGATGTTCTGCTTGGAGCCATCGGACCACACGTGCTTCCAGGACTCTCGGTGCGGTCTGCAGGGGTTCTGGGGCGACGTCGCCCGCGCTATCGATGGGGTGTTGCGCGAGACGACGGTGGCCGACCTTGCGCTGCGGCACCTGCAGCAGGGCGGGGGCAAGCTGGTGTTCTCGAAGGACGAGCTGCTGTCCCGCCTGTCGTAGAACGGGCCGGGACCTCGGCCCCGGCCCGCGTCGACGCTGCTAGGCGGTCTTGCCGAGGATCCGCATCACCTTGGTGCCACACACGGGACAGATCCCCTGCGCGGCCTTGCGCCCGTTCTTCAGCTCCACCACCGTGCCCTCGAACTCGCGCTTCGCACGGCATTTCACGCAGTACGCCTCGTACTTGTCGGCCACCACGGTCTCCCTTCACCGGTTCCTGCCCGAATAGCCCTCGAGGCCGCCCCTCAGGCGACCCCGTGCGCACGATGCTGGGCCCTCCCACGCACGGTTGCAAGCATATCCGTGCCTGGATTTCGGCTCGCCGGGAGTCGCCCGGGCAACGTACGATGCGCTGTGTCCAGGCACGAGGGGAGCATCACCCTATGTCCGACGTCGAGCAGAATATCTCCGACCTCCTGTCCGAGGATCGGGTGTTCCCACCGCCGCCCGACTTCACCGCCCACGCCATCGTCTCGGATCGCTCGATCTACGAGCGCGCCGCCGCCGACCCGGAGGCGTTCTGGGCGGAGCAGGCCGAGCGCCTCGCCTGGTTCAGGCGATGGGACACGGTCATGAGCTGGACCCCTCCCTGGGTGACCTGGTTCGAGGGCGGGACGTTGAACGCGTCGTACAACTGTCTCGACCGCCACGTCGAGGCGGGAGGGGGCGACAAGGTCGCCTTCCATTGGGAGGGCGAGCCCGGCGACACGCGGACGATCACCTACGCCGAGCTGCTCGATGAGGTGTGTCGGTTCGCGAACGCGCTGAGGTCGCTCGGGGTGCGCAAGGGTGACCGGGTGAACATCTACCTCGGTATGGTCCCCGAGCTGCCGGTGGCGATGCTCGCATGCGCGCGCATCGGAGCGCCGCACTCGGTGGTGTTCGGGGGGTTCTCGGCCGAGGCCCTTCGAGACCGCATCAACGACGCCGAGGCGAAGATCTTGATCACCGCCGACGGCGGCTACCGCCGCGGTCAGGTGGTGCCGCTGAAGGAGAATGCCGAAGAGGCCGTCCGCGAGTGCCCCTCGATCGAGCACGTAGTCACCGTGCGTCGAACGGGCGGCGATCACCCATTCACGCCGGGGCGGGACCTTTGGTACCACGAGCTGATCGCTGAGCAACCCACCCAGTGTGACCCCGAGGAGATGGGGGCCGAGGACCTCCTCTACCTGTTGTACACGAGCGGGACGACCGGAAAGCCGAAGGGAATCGCCCACACCACCGGCGGCTACATGACCCAGGTCACCTCGACCCACCGGCTCATCTTCGACATCCACGACGACGACGTGTACTGGTGCGCGGCCGATATCGGTTGGGTTACCGGCCACTCGTACATCGTGTACGGGCCGCTCTCGAACCACACGACGGGGATCATCTACGAGGGCGCTCCCGATTGGCCCGATAAGGACCGCCTCTGGCAGATCGTCGAGACGTACAAGGCGACCATCCTGTACACGGCTCCGACGGCGATCCGAGCGTTCATGCGCTGGGGCACAGAGTTCCCCGAGGCACACGACCTGTCGTCGCTCCGGCTGCTCGGTTCGGTGGGCGAGCCCATCAACCCCGAGGCGTGGATCTGGTACTGGAAACACATCGGCACCGAGCGGTGTCCGGTGGTCGACACGTGGTGGCAGACGGAAACCGGCGCGATCTTGATCACGCCGCTCCCCGGGATCACGCCGCTCAAGCCGGGCTCGGCGACGAACCCGTTCCCCGGGATCCAAGCCGACATCGTGGATCAGCAGGGAAACTCGGTGCCGCTCGGCGGCGGCGGGTATCTGGTGCTGAACCGGCCGTGGCCAGCGATCGCCCGCACGATCTGGGGTGATCCGGACCGGTACGTCGAGACCTACTTCAGCAGGTACGGCCCGAGCGTGTACGTGGCCGGCGACGGCGCGAAGCGTGACGAGGAGGGCTATTTCTGGCTGCTCGGCCGGATCGACGACGTGATGAACGTCGCCGGCCACCGGCTGTCCACGTACGAGATCGAGAGCGCGCTCGTCGATGACCCCAAGGTCGCTGAGGCGGCGGTCGTCTCGCGCCCGGACGACGTCGTCGGTGAAGCGATCGTGGCCTTCGTCACGCTGAAGGCCGCGTTCGTCGGCGATGACATCGTTGCGGTAGAGCTGCGCGACCACGTCGCGAACAAGATCGGCAAGATCGCTCGACCGCACGGGATCATCTTCACGGATGACCTGCCGAAGACTCGCTCGGGCAAGATCATGCGGCGGCTGCTCCGCGACGTCGCGCGCGGACGCCCGCTCGGGGACGTCACCACGCTCGCGAACGCCGAGATCGTCGAGCAGATCCACGGCATGGTCGAGTCCGGCGCCGGCGGTGAGGAGGGGTGAGGACCGAGCTCACCGAGGACGAGGCCCGATTCGTCCGCTACGAGCGCGTCGCTCGCCTCGCCACCGTGGATGAAGACGGCGCTCCACGCGTCGTGCCGATCTGCCCCGTGCTCGACGACGGAACACTTCTGTTCGCGAGCGAGCCGACGGCGAAGCTTCGCCATCTGCGGCGCGACCCTCGCTGCTCGGTAGTGTTCGACTCCTACGTCGAGGAGTGGAACCTGAACCACCAGGTGCAGGTCCGTGGGTCCGCCCGTGTGATCGGGGGCGGTCCCGAGTGGGACCGGGGCAAGCGTCTCCTCGACGAGAAGTACCCCCAGTACGAACCCCTCTTTCCCATCGGGTCGGGCACGACCCTCATCGTGGGCGTGCGGATCGAGCGCGTGACCAGCGAGGGCTTCTGAGCACGCTCCGTTTGCCAGAAGCCCGGTTCCCTGGCTACCATGCCTTAGCACTCGCACAGCCAGAGTGCTAGCAGTCGCCATACCAGGCTGAGAGGCACGAAGAGGAGGAAGCGATGGCAGCCAAGCTCATCAGCTTCGACGAGGACGCGCGGCGCGCGCTCGAGCGGGGCATGGACCAGCTCGCGAACGCCGTGAAGATCACGCTCGGCCCCAAGGGCCGCAACGTGGTCCTCGAGAAGAAGTGGGGCGCCCCCACGATCACGAACGACGGCGTATCGATCGCTAAGGAGATCGAGCTCGAGGACACGATGGAAAACGTCGGTGCCGAGCTCGTGAAGGAAGTCGCGAAGAAGACCGACGACGTGGCCGGTGACGGTACGACGACGGCGACCGTCCTCGCACAGGCCATCGTGAAGGAGGGCCTGCGCAACGTCGCGGCCGGCGCCAACCCGATGTCGCTGAAGCGCGGCATCGAGCGGGCCGTCGAGCTGGCGGTCGAGAGCATCAAGCACCAGTCCAAGGAGGTCGAGGCCAAGGAGGAGATCGCCCACGTGGGCGCCATCTCGGCCGCCGACCCCGAGATCGGCGAGCAGATCGCGGAGGCCGTCGACAAGGTCGGCAAGGACGGCGTCATCACGGTCGAGGAATCGAACACGTTCGGTATGGAGCTCGAGTTCGTCGAGGGCATGCGCTTCGACAAGGGCTACATCTCGCCGTACTTCGTCACCGACCCCGAGCGCATGGAGGCCGTGCTGGAGGAGCCCTACATCCTCATCGCGAACTCGAAGATCTCCGCCGTGAAGGACCTCCTCCCGCTGCTCGAGAAGGTCATGCAGGGCGGCAAGCCGCTCCTCGTGATCTCCGAGGACGTCGAGGGCGAGGCCCTCGCGACCCTCGTCGTGAACAAGATCCGCGGGACGTTCCGCTCGGTCGCCGTGAAGGCTCCCGGGTTTGGCGACCGCCGCAAGGCCATGCTTCAGGACATCGCGATCCTCACGGGCGCACAGGTCGTGTCCGAGGAGGTCGGCCTGAAGCTCGAGAACACAACCCTGGATCTGCTCGGCTCCGCCCGCAAGGTCGTCGTGGCCAAGGACGACACCACGATCGTCGAGGGCGCCGGCAAGGACGACGACATCAAGGGTCGTATCAACCAGATCAAGGCTGAGATCGAGAAGACCGACTCCGACTACGACCGCGAGAAGCTCCAGGAGCGCCTCGCGCGTCTGGCCGGAGGCGTCGCGGTGATCAAGGTCGGCGCGGCCACCGAGGTCGAGCT
>JBDTYT010000069.1:0-8738 GCA_040005555.1 Actinomycetota bacterium | reverse complement strand
GAGTTCATCGTGCGCGACTACGTGCGCCGCCGGGCCACGTGAGGCGTGGCGGCGCGATCGTCGTGCTGCTGGCGGTCCTCACGGTGGCGTGCGATCCCGGCGCGAGCCCCGTGGTCGAAACAGGTTCGAGCGCTGGCGAGCCGTCGATATCTCCGCGGCCGGCGACGCTCCCCACCTGGACCGGCACGATCGTCACGCGGAGCACCCACCGTCTGTACGTGGGAGGAACCTGCTCGACCGACTGGAAGACGACGCTCTCGTTCACGGTCGAGAGCAAGACGGCCGCGGGAACCGGGGTGGCGCTCCTCACCTCGAAGGGCTCCCCGTGTCCGTTCCCGGTCGCGCAGATCCAGATCCGGCGGTTCGAGCTCGCGGTGACCGGCGAGGTGCGGGCGGGCATGCTCGTCCTTCGGATGCGCGACGTGCGCCACACTCCCTCGGCGGGAGCCGACGATCTCGGCGGGTTCCGGTCGACGACCTTGTCCTCTCCGGTCAGGCTGAAGGTCAGTGGCGACGTCCTCCGGGACCGCCTCACCCTCCGAGCTCCCGACAAGGACCGCGGCGGTTTCACGTCCGTGAACGTCATCGACCTGCGCTGCAAGGGTTGCTGAGCGCCCCCTTCAGACCACGTCCCACCACAGCGTGACGATCGCCTGCTCGCGGGGTCCCGCGGACCAGAGGCCCTCGTGCTCGACGAGGCGAGCTCCGAGCGCTTGCACGAGCTCCGGGTCCCTATCGGCCGGCAGACACAGCCGCCGGCGGACGAGCGCCACCGCGTCCGCGCGGCGCTCGAACCCGCCCGAGGAGTCCGTGTCCAAGCGATCCTCCCTGCGGACCTCGAGCCCGAGCTCCCGAACCACGGATCCCGCGTCGGCGGCCGTGGGGACGTCCGGCCGACCGAGCGCGTGGAAGCGCAGCCACAGATCGTGCATCCACGACCACGGGTGCCGCTCGGTAAGCTCGAGGACGACGCGGCGTACCGCGTGGTCGGTGAGCGCTTGGACGAACGGCGCCACGTCCTGCACGTTGTAGAGGACGTGTCCGCAGACCACAACATCCGCGGCCTCGGCCCGGTCCGCGACCTCCGGCCAGGGGCCGCTGATGGTTCGGGCCGTGACGCCTGACCGTTCGGCCGTCGCTCGGAACGCCGCGAGCATGTCCGCCGAACCGTCGACGCCCACGATCGTCGACGCCCTTCCGGCGAGCGGCATCGAGGTTCCCCCACCGCCGACGCCGACATCGAGGACCGTTCCCCCATCGGGCAGCGCCTCGAGCGCGCGCCGCGTCGTGGGCGTGGGAGCGCTCCGCGTCGATCGCTCGCCGCGTCGACGGAAGAGCTCGGTGGGGAAGCCGTACGGCGATTCCGGCGCCGCCGCAGCGATCGCCGCTGGGATCGACCATGCCCGTAGCGACTCTCCCCAACGCTCCGACGCGGACGCCGGCTTAGGCGTCGAGCTCACGGAGCACTTCCTCCGTGTGCTCGCCGAGCCTCGGCGGCGGTGAACGCACCTCGGCGAGGGTGCCCGAGAGACGGATCGGGTCCGCCACCAGACGCAGCAGCCCGCGGGCCGGATCGTCGACATCTTGGACCATCGCCGTGCCCTCAGGTGAGCCGAATACCTCATCGACTCGGCGCACGGGCGCGCACGGGACCGAGGCCTCCTCGAGCGAGGCGAGCCATTCCACCGCCGGCCGTCGCGAGAAGGCCTCCTGCAGCAGCGGGATGAGCTCCTCGCGGTTGCGGACGCGGGATCCGTTCGTCGCGAAACGAGCGTCTTGTGCGAGCAGCGGGAGTCCGATCACCTCGCACGTGCGCGCGAACAACCGGTCGTTGCCGGCCGCAAGGATGAAGGGGCGATCGGCCGAGTCGAAGAGCTGATACGGCACGATGTTGGGATGCGCGTTTCCCATCGGCCGGGGAACCACGCCGCCGAGCAGGAAGTTCGCGGCCTGGTTGACCAAAGCCGCAACGCTCGCGTCGAAGAGCGAGACGGAGACGCGCCCCCCCAGCCCGGTCGCCTGCCGGCCGAGGAGCGCCGCCTGGATCCCGTTCGCGGCGTACAGCCCACAGATCACGTCCAGGAGGGCGACGCCAACCTTCGTCGGTTCTCCGCCGGGATGGCCCGTGAAGCTCATGAGCCCGGAGAGCGCCTGCACGATGATGTCGTACCCGGGCTTTGCGGCGGCCTCGCCCTCCTCGCCGAACGCTGTCAGCGAGCAGTACACGATCCCTGGGTGTGTCCGAGCGAGCGAATCGTGGTCCAGACCGAAGCGCGCCATCAGTCCCGGACGGAAGTTCTCCACCAGGACGTCGCTCGAGATGGCGAGCTTGTGGGCCGCCGACACCCCGTCCTCGGTTCCGAGATCGAGCACGACCGAGCGCTTGTTGCGGTTGAGCGCCAGGAAATACGCGGCGTCCTCGCCCACGAACGGAGGTCCCCAGCCGCGGGTGTCATCGCCGGTTCCTGGCCGCTCGACCTTGATCACGTCGGCCCCGAGATCGGCGAGGAGCATCGTCGCGAGCGGGCCGGCCAGGACCCTGGAGAAGTCGGCCACGCGGATCCCGGCAAGGGGGAGCGGGAAACGCAGGTGGTCCGGCAAGGTCTCCTCGGAGGGGCGGCCGCCAAAAAGCGGCACCGCCGGAACCCGAGGGTTCCAGCGGCGCCACGCGCTTTATACCGCGGGCTTCCGACGGCGGTCAAACGGAGGGATCGTTTTTGTCACTCTTTCTCAGGTGGCGCTGTGCGGCCCGAATCGGTCACGATAGGGCCATGAACCAAGAGAGCTTGGATCGAGCCAACGCCTTCCTCGCCGCGGTTGCGGGCAAACTGCCGCCCGGTGAGCTGGCCGAGCTCTCGCCTGCCGAGATCGGCCGCGAGATCGGTGTCTCGGAGCCGCTCGCGGCGGCCCGCGCGATGCGGGCGCTCCTCGCCCGCCGGCGCCTCGAGATCGTGGGCGGCCGCTACCGGCTGCTCGATGGGCGTCCGATCGAGCCGGGCGAACGGGAACAGGTACCCCGGCCCAAGCGCAAGGCCGTTCGCAGAGCCCCGAAGAACGTCGAGCCTTCTTCCGCCGGGGGGCACCCGACCTACTCGGACGTCGGGCACGAAGCGATCGAGCGTCTGATCGAGCTCGGCAAGGAGGTCGCGACCCTGCGTGCTGCGGCTCGCACCTCGCGTGACGAGGCCAAAGAAGCCCGTGAGGCGAAGGACGAAGCGGTTCGGCGGGCGCAGACGCTCACGGCGCGGGTCCGCGAGCTCGAAGGGCGCGTCGAGATGGCCGAGAGCAACCTGCGCACGCTCCTTACCGCCGCCCGCGGTTCTGCGCGCGACGCGCCCGTGGGCGACACCGAGATGGAGGCGATCCTGGGCGTCCTGAAGGGCGACGAGCAGGAGACCGACGGCGGAGGGGCACCGATGCCGGAACGGACGGGCGAGCCGCGCTAGACGTCGGACGGTTCGGTATCGGTCGCGGCCCGGAGTCGTGCAAGGTGGCACGCCGCGAAGTGCTCCACACGGAACCGCTCGAGCCCGAGATCCTCGCCCGTGCACTTGGCCTCGACGCCGGCGGCCTTCGCCGCACCCGAGGCGACCTCGGGACAGCGAGGATGGAACCGGCAGCCATCCGGGATCCGGGTCGGGTCGGGCGGCTCGCCGCTGAGGAACGGCCGGTCCAGACCACCGGCTTCGGGAACCACGTTGAGCAGCGCTTTCGTATACGGATGGATCGGTCGCGTCAGGACGTCCTCGGCTGGGCCGATCTCGACGATGCGGCCGAGATACATCACCGCCACCCGGTCGGCGATCGTCCACGCGAGCCCGAGGTCGTGTGTGACGACGAGCATCGCGATGTCGAGGTCGTTGCGCAGCCCGAGCAGCAACTTGAGGATCTCGCCGCGCACCGAGGCATCGAGGCTGGAGACGGGCTCGTCGGCCACGATCACCTCGGGATCGAGCACGAGGGCGCCCGCGATCACCACACGCTGTCGCTGGCCGCCCGAGAGCTCGTGCGGGTAGTTGAGGTAGAAGCGTTCGGGCGGACGAAGGCCCGCGCGTGAGAGCGCCCGAGCCACCATCTGCTCCTCCGTCAGCGCGTCCGCGGCTCGGCCGATGCCGTGGATGCGCACCCCTTCAGCCACCGACTCGTAGATCGTCTGTCGTGGGTTGAGCGCAGCCGTGGGGTCCTGGAACACCATCTGCACCCGGCGCCGGTACTTCTTCAGGTCGGCGAGCGGCTTGCCCTCGAAGAAGATCTGACCGCTCCGGGGCTTCTCGAGCCCCATGATCGTTCGCGCGAGCGTCGTCTTGCCGCAGCCTGACTCGCCCGCGAGCGCCAGCACCTCGCCGGGAAAGAGCTTCAGGTTCACGCCGTCCACCGCTCGAGCCTCGACGGCCTTCTTGCCGATCAACCCCGCTCCCAGGCCCAGGCGTCCCTGGAACCGGACGTGCAGGTCACGGACCTCGAGGACGGGCTGGGCGACCTCGGTGGGTGCGGGAGCGCTCACGGCTGCGCTCCAATCGATGCTCCGTGCTCGATCAACAGGCACGCCGCTTTGCGGCCGTCGCCGGCTGGATACAGCTGCGGTTCGGTCACCGGACACTCCTCGAACGCGAGCGGGCAGCGCGGGTGGAACGAGCAGCCTGACGGGATGGCCTCGGGCTGGGGCGGGTCGCCCCCGAGACCCGAGGGGGCCAGGCGGAAGCGATGGTCGCCGATCGCCGGGAAGGCTCCGGCAAGCGCGGACGTATACGGATGGGCCGGCTGGCCGAACACCTTCACGGACGAGCCCTCCTCGACGATCTTGCCGGCGTACATGATCGCGAGCTGATCGCACACCTCCACGAGCACCGAAAGATCGTGGGTGATGAACAGGATCGCCAACCCGAGTTCGTGCTGCAGCTCGTTCAGCAGCTTGAGGACCTGCGCTTGCACCATCACGTCGAGAGCGGTGGTGGGCTCGTCGGCGATGACCAGGCTGGGGCTACACGCGAGCGCCATGGCGATCATCACGCGTTGCTTCTGCCCGCCCGAGAGCTCGTGTGGGTAATCGTTGAGGCGCCGCGGGGGCAGCCCCACTTGCTCGAGGAGCGCACCCACCCTCACGAGCGCCTGACGTTCGCTGGACTGACCGTGGATCACGATGGCCTCGGCGATCTGGTCGCCGATCCGCTGCACGGGGTTCAGGGCGTGCATCGCGCCCTGGAAGATGACCGCGGCTTCCGTCCACCGGACGGCGCGGAGCCGCCCCGGTTTCATCTTCAAGACGTCCTCGCCGTTCAGCAGGACCTCGCCGCCGACCTTGGCTTTGGGCGGCAACAGCCGCATGATCGCGTTCACCACCGTCGACTTGCCGCAGCCGGATTCGCCCGCCATGCCCAGCACCTCGCCGCGGTCGATGTCGAACGACACCCCGCGTACAGCCGGGACCGGACCGGTCTGGGTCTGGTAGGTGACGGTGAGATCGCGGACCGACAAGAGGCTCATCGCTCACGCAGCTTCGGGTTGAGGATCTCGTCGAGCGCGAACCCGCACATCGTGAACGCGAGCACCACGAACACGATCGCGAGACCTGGAGGGACCAGCCACCACCACTGGCCGGCGCCCGCCGCCCCGGCACCGAACGCGAACTCCAGGACCGTGCCCCACGAGATCGACAGCGGGTCACCGAGACCGAGGAAGGCGAGGGCCGACTCGGACAAGATGGCGATCGCGATCAGGATGATCGTGTTCGCGAAGATGAGCGGTCCCACGTTCGGCAAGATGTGTCGACCGATGAGGTGCCAGCTCCCCGCGCCGAGTGCGCGAGATCGCTCCACGTAGGGCCGGGTCTTCACCGAGAGCACCTGCGCCCGCACGACCCGGGCCGTGCTGGGCCATGACGTCACGCCGATCACGATGATGATGACGGCCAACGACCGTCCGAGGACCGAGACCAGCACGATCGCGAGCGGCAAGAACGGGATCACCAAGAACCAATCGGTCAGTCGCATCAGGGCGGTTTCGGACCAGCCGCCCCGATAGCCGGCGATGATCCCGATCAGGGATCCGATCACGATCGAGATCAGCGTGGCGACCAGGCCGACGACGAGCGAGATGCGCGATCCCCAGATCGTGAGGGTCAGCACCGAACGGCCGAAGTTGTCCGTCCCGAACGGGAAATGCAGGCTCGGCGGCGAGAAGGGCGTGCCGGTGCACGCGCATGTCGGATCAAGTCCCTCCTTGCTTGCGATCAGCGGCGCGAAGACGGCGACCGCGATGAAGAAGGCGAGGATGTACAGGCCCCACATCCCCATCTTGTTGCTGCGATAGACGGCCCAGACGCGCAGGAACGATCGTTTCCGGCGAGCCCACGTGATCGCTCGAGGGCTCTTGGGCGCGATCGGCGGCGGGACGTCGCCCGCATCCACGAGTACGGGCGCGTCGCCCTTGGGCTGGAGCTCGGGGATGCGCACCGGCTACGCCGCTCTCACGCGAGGGTCGAGGTACGAATACAGGACATCCGCCACCAGGTTGGCGATGATCACGGCGGCGGAGAAGAGCAGGAACAGGCCCTGCAACAACGGGAAGTCCTTGTTGTCGATCGCCTGCACGGTGAGCCAGCCGAGCCCGGGCCACGAGAAGACGTACTCGATCGTGATGGCACCCGAGAACACGAAGCCGAGGGACAGCAGCGTGACCGTCATCGTCGGCAGGAGCGCGTTCGGGACCGAGTGCCGCCAGAGGATCTCCTTCTCTCGGAGGCCCTTGGCACGTGCCGTCACGATGAAGTCGTCCCCGAGGATGTCGATCAGGGAGTTCCGCATGATGATCGCGTACTCGCCGAGATAGGCCACCGTGAGGACGAAGAAAGGTAACGCCATATGGTTCAGGACGTCGACGGCGTGCGAGAAGCCGGTCAGCCCCGCCGCGGGGGTCTCGTAGCCGCCGGTGGGAAATAAGGAGGGGAAGATCCCCACTCCTCCCGCGAACATCATCAAGATGATGATGCCGAACCAGAACTCCGGCATCGCGTAGGCGAACAGCGTGAAGCCCAGCGAGGTCACGTCGAACGTGCTTCCGTGCTTCCACCCGCCGTAGATCCCGATGATCAACCCGATGATCGTGGAGGCGATCGTCGAGGTGCCGACGAGCAACACCGTCGGCCAGATCTTGTTCCCGATCACCGAGCTGACAGGTTGGCCGCGCAGGTAGAAGGATTGACCGAAGTTCAGGGTGAGGGTGTCTTTCACGTAAACCACGAATTGCGTCGGCAATGGCTTGTCGAGCCCGAGGTCCTGGGTGGCTTGCGCGAGGTTCTGCGGGTTGAAGGCCGCGCTGCCGCGAAGGAGCAGGGCGGCGGGATCGCCCGGGATCACCCGGAACAAGAAGAAGTTGAAGAACAGGACGAAGACCAGGGTGAGCAACGCCTGCAGGATCTTGCCGAGCAGGTACTTACGTGTTCCCACCTGGTCTCCGTCCGGTCCTGTTCGATCCGCCGCTCAGGCCTCGTCCTCCTCGGCGCGCCGGCGGCGTCTGAGCAGCACCGCGCCCAGGACGAGCACCACGCCCGCCACGAGGAGCCAGACGGCCGCCGGGACTCCCTTGGTGGTTTGGGCCCCGCTCCCCGCGCTCACCTCGTGCAAGGTCAGCCAGGACGTGCTCGGCCCGCCGTAACCCTGCAAGGGGTCCCCGTTCGGCGCCGGCTGCGGTTGATAGCCGGTGAATCGGTCGCTGCGCCAGGCGCTGAACAGCGGGCTGTACCAGAGGATGACGTACCCGACGTCCTCGTAGTAGATCTTTTCCATCTGGTGGACGATCTCCCAGCGCTTCGTGAGGTCGAGCTCGGCCTGCTGCTGCTTGTAGAGCTTGTCGTACGTCGGGTTGCAGTAGTAGGCGTCGTTGTTCCCGTACGTGCTCCCATCGGGCGGCCGCTGGTCGCACAGGAACCACGACAGGGCGGAGTCGGGGTCGATGTCGGGGTACCAACCCCAGTGGGCCAAGTCGAACTCGCCGGCGTTCTCCAGGTCGCCCAGCCGGCCCGAGGTCACCGCCGAGACGTCGGTCTTGATCCCGATCTCGGAGAGCCACTTCGAGATGAACGGAGCTGCATCGATCGTCGTCTGGTCGTTGGACCTGGTGAAGTATCGGAACTCGAGCGACGGCTGCTTGCAGCCGGGCATCTCCCGGATACCGTCCCCGTTGCAGTCCTTGTACCCGGCGTCGTCGAGTAACTTGTTCGCCCCGGCGATGTCCCACGCGATGTAGTCACTCGTGCCGGTGGGATCCCACCTGGCGCCAGCCGCGGATACGGGTGGGATGATCGATGTCCCCGGTGTCCCGTACCCGAGTAAGACCTTGTCGACGAGCTCCTGGCTGTTGATCGCCATCCGGATCGCTAGGCGCACGGTGGGATCGGCCAGCGCCGGGTGTCCGTCGCCGTGAGGCGTGAAGGTGCTGGTCTTCGGCTCGAGGGCGGAGCCTCCGTTCATGTTGAAGTAGTCGAACGAGGGCACGCTTCCCACCATCGTGGTGATGTTCGGCTGGCCCTTCAGCGAGTTGAAGATGTTGGGGGCGCTCAGGTAGGCCATGTCGACCTCGCCCGTCTTCAACGCCTGGGACAGCGCGTCGTCGTTCTTGTAGATCCGGTAGACGAGCTCGTCGACCTGGGGAGCAGGCCCGCTCCAATACGGGTTGCGGACCATCCGGACGTACTCGCCGACCTTGTACTCCTTGATGTAGAAGGGGCCGCTTCCCACGCT
>JBDTYT010000068.1:0-9097 GCA_040005555.1 Actinomycetota bacterium | reverse complement strand
TGCGTGAGCGCGAACCAATACTTGTCCTGCGCCTCGACGATCCCGATCATCGACAGGGTGCCCGCCTGCATCACGATCGAGGCCGCCGCGAGCACGAGCGGCAGCTCGTACGCGATGAGCTGCGCCGCGGCGCGCAGCGCTCCGATCAACGAGAACTTGTTCGCCGAGGACCAGCCCGCCATGAGCACGCCGATCACGGTCACCGAGGTGATCGACATCACGAAGAAGATCCCGACGTCGAGGTTGAGGATGAAGATCTGGTTCGAGAACGGGATCACCACGAACAGCGCGATGTACGGCACCAGCGCAACCGCCGGCGCGAGCGAGAACACCCACCGGTCGGCGGCCGCCGGGATGATGTCCTCCTTCTGGATGAACTTCACGCCGTCGGCGATCAGTTGCGCCCAACCGTGGAACCGCCCGGCGTACATCGGACCGAGCCGCGACTGCATGTGCGCGAGCACCTTGTGCTCGGCATAGCCCACCCCGAGCGGCGCCGTGAGGAAGAAGATCAGCACGACCGCGGTCTTCACGACGAGGATCAACCAGTAGTTCGAGAACCACTGGTTGACGTAGCTGACCCCCGCCTCCGCGATCACTCCTCCTCCACCTCTTCGCCCTCGACATCGCCCGGCCAGGGCTTCGCCTCGCGGCTCATGAGGGGGAAGTCCTTGCGGAGCGGGTTGCCCTCGAAGGGTTCGGGCAGCAGGAGCTTGACCGGTTGCGGATGCCCCTCGAACTCGATCCCGAACATCTCGCGGGTCTCGCGCTCGTGCCAGTTCGCGCCGGCGTACAGGTCCGAGATCGTCGGACACACGGGATCCTCGTGCGGCAGCTTCACCTTCACGCGCACGTTATGGACGTGCGAGGTCGAGAACAGGTGCGTGACGACCTCGAAGCCCTCGTCGCCGAGGTCGACGCCCGCGCTGAAGTCGCAGTAGTCGAAGGCGAGCTCGGGCTCGTCGCGCAGGAACTTCGCGGCATCGTGATACCGCGCCGGCGGGATGGTGACGACCGCATGCCCGTGTTGTTCCTCGAACGAAACGACGTCGTCCCCGAACTGCGCTCGAAGACGCGTCTCGATCTCAGGAGGTGGCAGCGGGCGTGGTGAGCTTGCCACTGAACTTCTCCCTGATGTCTTCGCCGGCGATCTTCTCCTGCAGTCGCAAGATGCCGTGCAGGAGCGCCTCCGGACGCGGCGGGCACCCGGGGACGTACACGTCCACGGGGACGATCTGGTCGACGCCCTTCGTCACCGAGTACGAATCCCAGTACGGGCCGCCGCAGTTCGAGCACGACCCGAAGCTGATCACGTACTTGGGCTCGGGCATCTGGTCGTACACCCGCTTGAGCGCGGGGGCCATCTTGTCGGTGAGCGTGCCGGCCACCACCAGGAGGTCGGCCTGCCGAGGACCGTGCGCGAACGGGATCACGCCGTAGCGGATGAAGTCGTGCTTGGAGGTCGAGGCGGCGATGAACTCGATCGCGCAGCACGCGAGCCCGAAGTTCATAACCCACAGGGAGTAGCGCCGTCCCCAGTTGAGCAGGAACTTCACCGGCTGGACGCCGGCGAGCGGAGTCTTCTCGGTGATCAGGCCCACTTCAGCACTCCCTTTCGCCACGCGTAGAGCAGACCGACCGCCAAGATCCCGATGAAGATGCCCATCTCGACCACCGCGGTCCAGCCGAGGCCCTCGAACACGCGGGCCCACGGGAAGAGGAACACCGACTCCACGTCGAAGATCACGAACAGGAACCCGTAGATGTAGTAGCGCACCTGGCTCTGCGACCAGCCCTCGCCGACCGGGTCGATCCCGCACTCGTACGTGGTCAGCTTCTCCGGGAGGGGACGGTGGGGTGCCATGAGCCGCGCGGTCCCGAAGGCGACCGCGACGAGCCCCACGCCGGCGATCAGAACCGCGAGGACGACCCCGTAGGACTGGTAGTAGGTCTCCACCTGGCTGAGGGATCTCGCGAGCACGGCGGATTCTAGCAACACGACGCTCACCCCCGTGCTCCGCAACGCGCGGCGAGGAACTCGGCGAGTTGCGACAGCGCCGTCGCGGCGGCCCCGGCGGGCAGCCGGCCGGCCAGCGCGTTCGCGCGGTCGACCTCGGCGACCACGGCCGCGCGCGCGGCCGCGATGCCCTCGCCGGCCCGAACGATCTCGAGCGCGCGAACCAGGCGCTCGCCGTCGGGCGGCCCCTCCTCGAGGAGCGCTCGGAGCTCATCGCGGCGCGGTCCCCGGTGCAGGGCGAACAGCACGGGGAGCGTGTAAACGCCCTCCTTCATGTCCACCCCCGGCTCCTTGCCGAGTTCCTCGGTGGTGGCGATCACGTCCATGATGTCGTCGGAGAGCTGGAACGCCATGCCGAGCGCCTCTCCGTACTCGCCGAGCACGTCCCGATGCTCGGGCGACGCCTCGGAGAGCATCCCGCCGAGGCGGCACGAGGTGGCGATGAGCGCCCCGGTCTTGCGGCGGATGACCTCCATGTACGCCTGCTCGGTCTGCTCGAGTCGGCCGGCGGCCTCCACCTCGCGGATCTGCCCGTCGCAGAGCGTGGCGATCGTGCGAGCCAGCAACGCGCAGATCTCGGTGCCCAGGTCCGTCGAGATCTCGGAGGCGCGCGCGAACAGGTAATCGCCGGTGAGGATGGCCACGGTGTTCGTCCATCGGGCGTTCACGCTCGGCACCCCGTGGCGGGCCTCGGCCTCATCGATCACGTCGTCGTGGTACAGCGTTGCGGCGTGCACGAGCTCGATCGCCACCGAGCCGGGGATGAGCCGCGGGTCGGTCGGGTCGCCGAAGTACCCGGACAGCAGCACGAGCATCGGGCGGAACCGCTTGCCCCCGGCCGCGAGCAGGTACTGGGCGGTCTCCGCAAGCATGTCGGAGTCGGCGTGGACGGCCTTCTCGAGCGCGCCCTCGACCTCGTCCAGGCGAGCCCGGATGTCGCGCTCGAGCACCGGGTCCGGCGCCTCGAGGCCAGGGATCACGCGCCTGCTCATCGCGCCGACTCTATCCGGCCTGGGGCGGCCACCACCACGGGTGAGGCAAGGAGAACCCCGACGCCCGAACCCCTCACCACCTGATGACCGCCGCCGTGTCGAGGAACCCCGTCACGAGCCCCGGGAAGACACCGAGCACCAGGGTCGCCACCGCGGGGATCACGATCGCCAGACGCGGGAGCAACGAGGGGTCGGGCTCGGCGTCATCGGCGGGCTCCTGCATGAACATCACCGTGACCACACGCAGGTAGAAGTACGCGGCGACGACGCTCGCGAGCACACCGATGAGCGCGAGCTCCCAGTGGCCCGCCCCGATCGCAACGGTGAAGACCCGCACCTTCGCGATGAACCCGGCCGTCGGCGGGATGCCCGCGAGCGAGAACAGGAACAGCGCCATCAGGCCGGCCAGGAGCGGGCTCTGCTTCGCCAGGCCCGCGTACGAGTCGATCGTCGTGCGGTCCTCGCCGCGAGCCGAGACGAGCATCACGACCCCGAACGCGCCGAGGATCATCACGGCGTACGAGACGAGGTAGAAGAGCGCCGCGCTCATGCCGAGCTGCCCCGGGGCGGATAGACCGATGAGGATGAACCCCGCGTGCGCGACGCTCGAGTACGCGAGCAGGCGCTTGATGTCGGTCTGCGCGATCGCCAGCACGCTCCCCACCACGACCGAGAGCACGGCGAGCGCCCACACGAGCGGCATCCAGTCGAGCGTGAGCGGTTGGAACGCGACGTTGAACACGCGCATGAAGGCCGCGAACGCCGCCACCTTCGTGCCGGCGGACATGAACGCGGTGATCGCGGTGGGGGCGCCCTGGTACACGTCGGGCGTCCACATGTGGAACGGCACCGCCGAGACCTTGAACGCGAAGCCGACCGCCAACAGACCCACCGCGGCGAGCGCGAGCGCTTGGCTCCCCGTCTGTCCCGCGAGCGCCCGCGAGACGGCCGACAATCGCGTGGAGCCCGTGGCACCGTAGGCCATCGCGACCCCGAAGAGGAAGAACGCGGAGGAGAACGCGCCGAGCAAGAAGTACTTCATGGCGCCCTCGACCGAACCGAGACGCGACGAGAAGCCCGTGAGGACGTAGAGCGACAGCGACAAGATCTCCAGCGCGAGGAACACGACGATGAGATCGCTCGCCGCGGCGATGAGGGTCATCCCGGACGCCGCGAACAGCACCAGCGGATAGAACTCGGGCTTGCCCTCGCCCGAGCGCTCGAAGTAGTGGTAGCCGTACAGCAGGCCGATCCCCGTCGCCGCGAGGATCACCAGCCGAGCGACGACGGCGAACCGGTCCGCCGCGACCGCGCCGGCGAGCACCGTGAGGCCCCCGTGCCAGTTCCATAGCTGGATCGACGCCGCTGCAGCGCCGAGGACGCCGGCGAGCGAGATCGCGAGCAGCGCACCCGGCTCCGCCCGCTTCACGATCGCACCCCCCAGCAACACCACGATCCCGATCCCGATGAGGATCAGCTCGGGCAGGATCGGAAGGAGGTCGATCTTCGGCGTCACGGCGTCCCCCGGGAGGCTCGGACGGTCCCCGCCACGGCGACGTCCTCCGGTGGGGTGTACGCCGGCTGAACCACCGCGCGCAGGCCACCGGGGAGGCCGGTCTGGTCGACGTGCACGCTCCGCACCCAGCGGACGACGCCCGCCGTCGTCGGGTTCACGCGATCGAGCACAACCTTCGGATAGATGCCGATGAACACCATCACGGCCACGACCGGGATCACGGCGGCGAACTCTCGGGGCAGCATGTCGGACAATCCGCGGAGCCGCTCGGGAGCCTTGCCCTGGAAGGTCCGCTGGTACGCCCACAGCATGTAGATCGCGCTGAGGATCACGCCCAGCACCGCTACGGCGCCGAGGACACGATCAACCGAGAACGTCCCGAGGATCACCAGGAACTCCCCGACGAAGTTGTTGAGCCCCGGCAGCCCGATCGACGACAGGGTCGCCACCACGAACGACGCGGCGATCCACGGGGTCACGTCCGCGATCCCCCCCATCTCGGCCATGTCTCGGGTGTGGGTGCGCTCGTACAGCATCCCGATGCAGAAGAACAGGAGGCCCGTCGACAGGCCGTGGTTCACCATCTGCACGACGGCGCCGCTCACGCCCTCGGGCGTCAGCGAGAAGATCCCCAGCATGATGAAGCCCATGTGCGAGACGGACGAGTAGGCGACGAGCCGTTTCACGTCCGTCTGCATCATCGCCACGATCGCGCCGTACACGATGCCGATAACCGCGAGCACCTCGATCGACGTCGCGAAGTACCGAGACGCCTCCGGGAACAGGTCGAGGTTGAACCGCAAGATGCCGTACGGCCCCGCCTTCAGCAGCAGCGCCGCCAGGACGATCGAGCCGTACGTAGGCGCCTCGGTGTGCGCGTCGGGCAGCCACGTGTGCAACGGGAAGATCGGCACCTTCACCGCGAAGCCGACGAAGAACGCGACGAACAACCACCGCTGCGTGATCGCCGCCAGCGAGAGCTGCTCCATCTGCCGGATGTCGAAGCTCGCGTGATCGAACTGCTGGCCCGTCTTGAAGTACAGGAACAGCGTCGCGAGCAGGATGAACGCCGAGCCGAGCATCGTGTACAGGAAGAACTTCACGCTCGCGTACACCCGGCGGTTCGAGCCCCAGATGCCGATGACCAGGAACATCGGCACCAGCATCGCCTCGAAGAACACGAAGAAGAGCAGCAGGTCGAGCGCGCAGAACGAGCCGAGGATCACGGTCTCGAGCAGCAGGCTGAGACCCATGTACATGCGGACCTTGTGGGTCACGCTCCACGACGAGATGAGCGCGACCGGCATCATGAACGTCGTGAGCACGACGAGCCAGATGCTGAACCCGTCCACCCCGACCAGGTAGGACAGCCCGACCGAGCGCACCCACGGCACCTGCTCGACGAGCTGGTAGCCGGACCTGGTGGGGTCGAACGCGCCGAGCGCACCGAGCGCGATCACGAAGTCGGCCACCATCACGACCATCGCGAGGATCCTCGCGTGCGTGTCCGTCATCCCCCGCCACAGCAGCAGCACGGGGATGCCGACGAGCGGCAGGAAGATGACGATCGAGAGCCACGCCATCAGAACCTCACCGCCAGGAACAGCAGCAGCGCGGCCGCGCCGAGCAGGAAGGCGAGCGCGTACGAGCGCACGAACCCGCGCTGGATGATCGGCGCGATACGCGACGCCTGTCGCACCTCGGCGCCGGTGCCGTTCACGGCGCCGTCGATGGCGCGCTCGTCGATCGTCGCGAGCACGCGGCCGAAGCCCTTCCCGGGGACCTGGACGAGCCAGGCGTACAACGAGTTGATGTAGAAGGCGTTCGCGAGCCACCCAGCCAGCTCGGGTTGACGGTCGGGGAATGCCTGCCAGTCCACGCGGCGCGAGGCCCAGATCCACCACGCGACCGCTACGGCCGCGAGGGCCAGACCCACCGAGATCGCGAGGAGCACGATCTCGGACGGGCCGTGCGTGCCGTGGTCGGCCACCCCCAGCACCGGCGCCAGGAAGCGGTCGAGCACGCCGCCCTCGGCCGTGAAGCCGAGCACGACGCCGGCGGTCACCGCGCCGAGCGCGAGCAGCGCCAAGGGCGCGTTCATCAGCCTCGGGGCCTCGTGCGCGTGCTCCTCGTTGCGCCGGTCGCCGAAAAACGTCAGGAACAGGGGACGCGCGATGTACAGGGCTGAGAGGAACGCGCCGATCGAGGCGATCACCCACGCCGCCGAGCGGCCACTCGTGGCGGCGAAGCTCACGATGTGGTCCTTCGCGAAGAAGCCCGCCAGCGGCGGGATGCCGGCGAGCGCGAGCGCCCCGATGACGAACCACGTCGCCGAGACCGGCATCTCCTGGCGCAGGCCGCCCAACTTGCGCATATCAGTCTCGCCGTTCAGACCGTGCATCACGTTGCCGCTCGTGAGGAACAGCAGAGCTTTGTAGAACGCGTGACAGACGAGGAGCAGCATCGCGCCGGTGTAGAAGCCCATCCCGGCGGCGAAGAACATGAACCCGATCTGGGACATCGTGGAGTACGCGAGCGCGCGCTTCAGGTCGAACTGCCCGATCGACGCGAGCGCCGCGTAGATCGCCGAGCACAGGCCGATCACCATCACGACCGTGAGCGCGGTGCCCGACATCTCGAACAGCACGTGTGAGCGCACGATCAGGTACACGCCGGCGGTCACCATCGTCGCGGCGTGGATGAGCGCCGAGACCGGCGAGGGACCCTCCATCGCGTCGGGCAACCACACGTGCAGCGGGAGTTGCGCCGACTTCCCGACCGCGCCGGCGAGGAGCAGCAGCGAGATTGCCGTGTAGGCCCCCGCGGAAGGCAGTGCCCCGGCGCCGCTGCTCCGGGTCGATACCAGCACGTTCCCGAACTCCAGCGTGTGGAAGTGGACCCAGATCAACACGATGCCGAGCAGCATCGCGGCATCGCCGATGCGCGTGGTGATGAACGCCTTCTTCGCCGCGTTCGCCGCCGCCGGGCGGTCGTGCCAGAACCCGATCAACAGGTACGAGCACAGGCCGACACCCTCCCACCCCAGATAGAGCAGGAGGTAGTTGTCCGCCAGGACCAGCATGAGCATGAAGAACACGAAGAGGTTGAGGTAGGCGAAGAATCGGGCGAAGTGCGGGTCGTGCTCCATGTACCCGATCGAGTAGATGTGGATGAGCGCACCGACGCCCGTGACCACCAAGACCATCGTGATGGAGAGCGGATCCACTCGAAGCGTCGCATCGAGCGAGAAGCTTCCCGCCCCGATCCAGTGGAACAGGCGCGTCATGTGCAGCCGCTCTTGGTCGGGCAGGCTCAGGAGGTCCCCGAGCGCGATCACCGCGAGGACGTACGCACCCGTGACCGTCGCCGAGGCCAACCACCCGCCGAGCGTGCCCAGCCTGCGCCCCAGGAAGACGTTCGCGGCCGCACCGACGAGGGGCAGTGCAGGCACGAGCCAGATGAGCTTCAGCACCCAGCCTCAGCCCCTCAGTACCGCGGCGTCGTCGACGCTCGTGCTCTGTCGGCGGCGGAACACGTTCACGATGATCGCCAGGCCCACGACCACCTCGGCCGCGGCCACCACCATCGAGAAGAACGCCAGAACCTGGCCGTTCAGGCTGTCGTGCATCCGGCTGAAGGCCACGAGCGCCAGGTTCACCGCGTTCAGCTGGAGCTCGACCGACATGAAGATGATGAGCGCGTTCTTGCGCACGAGCACGCCGACGGTGCCGATCGAGAACAGCATCGCCGAGACGATCAGGAAATACGCGATCGGCGTCCTCACGCGGGCTCGGTCCTCGGCGTGCGCGCCGAGCGCTCCTCGGCGGCCTGCTCGGCGCGGGTGATGGCGCGACGCTGACGCGAGGCCAGCACGATCACCGCGATCGCAGCCACGATGAGCAGCACCGAGGTGGCCTCGAACGGGAAGAAGTACTGACGGAACAACACGCGGGAGAGCGCGGCCGCGTTGCCGCCTTTGTTCACCGCCGCGTCGAAGTCTGCCGGCGCCGTGGCCGAGAACCCGATCCCCGCGCGGATCGCGAAGAACAGCTCGAGCACCAGACCCGTGCCCAGCAAGATCGCGACGGGGCGCTGGCCCTTCAACCGGTCGATGAGCGACTCGTTCCCGTCGACGCCGAGCAGCATGATGACGAAGAGGAACAACACCATGATCGCGCCCGCGTACACGATGATCTGCACCGCGAACAGGAACGGAGCGCCGAGCACCAGGAAGAACACCGCGATCGTGAAGAAGTTGATGATGAGGAAGAGGGCCGCGTGGACCGCGTTGCGCTGGAACAGCATCGCCAGCGCGCTGCCCACCGAGATCGGCGCGAACACCCAGAACACCACGTTGTCGAGCGGCACCTACCGGCCCTCCTGCGTGCCGGGAGCCGTGCCGAGCGGCGGCGGCGGCTCGAGCAGCTGATCCTTCGTGAGGATCGCCTCCTCGCGCGAGGTGAACGACATCTCGTACGCGCTCGTGAGCGTGAGCGCGCGCGTGGGGCAGGCCTCGACGCAGAGGCCGCACATGATGCAGCGCAGGTAGTTGATCTGGTAGTCCTTCGCGTA
>JBDTYT010000067.1:0-9170 GCA_040005555.1 Actinomycetota bacterium | reverse complement strand
GTCGAGTTCTCGTTCGAGTTCGAGGGCGCGACGATCGTCGGCGTCATCGACCGCATCGGCCGGCTCGAGAACGGGGGAACGCGCATCACCGACTTCAAGACCGGCAAGGCGGACAAGGCCCCGAAGGCCGAGGAGAGCCTCCAGCTCGGCGTCTACTACCTGGCGGTCACGCAGGACGAGGAACTCGCCGAGTTCCGACCCGTCCGGGCGGTGGACCTCGCGTATCTGCGGGGCCACTGGAGGACGGGCGAGATTGTCGACCCTTCCTGGCCGATCTCCTCCACCGGTGGTGAGGCCTACCAAGAGCTGGTGCGTGAACATCTGATCGGGCTCATCGAGCGGATCCGGAACCTCGAGCAGACCGAGGTGTACCGCCCGAACCCCTACGCCAACTGCTTCTTCTGCGACTTCAAGAGCCTGTGCCCGCTGTACCCGGAAGGTCAGCCGTTGTTCCCGATCGAGGTGACCGCGTGAGCACGTCGGCGTATCCGAAGGAGATCGTAGAGTTCCTCGGCGCGGAGCCGACGCCGGAGCAGTGGCGGGCGATCTCGATGCCCCTCGAGCCGTACGTGCTCGTCGCCGGCGCGGGCTCGGGGAAGACGTCAGTGATGGCGGCGCGGGTCATCTACCTTGCGCTCGTCGCGTCGGGTCGGATCGAGGCCGATCACGACGGTGTCCTGCCCGGCAACGTGCTGTGTCTCACGTTCACGAACAAGGCCACCGAGAACCTCGTGCAGCGGATCCGGCGCGCGCTCTCGGTCCTCAAGCTCGACGAGGGCGAGGAGCCGGAGATCGTGAACTACCACGGCTTCGCGGGGCAGATCCTCGAGCGGCACGGCATCCTCGCGGGCATCGAGCCGGGGCAGCGCATCCTGTCACAGGCGCAGCGCGTCGAGCTGTGCGCTCGGGTGCTCGACCTCATGCCGTTCGAGCACCTGTCCACGGAATGGCAGCCCACGATCGTCGACAACATCCTCACGTTGTCCGATCAGGCGCAGAACCACCTCGTCGAGCCGGACCAGATCATCGCTTTCAATGAGCAGCGGCTCGAGGAGCTCGCGGCGCACCGCTCCGATCGCGCCTACCACGCCGCCGAGGAGCGGATCGAGCTCGCGAAGGCGGCCGCGCGATTCGCCGAGCTGAAGCGAGAGCTCGGCGTCATCGACTTCGGCGATCAGATCTCGCTCGCGCTGCGGGTGGTCGAGTCGAGTCCCTCGGTCGCTCACGAGTACCGGCAGCGGTTCGGGGCCGTGTTGCTCGACGAGTTCCAGGACACGAACGTCGCACAGGCGCGGCTGCTCGCTGCGATCTTCGGCGACGGCCATCCGGTCACCGCCGTCGGCGATCCGGACCAGAACATCTACGCCTGGCGCGGCGCCAGCTTGTTCAACCTCCTCGAGTTCCCCATCCGGTTCGCACACGCCGACGGCACACCTGCCGAGAAGCTCCCGCTGTACACGAACTTCCGCTCGGGCGCTCGAATCCTCGCGGCGGCCGACACGGTCATCGGGCCGTTGCCGGAGGCGCAGCGTCCCGACCCGGACAAACAGCTGATCCCGTTCGCCCCGAACGGCGATGGCGAGGTTGAGATCCGCGCCTACCGCGACGAGGTGATCGAGGCCGAGGCCATCGCCGAGCGCGTCGACACCCTGCACGACGCCGGACATCCGTGGCGCGAGATGGCGGTGCTCTGTCGCTCGCACCGGTTGTTCGCCTCGCTCCAGCGCGCGTTCAACGAGCGCGGGGTGCCGGTCGAGATCATCGGCCTGGCCGGCCTGCTGAAGATGCCGGAGGTGGTCGAGGTCCTCGCGTACGCGCGCGCGGCGGCCGATCCGCTCTCGAGCACCTCGCTCGGGCGCATCCTGCTCGGGCCGCGGTATCGCGTGGGGTTCAAGGACCTGGCTCGGGTCGCCGCGTGGGCCAAGACGAAGACCTATGACCTGCGTCGCGAGGACGAGGACGCGAGCGAGGAGATGCCGTTCCTCGTGGCCGAGGCGCTCGAGCACCTCGACGAGGTGGAGGGCGTGTCCGAGGAGGGACTCCTACGACTCGCCGCCTTCCGCGAGGAGCTCGCAGCGCTCCGCGCCGAGGCGCGCCGCCCCGTCGGCGAGTTCCTGGCCGAGGTCATCCGCCGAACCGGCTTGCTCACCGAGCTCGACGCCGCCCTGGACGTCGACGTCGCCACCGCGACGAAGCGCAACCTCACTGCGTTCCTCGAGCAGGTGCACGCGTTCTCGCCGCTCGAGGGCGAGCTCACGCTCCGTGGGTTCCTCGACTACGTCGACACGGTCGAGGCGCTCGACAAAGAGGAGTGGGCTCCCGTGCAGCCGAGCGACGACGATTCGGTGAAGGTCATGACGATCCACGTCGCGAAGGGGCTCGAGTTCGACACGGTCTTCGTTCCCGGTCTGGCGAAGGGCCTGCTGCCGAACACCACCATCCAGCACAACCCCGCGAAGCGCGGCCGTTCGCTCGACTTCGAGCTGCGCGGAGACGCGGACATCCTGCCGCGATACGAGGGAGTGCTGAAGCACTTCGAGGACGCGCTCCGCAACCAAGAGCTCATCGAGGAGCGACGGATCTGCTACGTCGCGCTCACGCGCGCGCGCAAACGGCTGTTCGTGTCGACGGCGAACTGGTACGGCGAGACGATCAAAGCGAAGGGCCCGGGGAAGTTCTTCCATGAGCTCGCGGAGTGGGCCGAGAGCTCTGGGCTGGCACTCCTCGACCGTGGCCCCGAGCTCGAGGAGGAGAACCCGCTCGCGGGCTACCGCGAGGCGTTCGTGCGCGACTGGCCCGGTCCGGCCCGCCCCGACGAGTCCGACTCGCTGTTTCCCGAGGGCTGGCGTCGGGCGGCGGCCGAAACCGCGGATACCAGATCCGTGCAGACGTCGTTCGTCGACGCCCTCACGTCGGAGGACCGCGAGGGCTACGTGGAGCTGTCGCAGGAACGCCGCGCGCTCGCGTCACACCTCGTCGAGCTCGAGCGGCGGAGCGGTGAGCGCCGCGACCTGCCGGTCACGGTCTCGGTGGGTGGAGCGATCGAGTACGCGCGCTGTCCGAAGCGGTTCTACTGGACCAGTGTGCGTCCCCTGCCGCGGTTCTCCGGCCCCGCCGCCCGCATCGGCACCGAGATCCACCGCTGGATCGAGCTCCAGTCGCAGGCTCAGGGCACGTTGCTCGAGACGGACGACGTCCCCGATCTCACGTCTGAGGAGCTTGCCGGCCAGCCGGGCAAGATCGACCGGCTGCGCTCCGCGTTCGTGTCGAGCCGGTTCGCCGGCAAGGTGCCGCGCTACGCCGAGCGCCCGTTCCTGCTTCCGGTCGAGGGCTTCTACATCAGCGGCCGGATCGACGCGATCTACGGCACCGATGGTGGACCGTGGGAGGTCGTCGACTACAAGACCGGCCGCAAGCCGGCCGAGGATGACGAGCTCGCTCGCGCGCAACTCGACCTGTACGCGCTCGCATGCTTGGACGTGTGGCACAAGCGCCCCGACGAGCTCACGCTCACGTACCTGTATCTCGCCAGCGAGGACGAGGTCTCGTACCCCGTCGATGACCCCGACGAGATCCGTGCGCGCGTCGGCGCATGGCTGAAGGGCGTTGCGGCCGGCGAGTTCGAACCGACGCCCGGCCCGCAGTGCAGGTGGTGCGACTTCAGCCCGTTCTGCGACGCCGGCAAGCAGTACCTCTCGGAACAGTCCTCAGGCTAGGAGCGGCCGGCCGCGTCCAGCCGCTCGATCTGTTGCTCGAACGTCCGATACTGCGCCGCCGGGTCCCATCCCCCCTCGACCACGCCCGGCACGAACCGGACCGAGAGCCCGAGCGCCGGTGCACGTGTGAGCAGTGCGGCTCGGAACCACTCGAGGCTTCCGGGCTGGAGCAAGGACTCGCCATGGGTCCCTTGACGGCGCAGGGACGGGTCATCGACGACCACGGGGATGGGACGCAGGAGGCCGTCCAGCCCCTCGATCGGCTCGCCGAGCGCCTCGATGTGTGCCGTGGATCCGTCCCACCACGCTGCGGCGACAACGGTTCCCGGTGCGTCGGCTCGGTACAGCTGGGCGCGCATGGCGACAGGGTACCGAGCGGGCCTACTTCGTTCTCGAGCGCTCGAGCTGCCGCAGCAGCCCAGCGGTGTGATGGAGGAGCTTCACGGCTACGCTCGGCTCGAGCTGGAGCATCTTCATGAAGTCCTTCCGACGCAGCCCGAGCGCCGTCAACGGTGTCTCGGCGACCACGCTGGCCGTGCGAGCCCCACCGTCCAACAAGGAGATCTCGCCGAAGATATCGCCCGGGTAGAGGCGGTTGACGACGCGGCCGGCACCGTTCACGACCTTGGCCTCGCCCTCCATGATGACGTAGAAGGTGTCGCCGATCTCGCCTTCCTTCACCACGGTCGCGTCCGACATGAAGCGCTGCTCCTCGGTGAGACCGGCCAAGCGTTTCAGGTACCGGGGCGACAGACTCGAGAACAGCGGCACTTGGGCGATGGCCTCGCGTGCTCGATCGCTCACGACCGGTCCCTTTCGAACGACGACGGCTGGAGCCTACCCGCCGCGGGCCTCCGTGTCGAAGGAGATGTCGGTGCCGCGCGCTAGGGTCCGGTAGTGGAGGCGTCGATCGGTCGGACCTTGGACTCGATGCCCCGCCGCTTCGGTCACGGGGAGGTGATCACCCGCCAGGGCGACCCCGTGTCCGCGCTCTCCCTCGTGGCGTCGGGCGTCGTGCGGTTGTCAGCGGTGACGCGCGCGGGTCGCGAGATCGTGGTCGGTCTGCTCGGTCCGGGCCAGGTCTTCGGCGAGGCGGCGTTGCTGTCCGACGGTCCACAGCTCGGTTCCCTGGTGGAAGCGCGAGCGGTGGGATCGGCCACGATCGTCGAGATCCCGGCGGCCACGCTCCGCACGGTCATCGAGGGCGATCCCGCGATGGGCGAGGAGTTGCTCCGACTGGTCGCCGCGCGCCTCTACCGAACCTCGGCTGCCCTCGAGGAGGCGCTCGCGCAGGACGTGCCGGTCCGCGTCTCGCGACGGCTCCGCCAGCTCGCGCTCGATCACGGCGACCGCCACGCGGCGGGAGGCGTCCGGCTGCGCGTGCCACTCACCCAGGACGAGCTCGCGCGCATGGTGGGCGCCTCACGCGAAGCGGTCAATCGGAGCCTCGGGGCGCTGGCATCCCGCGGCCTGGTGAGAACGGAGCATCGAACGTTCGTGATCCCCGACGTCGACGCGCTCGAACGGAGCGAACGCGGGAGCGGATCAGCGTGAGGTGAGGGGGGTTCAGCGCGCAGCGCCACGTGCCGATACCCGGCTGTGAGGGAACTCGAAGGCCGGCAAGGAGCCGCTGATGAGCAAGCGCCTGATCATCCTGGTGACGGTGGTCGTCATGCTCCTGTCCGGTGCGACGGTGGCCGCGGTCGCGCTTCCTGATGCGTGTCCGTCGTCCTTTCACCGGTACAGCGCAACGACCTGTATCTCCGACGCCACGCACATCGCGCCCTCCTCCGGCGTCCGGATCCCCGTCGCATCGTCAGCGCCCGACCGGCGGATGACGCTTCGTCTCGAGATCGTGGGGTTCGCGATGCTCGTCGCGACCGGTCTCCTGTGGGCGGTACTCCACCGGGGCCGTCGGACATCTGAGCCGAGCCCGGCCGTCCCGCTCACCACGTAGATCGCCCTAGCCGGATTCCTGGAGCACCGCGAGGCTGCACGGACCGCACAGCAGGGCTCGGCCCTTCACCGGGCGTCCGCACCGAGCGCACGACCGCGGCTCCGAGAGCGACCAACGGGTCACGCCTCCCTTCACGCGCGTCTCGGCGCGCCCCTCCGCCTCGAGCTTCAGCAGGTGGGCGAGCAGCGACCGGACGGCGAGCTCGTGCACCTCGGGCGGGTATCCCGCGTAGATCGTCGGCGCCATCTCCTCCGGCGTCGAGACCCCCTCTCTCAGTGCGGACAGCACCTGCTCCTCGCGCATCGCCCGATGAGCGACGTACTCGGCGAGCTTGTCGGCCGCGCGCAGGACAACCGGCCCGTGGCCCGGGTAGATGGTCCGGGGAGACAGATCCTGCATCCGTTCCAGCGACCGGAGGTACCGCAGCAGGTCGCCCTCGGGCGGGTCGATCACGCTCGTCCCGCGCCCGAGGACCGCATCGCCGGTGAACAAGGCACCGTCGTCGTGCGCGAAGAACGCGACGTGGTCGGGCGTGTGTCCGGGCGTCGCGACCGTCCTCAGCGCCGCGTCCCCCGATGTCACGATCTCGGCGTCGCGGAGCCGTTCGGCTCCGACGTGCGGACGGAACGCGCGGATCGGCGCGCCCGTCATCTGCGCGAGCGGCTCGGCACCCGGCGCGTGATCGGGGTGATCGTGGGTGAGGACGATCACGCCGACGCGCCCTGCGACAGCGCTCACCTCTCGGAGGTGGGCTTCGTCCACCGGACCGGGATCGATGACGATCGCCGGCGCATCGCCGACGATCCACGTGTTCGTGCCCTCGAGCTCTCGGACGCCGGGGTTAGGGGCCAGCACGCGGACGATGCGCATCGGCATCACCCTTGCCAGAACGTGGACCGCGGCAGGCGGCCCAGCTCGTCCTCGTCGGGCTCGCGCGTCGCGATGCGCAGATCGAGCAGCTCGGCCACCGAGTCGCACTCGGCCATCGCACGCATCGTGAAGAGGGTCGGCCAGTAGAGCTTGCGTCGCTCCTCCCCCCAGTCCTCGAGCAACGAGCGGGGGGAGATCCACCACGCGCGCGCGGCCTCGATGCCGTCGGGGCGCGGCTCGACGCCGTCGGTCGCCTCGACCGCGAAGTACCTGGCGTCGAAGCGGACGGGGATATCGGGCGGGGCGATCCAGTGCGCGATCGGACTGAGCTGACCGGCGCTCGGTGGGGCCGAGGCGACGGCCTCGAGCCCCCGCGCGTCCGAGAACCCCAGACCCTCCGCCGTGAGCGCGAGCCCCACCTCCTCGAGGAGCTCCCGCACGGCGCATGCCCGCGCGGCCTCGTCGGCGGAGCCGAACCATTGCTCCGCGAGCGCGGCGTCCCCGTTATCGGCCGCGCCTCCTGGGAACGCGACGTACCCGGGCAGGAACCGGCTCTCGGCGCTCCGCTCGAGCACGAGCACCTCGAATCCGTCCTCGACCTCGCGAGCCGCGATCACCGACGCCGCCTTGCGGATGGCTCCTCCCATGTGGCGCATTGTGGCAGGACCGGGTCGAAGGCAGGCCGCCGACTAGGCTTGGTTGATGATCGAGACGCCCGCCGATCGGATCCGAGTTGCGATCGCCGATCACGGACCCATCACCTTCGCCGAGTTCATGGAGCACGCGCTCTACGGCCCGGGAGGGTTCTACGAGCAGCCTCCCGTGGGCGAGGAGGGCCACTTCGTCACGAGCCCGCACGTACATCCGGTGTTCGCCGACCTGCTGCGGTTCGCGCTCGGCGATTTGCGCTCGGGCCTCGGCGATCCCGACCCGTTCCCGATCGTCGAGCTGGGGGCGGGGGACGGGACGCTCGCGCTGCAGCTCCTCGAGGGCGCGCGCCAGGCGGGAACACCGCCGTTCGCGTACGAGGCGCTCGAGCGCAGCTCCGGCGCGCGGAAGCGACTCCGCGAGCTCGACCTGCGCGTCGGCGAGCGCATCGAGGGCACCCCGCTCGCCGACGGGGTCTGCGTGTTCGCGAACGAGCTCCTCGATAACCTGCCGTTCCGACGCATCCGCGGTGGAGATGACGGGCCGGTCGAGGTCAGGGTCGGCCTTGCCGGCGACGGATTCCAAGAAGTGGAAGCGCCCTGCGACGACGAGCTCCTCGCATCGGCCCCGGCCCGGCCGGACCGCGACGACGAGATCATCGTGCCCGTCGAGGCCCTGCGACTCGTGAACGACCTAGCCGGTCGGCTCCAGCGTGGCTACGTGTTCTTCATCGACTACGGATCGGAGGGCCCGAGGGCATCGGGGACGGTGCACGGATATCGGTCCCACCGCATGCACGCCGACGTGCTGACCAAACCCGGCACCGCGGACATCACCGCGGGGGTCGACTTCGGGACGATCGCGCACCGGGCCGAGCAACGCGGTCTCGAGTCGCTCGGCCTCGTGACCCAGCGAGACGCGCTCCTGGCGCTCGGATTCGAAGGATGGAACGAGGGGCAGCTCCGCCGCCAAACCGACGCGCTCCAGACCGGGAGGAGCCGAGAGGCGGTCGGCGCATGGGAGAGCCGGGGCGTGGCGGGCATCCTCATCGACCCGGCGGGCCTCGGCGCTCTGCGATGGCTCCTCCTCGCGACGCCGGGACTTCCCGCTCCGTCGTGGATCTCGGCCCCTGGGACCCGGTCCGGTCCGGCCTCAACCGGTGGAACCAGGTCGACCTAGCGGTCGACGTCGCCAACGACGAAGAAGACCGATCCGAGGATCGCGATGAGATCCGGCACGAGGTTGCCCGGCAGCATCGCGGGCAGGACCGACACGTTGGAGAACGAGGCCGTGCGCATCTTCAAGCGGTACGGCTGTTTCTTCCCGTTGCCGACGAGGTAGTAGCCCATGAGCCCGAGCGGGTTCTCGGTGCGCACGTAGATCTCGCCCTCGAGGTTGAGGCTCTTCGGCAACTTCAACGTGCGGAAGTCTCCGGCGGGGAGCTTCTCCATGCACTGCTCGATGATCTTGCACGACTCGTGCATCCGCTGGACGAGCACCCACAGCCGGTCGAACGAGTCGCCGTTACGCCCCACCGGCACCTGGAACTCCACCTCGTCGTACTTCTCGTACGGCTCGTCCTTGCGTGGATCCATCGCCACGCCCGAGGCGTGGAGTACGGGACCCGAGCACCCATAGCCGATCGCCATGTCCCGCGGGATCACGCCGATGCCTTTCGTCCGCGCGTAGATGATCTCGTTGCCCATCACGAGGTGGTCGTAGTCGATGAGCTTCTTCCGCACGTGCTTCAGCACTTCGGCCGACTGCTTCAAGAACCCGCGCGGCAGGTCGTCCTTCAACCCCCCCACGCGCGCGTACGAGTGGTGCATCCGAGCGCCCGTCGCGGACTCCATGAGCGCCTGGATCATCTCGCGCTCGATGAACGCGTAGAAGATCGGGGTCATGGCACCGAGCTCGAGCGGGTACGAGCCCATGAACATCAGGTGGTTCAGGATGCGGTTCCACTCGGCCATCATCGT
>JBDTYT010000066.1:0-9925 GCA_040005555.1 Actinomycetota bacterium | reverse complement strand
AGGCGGCGATCGCGTCGCTGCATGCCGACGAGCCGCGCGACTGGCCGCAGATCGCCGCCCTCTACGACGAACTTTCCCGCCTCAGCGGCTCGCCGGTCGTCGAGCTGAACCGGGCCGTCGCGGTCGCCGAGGCTCAAGGTCCTGAGGCGGGGCTCGACATCGTCGATCGCCTCGATCTGGACGACTACCGGTACTTGCACTCGACGCGGGGGGAGCTGCTGCGACGCCTCGGACGAACCGACGAGGCCCGCGATGCCTATCGCCGGGCGCTGTCGCTCGTCCACGACGACGCCGAGCGACGCCTCCTCGAGCGGCGGCTGGCGGAGCTCGAGGAGACTACCTTCCCGCGATGACCTGACGGCGATGCACTGCCACCCCCAACAACGCTCAGAGCACAGCGCTGAGCGCTCTTGGAGGTGGGGGGATTCGAACCCCCGTCCCCGAACGACCGACCAGGGCTTCTCCGGGCGCAGCCGGCGGTAGATCTCGCCTCGAGGCTCCCACCGGCGGAGGACCTCTCGGCCAGCTCGGGCAAGGTGTCCGGCGGCGGCCCCCGAGCAGAACCGCAACCGTGAGCCTGCTCACGACGCCCGACCCCGAACCGCAGGCGGATCCGGGCGGACGGCTACTTAGCTAACTAAGCAGCGAGCGCGTAATCGTTATTGGCGCTTGTGTTGGTCCCGGCTTTTAACGAGGCATCCGGGGACCTCGGCCCGCTTCCCCTGAACGGTAACCGCCCAGGTCGAAGCCAGTGCACCCCCTATGTGGTTGTCCAGCGAGTATACGGCTCGTCACCGACCGAGTAGCGAGGATCGCTACCGGCGGCGGCCGGACTCGCGTTCCATCTCGCGTTTGTGCTCACGCTCGGCGAGCACCTGCCGCTTCTCGAACTGGCGACGCCCGCGCCCCAGGCCCAACTCCATCTTCGCCAGGCCGTGCGCGAAGTACACGCGCAGCGGGACGAGCGCGAGGCCCTTCTCGGCCACGGCTCCGATGAGCCGATCGATCTCGCGGCGGTGGAGCAGCAGCTTCCGCGTGCGGATGGGATCGTACGTGCGCTTATCCATCTGTTGCTCGTACGGCGGGATGTGCATCCCCTCGATCCACACCTCGCCGCCGTGCACCCGCGCGTAGGCCTGGGCCAGGGAGCCTCGGCCGCCTCGCAGCGACTTCACCTCGGCGCCGCTCAACACGATGCCCGCCTCGAAGCGGTCCAAGATCTCGTAGTCGTGCGTCGCACGACGGTTCGAGACAACGGTCTTCTCTCCGGGGTTCGACGGTTTGGGGCTCACGGCCCGACCAGCTTAGACGTCGAGGAAACGGCGCATCCCGACCAGACCGGCGAGCAACGCGACGACCGCGCCCGCGACGAGCAGCCACGGGATGATGGCGATCACGTCCTTGTTCGTCACCCACGGGACGAACTGGATCGTGTCGTAGAGCGGGTTGATGAACGCCACCTTGAGACCGAACAGGAACAGCACCGCCGCCCCCGCCCCGATGAGACTCTCCACCAAGCCCTCGACGAGGAACGGCATCCGGATCCGCCAGTTCGTGGCGCCGACGAGCTTCATGATCCCGATCTCCTTGCGGCGTGCGAACAACCCCATCCGTACCGTGTTCGCGATCAAGATCGCCGCCGAGATCAACATGACGAACGACACCAGCAGGACCCCGACGCGGAACACTCGCGTGACGGAGAACAGGCGATCGAGGAACGCGCTCTGATCGACGATCCGATCGATCCCCGGCTGACCGCGGAGCACGGCGGCGACCTGAGCGTACTGCGAGGGATCGTCGAGCTTGACCCGTAGTGACGCCGGCAACGCGTTGCAGTCCACGTTGTTCACGAGTGCGGCCTGGTTCGCGAACAAGCGCTTGAACCGGGCGCACGCGTCCGCCTTGCTTTCGAAGGTCACATCGGCCACGACGGGAAGCTTCGTGAGCGTCGTGGTCAGCGATTCGACCGTCTGCGGGTTCACCGGGTCCGTGAGATACACCGCCACCTCGACGTTTCCGGTGGTCGCTTCGATCATGAGGCTCACCTGGCGTGAGATCAGGAGGGCCAACCCGAACAGCAACAGCGCGATGAACGTGGTCGAGATTGCCGCGAAGGCCACGAGGCCATTGCGTCGCAGCCCCGAGGTGGTCTCGCGGAAGAGGTATTCGAACCTCGGCACCTAGCTGTACACCCCGCGAGCCTGGTCCCGGATGACCTTGCCCTTCTCGAGCTCGATCACGCGGCGGCGCATCGCGTCGACGATGGCCTGGTCGTGGGTGGCCATCACGACCGTCGTGCCGATCCGGTTCACCTTGTCGAGCAGGCGCATGATCTCGACCGACGTCGAGGGATCGAGGTTGCCGGTGGGCTCGTCGGCCAGCAGCACGAGCGGCCGATTCACCACGGCGCGCGCCAAGGACACGCGCTGCTGCTCGCCGCCGGAGAGCTCATCGGGGTAGTTGTTCAGCTTGTCACCCAGACCGACGAGCTCGAGGATCTCCGGCACCCGCTGGTCGAGCACGTGCTTGGGCTTGCCGATGACCTCGAGCGCGAACGCGACGTTCTCGAACACCGTCTTGTCCTGCAACAGCTTGAAATCCTGGAACACCGTGCCGATGTTGCGGCGCAGGTGCGGGACCTTCCACGGTGAGATCTTCGCGAGCGCCTTGCCGGCGACGTAGATGTCGCCCTTCGTAGCGTCCTCTTCCTTGAGGAGCAGGCGGATGAACGTCGACTTGCCCGAGCCCGACGCGCCGACGATGAAGACGAACTCGCCCTTCTCGACCTCGACCGACACGTCCTCGAGTGCGGTGGTTCCCGTCTTGTAGACCTTGGTGACGTGCTGAAGACTGATCATCCTCGGGCTTTCGGGAAGGAAGGGGGTGAACCGCGGGGCAGTCTAACAGACCCCCTTTCCCGACGGAACGAAGCTCGTTCTATTACCCTGAGCGCTCCATGAAGACGGTTCCCGGGAGCGAAACGGCTCCGGCGACCGCCCCGCTGGAGGCTCCGCCGTCACGCGCTCGGAGGCTGGCCGCGGCGCTCGCCGGTCCCGCGCTCATCGTCGTCTCCGTCACGATCGCGCTCCGAGGGTTCGCGTTCTCGAACCTGCTGACGAACCAACACCCCGACATCCTGTCGTTCTGGCTCCCGCGCTCATGCCTCATGGCGCGAGCGCTGTCCTCGGCTCACGTGCCCCTGTGGAACCCGTTCGAGATGCTCGGCACGCCGTTCGCAGCCGACCCGCAGTCGGGATGGCTGTCCGCGCCGCAGATGCTCTTCTCCTGGCTCTTCGGGTGTGGCGGTGGGCTGCGCGCGTTCATCGTGGCTCAGCCGCTGCTGGCCGGTCTCGGCCTGTGGTGGTTCCTGCGCCGCGAGGGGCTCAGCCGATCGGCGGCTACCGCGGGAGGGCTGTCGCTCGCGATGATGATCTCGGCGTCGAACGTCGCCGTGTCGCTGCCGTTCGCGGGGACGCTCGCGTGGACACCGTTCTGCCTGGTGGGCGCATCCGGGTACTTCTCGGCCGAGCGGTGGCCGAGGCGACTCGCGTGGCTCGCGCTCGCGGCGTTCGCGTGGGGGCAAGTGGCGGCGGCGCACATGTCGCACGGGCTCGTGATGTGCACGGCGCTCCTCGTCGCGTACGTGGCCGCTCGCGCAACGCACGAGGTGCGCATCGGGGCGCTCTCGGGCCGGCGCGCGCTCGCGATGTCGGTGGGGTTCATGACGTTCCTGCCGCTCGCCAACCTCGCGATCTTCGTCCCGAGGTTCGCGCTCATCGAGCGTTCGAGCTTGCGCGGCGGGTACGGGTCGCTCGGTGGCACGCTCGCGCGCGCCGCAGGTGTCGCGGACGACCGACCCCTGCCGACGCGCGGCATCTGGAGCGCGTGGCCGCTCGCGCTCGGCAGCACACCTGGGGCGTACGCGGGAGCGGCGATCCTGCTCTCGATCGCGATGGCGATCCGAGACCGGGCCCGACGGTACCTCGTCTTCGCCGTCGCCCTCGCGGGGCTGGTGGCCTACCTCTTGACCCTCAACATGTTCGTGAGCGCGGGCTGGTTCCGCAGCCTCGTGTTGCGGCTCCCGTTCGGCGACGTCTACCTGCACAACCCGGGGCGGCTGCGGTACCTCGCGCTGCTCGTCGTGCCGATCCTCGGGGCCGTGGGCATCCAATCGATCCTCGACCGTCCGCCCCCGGTGCGCGCCATCGTGCGCTGGGTCGGAGGGGGCATCGCGATCTTCTTCGTGCTGCCGTTGGTGCTCGGTGCGTTCCCGAAACGGTTCCTGCTGCTCGGGGTCGCGTGCGCCGCCACGGTGCCGATCCTCCTCGCGCTCGTCCGAGGCCGGCGATGGGCGCGTATGGCCCTCGTCGGGATCCTCGCCGTGGACCTGCTCGGCAGCGCCGTGACCTCTTCGGCGTACACCGGGGGCACCGTGTACGTGGGCCTCGAGGGCAAGGACCACCCGGCGCTCGCCTTCGGGCCGCTCCGATGGCCGAACGTCCCGCTCGACGGATACCTCGAGCCAGGTCCGATCGCGCGGAGCCTCCAGGCCGTCGGACCGAACGACGGGCGCTACCTCGCGTGGATCCCCCCGGCGGCGTATTTCAACAAGGGCTACCTGTTCACCCAGCGCCCGGAGGATTGGCCGGCCCTGCTCCTGGGCCGTGCGATCGTGTTCGGGTTGGACGACACCCTCGGCTATTCGCCGATCCAACTGCCGAGGTACTGGTCCTACATCCGAGCCACGGACAGGCTTCCCGTGTTCTACAACGCGTCGGTCCTGCAGCTTCCCTCCGACGGTGACGTGCGGCTGCTCGGGATCCGGTTCGTGATCGCGCCCGAGGGCGCCGGCCTGCCGCCGGGGCTCGTCGGCACCATCGAGCGCAGGGACCACGGGTACGTGCTGTACCAGCTCCAGGGGTCGCAGCCGCGCGTCTCGGTCGTTCCGCACTGGACGCAGACGGACGGCGTGCACGCGCTCGCGGCGGTGCTCGAACGCGGCTTCAACCCCGCGATCGAGGCGGTCGTCGAGGGCGCACCCACGATCTCGCACGCGCCATCCGCGGCTCCCCCGGGATCGGCGACCTACGCAGAGGTGCATCCCGAGGACGTGCGCGTGACCGTCGATGCGACGGCCCCGTCGGTGGTCGTGATCCGTAACGCCTGGGATCGGGGGTGGTCGGCGACGGTCGACGGCCGCACGGTGCCCGTCCTTCGCGCCGACTACCTCCTCCAGGGCGTCCCGGTTCCGGCCGGACATCACGAGATCCGACTCACGTACCGCGACCCCACGGTGGGCGTGGGACTCGGGCTCTCGGGCGTGGTCTGGCTGGCGTTCGTGCTGGCGCTCGGTTGGCTCCTGGTGACGAGCCGGCGTCGCAAGCGGTCGCGCCGTCGCGCCGCGCGAGCTACGCTTTCCCCCGACCCTCCGCCCGCCGCCTGAGCTCGGCCTCGATCAGCTGATCGAGATCACCGTCAAGGACGCGGTCGACGTCACCGATCTCGATGCCGGTCCGGTGATCCTTCACCATCCGGTACGGGGCGAGCACGTAGGAACGGATCTGCGAGCCGAAGTCGATCCCCCGCCGTTCCCCTCGCAGGTTCTCGATCTTCTCCTCGCGCTTGCGGCGTTCGAGCTCGGCGAGTCGCGCCTTCAAGATGCGCATCGCGACCGCCCGGTTCTGCAGCTGTGAACGTTCGTTCTGACACGCGGCGGTCAACCCCGTGGGCAGGTGAGTGATGCGAACGGCGGAGTCGGTCGTATTCACCGATTGGCCACCGGGCCCCGTCGAACGGTAGACGTCGATCCGCAGGTCCTTCGGGTCGATCTCGATGTCCTCCTCATCCGTCTCCTCGAGCAGCGGGATCACGTCGAGCGAGGCGAACGAGGTATGGCGCCGTTTCTGCGCGTCGAACGGCGAGATCCGCACCAGACGATGGACGCCGTGCTCGGTCGAGACCAGTCCGTAGGCGTTCGTCCCGCTCACGATGAAGGTGGCACTCTTGATCCCCGCTTCCTCGCCGGGCAGCACCTCGTCCAGCTCGACCCCGAGGTGCTCCCGCTCGGCCCATCGTAGGTACATCCGCAGCAGCATCTCGGCCCAGTCCTGCGACTCGGTGCCACCGGCCCCGGCGTGCAGGGTCGCGATCGCATCGTTCGCGTCGTACTCGCCCGAGAGTAGCGTCGCGAGCTCGAGCTTCTCCATCTCTGCCTCGAGCTCGGACAGCGACCGTTCGAGGTCGGCGGAGAGCTCGCGATCGGTCTCGGCGGACAGGAGCTCTTCCATCGCACGCGCGTCCGCCAACCGACGATCGAGTGACTCGAAGCGGTCGAGGTCCGCGCGGATGCGCGAGAGCCGCCTGGTCAGCCGCTGGGCGCGCTCCGGGTCCTCCCACAGGGACGGATCGGCGACCTGCTGCTCCAACTCGGCGGTCTGTGAGCGCTTCCCCTCGACGTCAAAGGAACTCCTTCGCGGCGGCGACGCGCTCTGAGAGCTTCTCGATCCGGTCTGCGTGATCGGTCACATCCCCCATCGTAGCGGCACCCGAGGACGCGGTCGCGCCCCCGTCGCCGCCAGCGTCGCCGCGTCTTCGAGGGAGCTTATGCTCGCCGCGTGGTGAGCCAGGTCACGGTGGAGCCGGGAGGCCGTGTAGGGCCCTACCGGCTGCAGGAGCAGCTCGGCGAGGGCGCGGTCGGGCTCGTGTTCCACGCCGTGCGGGAGCCAGACGGCCTCGAGGTAGCCCTCAAGGTGCTGCGGCCGGAGCTGTCTGGGGACCAGACCTTCCGTCACCGGTTCGTGCACGAGGCACGCGCGGCGAGCGAAGTGCACCACAAGCACCTCGTCACGATCATCGAGGCCGGCGAGGTCGACGGTCGCTCGTACCTCGCCGTCGAGTTCGTTCGCGGTCGGACGCTCCAGCGCCGGCTCGAGGATGAAGGGCCCCTGCCGATCCCCGAGGTGGTGCGGATCGTCGCCCAGATCGCAGCGGGTCTGGACGCCCTGCACCGAGCCGAGATCATCCACCGCGACGTGAAGCCGTCGAACGTCATGCTCGACGCGCACGAGGAGGCCGCGCTCACGGACTTCGGGCTCGCCAAGGGCCGCGCCTACACGGTCCTCACGAAGCCGGGCCAGGTGATGGGGACCCTCGACTACCTCGCGCCCGAGATCCTGCGCGGCGCCGAGGCGACCCCCGCGTCCGATGTGTACGCGCTCGGCTGTCTCGCCTACGAATGCATCGCCGGGCGAGCTCCGTTCGCCGACAAGAGCCTGTTCGAGCTCGCGGCGGCGCACCTGAACCTGGACCCGCCCGACCCGAGCGCCGACCGCGACGACGCGCCGGAGGGCCTGTCGTGGGGCGTCGTCCGAGCACTGGCGAAGGAGCCCGCCCAGCGCCCGCCGACGGCGACGGCGTACGCGCACATGTTGGGGTTCGCCGCGGGCCTGCGCGGATCGTCTCCGTCCTCCTGAGGCGTGCTCAGGTCGGCAGCGGGTGCTCGCCGGTCGCTCGGGCGCGGAGCCCCGCGAGGAGCACGCCGATCCTGCCTTCTGCGTCCGGATCCCCGAGCTTGGCTGCCAGCTTGACGGCGCGCTCCCACAGCTCCTCGGCGCGTCCGTAGGCCTCCACCACGCTCGCGTGCTCCCCCGCGCGCTCGAGGTACTCGAGCGCCTTGGCCGGGTCGGCGCTGCGGTAGAAGTAGAAAGCCAATCGCTCGGCGTTCTCGTCGAGGATCTCCGCGGAGCGTTCCTCGACGATCGCGCCCACGCGACCGTAGAGGTCGCGCATCGCCGCGGGCGTGAGCGTGGACAGCGCGGCCTCCTGCACGAGGCCGTGCCGGAAGGCGCACTCGAGCTCGGGGAAGCGGCGGATCTCGCGAACGACGTCGGCGCGCAGCAGTTGCGCCAGATCCCCCGCGGCGTCGGCGCTCTCCGCGGCGGCGACCGCGATGCTGACCGGGAACTCGCGTCCCACGACCGCAGCGACCTGCGCCAGGCGCCGGGGGCCCGGAGGCAGCCGGTCGATCCGAGCCACAAGCAGCGACTCGAGGGCCGGCGGCAGGGCGGAGGTCGAGCCGGGCGTGATCGTCCACGTCCGGCGCCGATCCGCGCCCCCGGCCTCCAAGAGTGCGCGTAGGAGCTCCTCGAGATAGAGCGGGTTACCCTCGGCGCGCGCGACGATCTCGTCCTTCAGCGCCTCGCCGAGCATCCCTTGGGGGACGATCGCATCGATCAGCTGGCGCGAGGCCGCGGGGGTGAGTGGCGGCAGCGGCAGCTCGACGGCGCGATGCGCGAACTCGATCTGGGCGTGCGTCCGGAACGCCCATCCTTCGGAAGCCGGGTCGGGCCGCATCGAGGTGGCGATCAGGACCGCGGCGCGGTCGGTGACGCCGAGGAGTTGTTGGGCGAGCATCCGGCTCGTCGGATCGGCCCACTGCAGATCGTCGATCGCCAGCGCGAGGGGGCGCCGCGCCGCGACGGCCTCCACCCACGCGAGGTACGCACCCCGCATCCGCTCCGCCAATTCGTCTGCGGTGAGCGAGAGCATGTCCCGCTCGGTATCCGGATCGAGCCGGATGGCGAGCATGAGGCCGAGGTAGGGCAGCAAGACGTCGTGCCCCCCGCCGAACAGCGCTCCGATACGTGCGCGGAGCTTCGTGCGAAGGGCAAGCTCGGCATCGCCCTCGTCGACCCCGAGCCACGTCCGAAGGATGTCGACGAACGGCTGATAGGGCACGCCGGTCCCGTACGAGACGCATCGCGCCTGGAGCCACGTGACGTCCTCTCCGAGACGGGTCCGGAGCTCGGAGAGCATCCGGGTCTTGCCGATCCCCGCCTCGCCGACGACGAGGAGCGCGTGCCCGCGTCCTGACGTGAGATCGCGGATCGAGTCCGTCAGCTTCCCCAGCTCCGCGTCGCGCCCGACGAGGGGCGTGGCCGGTCGCGGCTCCGCCGCCGGCCGTGGGCCCACCAACCTCCACGTCGTGACCGGCTGGGCGCGCCCCTTCACTGCGATCGGACCGAGCGGCTCCAGGACGAATCGCTCGGTCAGTCGTCCCGCCGTGCCCTCGCCGATCGTGATGGTGCCGGGCTCAGCGGCGGATTGCAGTCGGGCCGCCACGTTCGTCGTGTCACCGAGGGCCACCGTCTGTGTGTCCTCCCCGCCGACGAGTCCCACGGCTGCCTGTCCGCTGTTGATCCCCACGCGCACGTTGAACCCGGTGATCCCCCACGCGGACTCCACCTCAGATCCGTACTCGGTGGCCACGCCGATGATGCGAAGCGCTGCCCGTCCGGCCCGCTCGGGGTCGTCCTCGTGCGCCGTGGGGACGCCGAAATACGCGCAGATGCCGTCGCCCATGAACGCCTGCACGACGCCACCGAACTCCTCGACCGCGCGGCTCATCCTGGTCACGCACTCGCCGACGAGCGCCTTCACCTCGTCGGGACCCAGCCGCTCGCCCAGGGACGTCGACCCCACGATGTCGGCGAAGAGCGCCGTGATCGGCCGCATCTCGTCTCCGCGTTGTGTCCGGTCAGCCACCGGCCGTCTCCTCGCCCAGTCCGTGTCCGGCTCGCGCAGCGTAGCGGACCCTGGGACCGACGTGTCAGACGTCACACGCCAACGGTGCGCCGCGGCACCGAGCCGGTCGAGCGATCCTCATAGGCTCCTCCTGTCGATAGCGGAGCGGACGAAGGAGGACACGATGAGCACCAGGACAGCGAACCTCCCGATCGAGCGGAGCTACCTCGTCAAGGCGTGGCTCGTCGTGGCAGCCATCGTGATCGTGGCCGCGACGTTCATCGCTTTCGGACTCGGGCGGACCTCGGACGCCGCGCGCAACAGCAAGCTCCCGAGCGTCACCCAGGTCAAGGACTACGGTCCCGCCCGCCCCGCCCACCTGCCCATGGTGATCGACGGCGTG
>JBDTYT010000065.1:0-10060 GCA_040005555.1 Actinomycetota bacterium | reverse complement strand
ACACGACGTGCAGGTCGACGGAGCGACCACCGATCGTGAGCGTCAGGTTCGAGAGGAGGTCCGGGGCGGTGCGCTCGGCCCAAGAGGCCCGCTCGGCATCGCTCCCCGTCCCGTCGCCGTCGGTGTCGATGCTCGCCATCTCCTGGAACGTCGGGATCTCGGCCATGTCCAGGACGTAATCGATCCGCACCTCGCCCGGGGTCACCCGGATCTCGCTGTACAGGTTCACGGTGAAGTTGCCCAGCGGATGCGCGAACGCAGCCGAGGGCACCGCTACGATGGCCGCCGAGAGCGCGATCACGAACACGAGCTTGCGTGCGAGGTGCCTCATGCCGGCCCCTCGAGCTTCGCAAGGGTGTCCTTCGCCGCCTGCGCATACAGGATCGAGAAGTTCGGGTTCGTGGCGAGCGCCTCGGATAGGAGTTCCCGAGCGCGGGCGTCGTTGCCGAGTCGTAGTTGGATCATCCCGGCGTGGAACATGAACGATGCGTTCCGCGTCCCGAGCGCGAGCGCCTTGTCGGCGTATCGAGCGGCCGGCGCGTAGCGCCCGTTCGCGTACAGGGCCCACCCGAGGGCATCGGCCACGTGGATGCTCTGTCGGCGTGCCCACTCCGCGCGAGCGGCCGCGAGCGCATCGGGCGCGGCACCGTGGTCGGCGTCGAAGAGCGCAAGCTCGAGATCGATGTTCACGCCGTTGGCCGCGAACAGGTCGTGCTCGGCGCGGACGAGCGCGTACTCCTGATCCGCTTGCCCCTGGTCCCCTTGCACCGCGTAGAGGTCACCGAGCGCGATGACGTACTCAGGGGACGGGTAGCGCTCCACGACCTGGGTGAACAACGAGGTCGCGCGACCGATGTCGCCGTTCCCCCAGGCAACTTTCGCGAGGCCCGCGAGCGGCGGCACGTACTCGGGCGCGAGCTCGGTGCCGCGGCGGTACGCCTGGGCCGCCTTGTCCACCCGGCCGCTGTTCCAGTACAGCTCGCCAAGCTGGAAGCTCGCCCACGCCGCGTCCGAGGGCGTCCCGGCCGCGTCCTCGGCGGCCTGCATCGCAACGATCGCCCCCGGGACGTCGCCCTGGAGCTCTCGCGCGTAGGACACTCGCGCGTACGACGACAGATCCGGTCGCGTGTCGACCATGGTCTGGAAGGTCGCGAACGCCTGCCGATAATGGCCGAGCTCGATCTGGCCGTCGCCGATGACACCGTAGACGTCCGCGTCATAGGGATTCATGGCGACCGCTCGGCGGCCGTCGGTCAGGGCGCCGGCGAAGTCGTGGCGCGCCAGCGCGAGGGCCCCGAGGCCCACGAATGCTTCAAAGTTGTCCTGGCTGTTGATCTGCAATGACTGGTGTAGAACGCCCTCCGCCTTTGGGTAGAAGGTCGGGTCGGCGCTCACGCGGGCCTCGGCGATGTACTCGAGCCCGAGTGAGGCGAACCCCTTCCAATCCGCGGGGACGACGCGCAACCGCTGCTGCAGGTTTGCGATGGCGTCCTCGAGCGATCCCGCTCCTGCGAGGGGCCGCAGCAGCACCGCCGTCGAGGGAGCCTGGACGGGAGCCGAGGTCGACGGGACATCGGTCAATCCTCGGAAGAGCCCGATCCCGCCCGCCACGAACACGACGACGGCCAGGCCCCCTGTGAGTCCGATCCTCGCCACCCTGCTCATCGCTCGATCTCCTTGGTGAACGTGGCGACGGGACCCGGCCCCGTTCGGAGTCGGGTCCCGTCGGCCACGAACGCCCTAGTGAGGGCTCGGGTCCGAACCCGATGTCGGGTAGGCGAGATACGGGAACTCGGTGTTGAACGAGATGTCGTTCGCGTCCACGCCGTCACCGATCGTGTCGGCGAGCGTCTGGTGGTTCGGCAACAGCGCGCCGAGCACCACCCGCAACGACACGTCGATGATGTCGTCGGAGAGTCGGCGTCCGTTCGGGAAGCCGGCGTTGTCCCCGCCGATGACACCGAGCCTGCTGCATCCGCCGCCGGAACACGGCGGGATCGACATGTTGAGGCGCAGCATCTCACTCGGGGTGCCGTTGTCCGGTTGGTTGAGTCCGGCCACACCCGTGAGGAACACCGAGACGAGGTCGTCACGCTGGATCCCGGGGGTTTTGGGGTCCGAGTCGGGGATGTCCGTCCCGTAGATCGCGTTCAGCAAGTGCGGCAGCTCCGGGTCCTGGACGAGCGGCAGGGCCGCGGGGTCCTGGGTCGGCTTGGAAGCGTTGAAGTAGTCCTTCAGCTTGAGAGGGATGACGACCTCGTTCACGAGCGGCATCCCCAGCCGAGAGACCTGCACGTACTTACCACTGTAGTGCTGCGTCCCGTCTGCAGCCTGCACCCGCATGCTGTGCCGAGATGCCGTGGTCCAGATTCCCACGATCGGGTTCGCGACGGCATCGCCGTTGTCGGCCAGATCGGCCTTGGGGACCTGGATCGCGAGGCCACTCACGTTGAAGCCGGCGAGCGTGTCGTCGCCGACCTCCGACAGGTTCGCCCCATACAGGAGATCGAAGACGCGAAGATCCAGGAAGAACGGATCGTCGGCTTGGCCGACCCACGAGTGCGAACCGCCGCCGGAGCCGAAGTCCTGCACGGCGCCGTCGAACAGGTTGCCGTTGTAGTTCGGCATCGAGGCGTCGCCGGCGTTGCTCGGTGCGGCGATCGCGTCATCGAGGAGCATCTTCCTGCTGTCTGTGTCCTTGTTGATCAAGGTCAAGTCGTACGTCTGGTAGAAGTTCAGGTCGTGGTCGCTGAGCGACGTGACCTGACCGGTATTCGTGAGGAACGTGTCCCCGCTCCGGTAGTGATTGGTGAAGACCCACCGGTAGATGAGGTCCGGCTTCGCGTCAGCGTTATTGTCGATGTTGACGTTGTAACGGACGCCCTCGGCCCATGCGTAGAAGTTCGGGCCACCAGCGGGCTCTTGGAACGGGATCCAGTTGCTGATGATCGTGACGGTGCTCGGCTTATCCGGACTGACGAACGCGTACAGGTCAGTCGCGTCGATCTGCGGATCAGCCGCTGTCAGGGGGGCTTCGCGGTGGCTCGATGCGCCGCTCGTCAGTGGCCCCAAACCGGCGAACAGCCCGGCTCCCACCGCGATCGTCGCCGTCGCCGCGAGCACCCTCGAGCGCAAGCGTTTGCTCAACAACGGTTACCTCCTCTGATGGTACTTCCGGATGTGGACGACCGCCCCATCAACCGCTCGGCGTGTCCGCGCGGCCTCCGGCACCTCCCCTCGAACGGTGCGGTCACGGGTGCTTCGCGCGACCGGGTCGAATGGATCACCGGACGAGTCCCTCACCCCGCTCTCTTCACTACCCCTTCTAGCCCGGCCGAATCACGGCCGGGTGTCAAGGGCTCAAGTGCCCTTCAGGGCCAGCCGACGGAGCACGACCCGTGCGGGAAGCTCGGAGGAACCCCCAGAACATGATGGCGATCCCGGCGAGGAGCGAGATCGTGAACGCCGCGAGGTAGCCGAGCGCAGCGAACGCGGAACCGAATCCGGCGATCACCGTTGCCCCGAGGGCGATGAGGAGCGTGCCGAAGAAACGGTCTCTGAGCTCGGCGCGACCGCGCATCCGCGCCGCCGACCACACGGCACCGCCGACGAGCACCACATAGGCGGGGATCGAAACCAGTTGCGGCAGACGGTGGGCGGGGGACCCGTCCCCGAAGACCTCCTTGCCCGATGGCAGATCCTCGGCGAGCGCCTGCGGGTGGATACCGGCGGTGCGCACCCGCGCGATCGCGTACGCCGTCACGAACACCGTGATCACGTACATCGCCGCCCGCACCCCTTTGTGCTTCACGAGCAGTTCGAGCTCGCCCAGCGCAAGGAAGGGGACGTTCAGCACCGCGCCGAACAGCCAGTACACGCGGAACTCACCCGAGGTCCAGCCTCCGAGCCCCCCGAGGAACACCTCGAAACACGCCACCGCGTACATGAGGAGGGCGACCGCCCAGATCGCTTGATACGGGCGCCGGCGGTCGAACCATTGCCGCATCAACAACCCGGCGAACACCAACGCGATCAGGGCAGCGAGGAGCGGGAACACCCACATGCCGCGCAGCATACCGATGCTCCCGCTCGTTCCGCCGTTAGGATGTCCGGGCCGTGACCCCTCCCGAGCCCTCCGCTCCGCGCGTGATCTGCTCGACCGTGTCGTTGTTCTCCAAACCGGCGGCCGAGGCGTTCGCCCTCCTCGCCGCGGCCGGATTCGGGGGCATCGAGATCATGGTCATGAAGGAACCGGACACCCAAGATGCGAGCCGCCTGCGCGAGCTCGCCGAGGACCATGACCTGTCGGTGGACGCGATCCACGCTCCCTTCTTGCTGACCGCCCGCACCGTCTGGGGGACCGACCCCATCGGCAAGATCGATCGCGCGATCGAGCTCGCCGAGGACGTGGGCGCGGGCCTCGTCGTGGTCCACCCGCCGTACCGATGGCAATCCGCCTACCGGCGCTGGCTCGACGAACAGCTCCCCCACCTCGCCGAACGCACAGACGTGCACGTCGCGGTCGAGAACATGTTCCCGCTGCGCGTCCGGGGAAGGAAGGTGGCCACCTTCCACGCGAGGCAGACCCTCGACGATCTGGAGGGCTTCCCTCACGTCGTGCTCGACACCAGCCATGCCGCGGTGGCCGGACTCGACCTGCACGAAGCGCTCGCGCGCCTGCGGCCGAGGCTCGTGCACGTCCACCTGTCGAACAACGCCGGGAAAGGGTGGGACTCGCACCTCCCGCTGGACCAGGGCGTCCTGGACCTCGAAACGTTCCTCGACGCGCTAGCTACCTCAAGCTTCGCCGGCACCGTCTCGCTCGAGCTCGACCTGCGCCGGTACCTCGAAAACCCCGATACGCTGCACGACGTCCTCGTGGCGAGCCGGGAGTTCTGCCAGCGCCGACTGGCCGTGCAGTCGTGACCGTGTCAACGCAGACGGAGCACCCGAAGGTGCTCGGTCCGGTTCGCGTCTAGCGCGGATCCCACGGGCGGATCGTCGCGACCTGCTCCCCCTGGTCCTGCCAACCCGGAACGTCCGCATACAGCTCGAGCTCGATCCCGTCCGGGTCCTTGATGTACAGGCTGTGCGAGACCCCATGATCGCTCGCGCCGGTGATATCGGCTCCTGCGTTCACCAGGGTGTGGTACGCGGCCCGCACGTGGTCATCGGACGGATAGCGGATCGCCACGTGATACAGGCCGACGGCGTTCGGCGCGGGCTGCGGAGCGGACGGCCCCACGCGCTGGAGCGCGAGGTCGTGGTGATTCGCGCCGGTCGCCGAGAAGAAGGCCATCATCCCGCCGAGCTCCGCCACCTTCGTGAACCCGAGCAGCTCGTAGAACGCGCTCGAGCGCTCGAGGTCTCGGACCCGCAGCACGACGTGACCGACCTCCTCGGGTTGGATCTTCACGTTCGCTTCCGTCTGGCTCATCGTGCCCTCCTGTTAGCCTCGGGGACCGTGCGGCCGTTCACGAAGCTCGCGATCGCCTGCCTTCTCGGCCTCATCGTCGCCGCCGCCGTCGTTCAGCTGCTGCTCGCCAACCGTGACCATGAGCCCTACCCCGGCCCGGTGCCCGGAACACCCCTCCCCAGCATCAGCAGAACACCGTGAGGTGCCTCGGGCATTCCGACCTCGTGCACTGAGGCGGCTCACGCGGTCCCCCCGAACTGCGCGATGTAGTTGAGCACCAGGGTGCGAACCTCCTCGGACTGGCTGCCGGTCAGCAGGTCCGTGCCGTGGTCGTCGGCCGGTACGATCTCGACCCGCTTGGGGGGCGGGGATTGCTCGTAGAGCTGCTCCGCCGAGGCGGCGGCGGACGCGTCGCCCACCCCGGCGATGAAGAGCTTGCCGCCGGACAGGAGGGTGAGCACGTTCGCATCGGCGACGAGACCCTCGATGGACGTGGGCGCCGACAACGTGATCACCGCGGCGATCGGCGTCGATGCGTGCGCGGCCGCGACGAGCGACGCCGTGCCGCCCATGCTCGCGCCGACGAGCGACACGCTGTCCGCCCCCTGTGAGCGTATGAAGTCGACGGCACCCAGGACGTCCTGCCAGATCTGAGAGATGTCGCGCTCGCCCTTCGAACAGCCTGCGTCTCCGCCGGGGCAGTATCCGCGGAAATCGAACGTCAGCGCGAGGTATCCCGCATCGGCGAGGCGCTGCGCGAACTCCCACCAGGACGACTGGTCGGCCGGCAACATGTGCGAGAGCACCACACCGATGCTGTTTCCCCGGCCGAAGAGGCGACCCTCCAGGTGCACGCCGTCCCTCGAATCGAACGTGACGGCGGTCGAGCCCCCGAGCGCGGCATCGTGCTGCTGTTGCCCGCGATCACATGCGGAGAGCAGCGGGATGATGCACACGAGGACGACCACGAGGACCTCGGCTCCCCGTGTCCTGCGTCCACGCACCGGACGGAACCCTCGCGCCTAGCGCCCCTGCTGTCGGCGTGCCCAGCGGGTCTTCTTCAGCAGCTTCTTGTGCTTCTTCTTCCGCATCTTCTTGCGGCGCTTCTTGATGAGCGACGGCACGCAGGGTTCCCTTCCTCGTTTATCCCGAGCCGAACAGGTTCTGGAGGTCGACGCGCTTGGCGCGGTGGTTCTCCTCCAGACGGACCGACCCCAGTCTAAGCGCCTTCGGGCCCGCTGCCACCGGCGAGATCAGGCGCAGGACCCCTTCGTCCCCCGAGTGCTCGAGGTAGCCGAGCCCGGTCGTCGCGCCGGCACCGTCGGACAGACCCACGAGGAGCCGGTGCAGCTGGGTGAGATCGAACAGGGGGGGCAGCGCCGGCATGAACACGGTGGGCTTCACTCGGAACCTGTGGAGCTCCGCGCCGAAGTACCGAGCCATCGCGCGTTCCCGATTCTCGGCGCGTTGCTCCACCGAGCTCGGCACCACGCCGGGATGGACCCCGAGGGGCACCACCTCGGTGTCGAAGAACCGTTGGATCACACCGAGGAGCGGCAGGAGCTCCTCGCCGCGCTGGAGACCGACGACGAGATCGGGCCGCAGCATCTCGACCTTGTGGTACTTGAGGATCTGACCGTAGACCCCGGAGACCAATCCGCTCGAGTCCACGACCACGAACTCCGCTCCGGACTCCAGGGCGCGCCGATGCAGCTGAGCGAGCCCGGTGACGACCGGCAGCAGATGACCCTCCGGCGTCGTGGATCCGACGAACGCGAGGGCGTCCTCGACGGGGAATGATTCGGGCTCGAGATCCCGCGGTGAGCGAACGTACTTGAGCGAGATCGTCGCAGGCGGGCCGACTGATTTCTGTCCGACGTCTGCATCGAGATATGCCGCGGAGCGACCCGCCGCCGCCGCGGTCTCGAGGAGCTGGCGAGACAGGGTGCTCTTGCCCGTGTCGAGTCCGCCGACCAACAGCACGGTGTGCTTCGTGCGTGCCGCCTGGTCGACGAGCGCTTCGTGCTCGTTCACCTTCGCCTCCGGGGCCTGTCGAGCCCCTCCCGGAGGCCGGATCGTGTTCGCGCGGGGATCAGCCCGTGTCCAGGTCCCCCCGTCGGGTGCGCCGTCGGATGGTCGAGATCGGTTCTCCGAGGGGCCTGTTGGCCCCCATCGCGCGATCGAGCCGAGCCTGCGAGAAGGGTGTGGTCGTCAACGTGCGCCCATCCTACCCGTCAGGGCAGACGCGCAGCGATGGCCTGGAAGCACGGCCAGTAGTCTTCGGGGCGCACGTTGTCATCCATCACGACAACGGTCTCCGTCCGTCCCTGCGCCTTCGCCACGATGAGCGCGGGGTCGTTCACGTCGGCGATCGAGACGGTGTCGATACCGCGCTCGATGGCCGCGCCGGCGAACCCGTGATCGGCGAATACGAGATCCGGACGCGCCTCGGCGAGCATCCGCGACATCGGATCGCCGCTGTGCGTGTGTTTCATGTTCGCCCGATCGGTGAGCATGGCGACGCCCTCCAGATACCGGACCTCCCACGGATCGGATCCGTACTCGTCCAGCCACGACACGCCGTCGAAGGGGTGCAGGATCTTTACGCCCCGGTCCCCCAACATCCTGCCCACCTCGATGTACAGGTGCGCCAGCCCTACCGGGTGCCCCGTCGCGAGGATCATGGTTTCGGCCCGCCGGGCGGCGAGCGCCAATCGATCGCCCACGGCCTCGCACGCCTTCAGGACCAGCTCGGGATCGACGGATACCGGGCCGTCGCTCCTCGCGTGTTCGGGCGAGAATCCGGATGCCGCAGCGACGATCGCGAACACCTCGTCGGGTGCGAACGCCTGGAGGCCCGTCATCCCGAACTGCTTGTCGGGGTCGCCCTCGCACAGGAGCTGGATATTGCGACGGACGTTGTCCATCGGATGACTCACTTCGGGGCCGGCCATCGCGCCCTCGACGAGGGCCTCGAGCAGCTCCGCACGATCGTATGCGCGCGGGATCCATCGGTCGTCGATGGCCGGCAGCCGTGCAGCGTGGGATTCGGTAACGTCCAAGCCCATCCATCGTACGGGAGCGTCCCGTGTTCGAGCTGTCGTTGCAGGATCAGGTCGCGATCATCACCGGCGCGGGCCGTGGGATCGGGCGCGCGACCGCGCACGCCTTCGCGCAGGCAGGAGCTTCTGTCGCGCTCGCGTCGCGGACGCCCGAGGAGCTCGAGCGGGTGGCCAGCGAGGTCCGCGAGCTGGGTGGGCGGGCGCTCGTCGTTCCGACCGACGCGGCCGACGAGGCGGCGATGCACGCGCTCGTGGACCGCACGGTGACCGAGTTCGGCACGCTCGACATCATGGTGAACAACGCCGGGGTCGCACCGTTCCTCGCCTCGTTCATGGACACCCGGCCCGAGGGTTTCGAGAAGTACTTCGGGATCAACTTCTGGTCGGCCGTCTACGGCACGCGCGTCGCCGGCGCGGTGCTGCTCGAGAAGGGCTCGGGCTGCGTGGTGAACCTCGCCTCGATCGACGCCGTCACCGTCGAGCACGGGCTGGCGTACTACGGCGCGGCGAAGGCCGCCATCGTGAACCTCACTCGGTCCACCGCGCTCGAGTGGGCCTCGTCGGGCGTGCGCGTCAACGCGCTCGCCCCCGGCTGGATCGACACATCGATGAACGCCCCCGAACGCGCCGACCCGGCGGCCGAACGCAAGATCCTCGCCGCGATCCCGCTCGGTCGCTGGGGCCGGCCTGAGGAGATCGCGGGCGCCGCGGTGTTCCTGTGCTCCTCCGCCGCCGCGTTCATCACGGGCGAGGTCCTCGTCATCGACGGCGGGCAGACCATCTCGAGCTCGGGCGAGGCGCTCGGGTGAAGCTCGATGGCGCGGTCGTCGTCGTGACCGGCGCCTCCTCAGGGTTCGGAGAGCTGTCGGCGCTGCGATTCGCGCAACGAGGGGCTCGAGTGGTTCTGGCCGCGCGGCGCCTGGATCGCCTGGACGCGCTCGCCGAGCGGATCGCCGCCGGAGGTGGGAACGCCCTCGCGGTGCGCTGCGACGTCACGAAGCTCGCCGACCTCGAGCATCTGCGTGATCGCACGCTGGAGGTCCACCGCCGGTGCGACGTGCTCGTGAACAACGCCGGCATCCCCGGCGGCGGGATGTTCGAGGACGTGGACCTCGAGCGCGTGGAGAAGGTCATCGCCGTGAACGTCCTCGCGGTCGTTCGCGCCTCGAAGCTGTTCCTGCCGGCGATGCTCGAGCAGAAGCGAGGGCACATCGTGAACATCGCGTCGCTCGCGGGGAAGTTCGCCACGCCCGGTGCCGCGGTGTACGGCGCATCCAAGCACGCGGTCATCGCGTTCTCCGAGGCCCTCTATCACGAACTCCGGCCGAAGGGGATCCTCGTCACGAGCGTGAACCCCGGATTCTCGCCCACGGAGAGCTTCCCGATGACGGGCGCGCCCTCCCTCGTCCTGCTCGATCCGGACCGAGTCGCGAGAACCATCGTCGACGTGGTCCGCAAAGGGCGCGCCCCCCAGATCTCGATCCCCCGCGGGGTTGCGGCTCTCGAAGTGTTCCGCGTACTCACGCCGCCGCTCTACCGATGGGTCCTCGGACGGGTCACGGAGCGGTTCGCGCCATCGCAA
>JBDTYT010000064.1:0-10167 GCA_040005555.1 Actinomycetota bacterium | reverse complement strand
GCTCGACCGCGATCGTCCAGCCGAGCTCGTTGTTGAACGCCGACAGCCAGTCGTGACGGTTCATGAGCACCAGCACCTGCCGGGCATCTCGGTACTCCGAGATCTTCTCCGCGGCTCGGTGCATGTAGCCGATCACCGGTTCGGCCCGCGTGATGACCTCGCCGTCGAGCTCGAGCACGATGCGCAACACCCCGTGCGTCGAGGGATGCTGCGGCCCGATGTTGAGGATCATCTCCTCGGTGCGCAGGCTCTTCGGGGAGGCGATCTCGATGTCGATCCCGCCGCCGCGCACCATCCAGTGCTCGGCAGCGGAGGAGAAGACGGCGCGCTCTTCGATGTCCATTCGCGCCTATCCTGCCACGCGGAGGGGGATGCCGCCCATCCGCGTCGCGGCTAGGCTCAGGACCTCATGACGGCCACGTCCGAGCCTCGCCGCGCCGTGCCATCGGTCGACGCGCTGCTCCGCTCCGAGCCGGGCAAACGGGCGAGCGCGACGTTCGGGCGAGCCCTCCTGAAGCGCACGTTGCAACTCACCCTCCACGAGGTGCGCGCGGCCGTCGATTCGGGTGCATCGCCTCCCGACCGGGACGAGATCCTCGCCCGCGCCGCCGCTCTGGCGTCCTACGCCGCCACGGGTCTCACATCGGTGATCAACGCGACCGGCGTCATCCTGCACACGGGGCTCGGCCGGGCACCGCTATCCGAGCGCGCCGCGCGAGCCGCGGAGCGGGCGGCCCTCGGGTACGGCGACCTCGAGGTCGAGCGCGCATCCGGCGCCCGCGGCCGTCGCACGGCGCGAGCCGAGCTCATGCTCACTGCGCTCACCGGCGCCGAAGCCGCGCTCGTCGTGAACAACGGCGCTGCCGGCGTGCTGCTCGCGCTCGCGGCCCTCGCGCGCGGCAAACAGGTCCTCGTCTCCCGCGGGGAACTCATCGAGATCGGGGGAGAGTTCCGGATCCCGGACATCATGGCCGCGTCCGGCGCGCTCCTCGTCGAGGTCGGCACAACGAACCGCACGCGCGCCGCGGACTTCCGAACGGCGCTCTCGGACGAGACCGGCTTGATCCTCAAGGTGCACCCGAGCAACTATCGCGTCGTGGGCTTCACCGCGGACCCGAGCGCCGCGGAGCTCGCGGCGCTCGCGATGAAGGCCGGCATCCCGTTCATGTACGACCTCGGCTCGGGACTGCTCGGGCGATACCCCGGCGTGCCGCAGGAGGAACCCGCCGCGACCGAGGCCCTCGCCGACGGCGCCGACCTCGTCGTCTTCAGCGGTGACAAGCTGCTCGGCGGGCCGCAGGCAGGCATCGTGCTCGGCCGGCGCGAGCTGGTCGAGCGGCTGCGCCGGCACCCGATCGCGAGGGCCGTGCGCGTGGACAAGATGCAGGTGGCGGCGCTCGGCTCGGTGCTGACCGACCACGCGGCGGAGCGAAGGACGGAGCTTCCCGTGTGGCGCATGCTGCGCGAGTCCGCCGACCAGATCCACCGGCGCGCGTCGCGGCTGTCCGAGGCCCTCGACGGTGACCTCGAGGGCGCGCACGTCGTCGCGTGCGAGTCGAGCGTGGGCGGCGGCTCGCTGCCGGGCTACTCGCTCCCATCGTTCGGAGTGGAGGTCCGAGCGCCCGATCCGGACGTGATGTCGGCCCGCCTGCGATCTGGGTCACCGCCGGTCTTCTGTCGTGTGAACGACAAGGGTGTCGTGCTCGACCTCCGCACGGTCCCGGACGATGCCCTCCCCGATCTTGCGCGCGCGATCCAGTACGCCCTGGAGGGCGACGACCTCGACGATGGATGAGGGCGGTGCGTCGGGCGCCTCGGCCGGCTCGGATCCCCCGATGCACGTCGTGGCCACCGCCGGCCACGTGGATCACGGGAAGTCGAGCCTCATCATCCGTCTCACGGGCACCGACCCCGATCGACTGGCGGAGGAGCAGCGCCGCGGGCTCACGATCGACCTCGGATTCGCGTGGGGGAGGCTCCCATCCGGTGTCGAGATCGGATTCGTCGACGTACCGGGACACGAGCGATTCGTGCGCAACATGCTGGCCGGAGTCGGTCCGGTGCGACTCGTGTTGTTCGTGGTCGCGGCCGACGAGGGCTGGAAGCCGCAGTCCGAGGAGCACCTCGGCATCATCGACCTCCTCGGCGTCCACGGCGCGGTCGTGGCGCTCACGAAACGGGACCTGGTCGATGAGACGCGCCTCGAGCACACGCGAGCAGACGTGGCGGCGCGGCTTCGCGGTACCGCGCTCGAGGCCGCCGCCATCGTCGCGTGCTCGACGCGCACCGGCGAGGGACTCGACGAGCTGGCTCGCGAGCTCGATGCGATGATCGCCGCCGCTCCGGCGCCCGAGGAGGACGGCCGGCCCCGGCAGTTCGTCGACCGGATCTTCACGATCAAGGGCGCCGGCACCGTCATCACCGGGACGCTCGTCGGTGGACGCGTCTCGGTCGGCGACGAGGTCGAGATCTACCCGAAGGGCGGGCGGGCGCGCGTCCGCGGCCTGCAGACACACAAGCGGGCCATCCAGGTCGCTCGGCCGGTTTCACGCGTGGCGGCGAACCTCACCGGGATCGACCGCGCGCAGCTCGAGCGCGGCGACGTTCTCGGCCTGCCGGGCGACTGGCGACCGACGCGGGTGTTCGAGGCGCGACTCCGTCCCCTCCGCGGACTCGAGCGACCCCTCACCGCACGCGGCGCCTTCAAGCTCTACGCCGGCTCGGCCGAGCGCGACGTCCGGATCCGCCTCTACGGTCGATCGCAACTCGATCCGGAGGAGGGCGCATACGTTCGCATCCGGCTCTCGGCCCCGCTCGTGCTCGACGTGCACGATCGCTTCGTCATCCGCGAGGCCGGTCGCCGAGCAACGGTCGCCGGCGGTGTGGTCTTGGACCCGAACCCGCCGACGCGGCCGGGCCCTGGAGCCGATGCGCGGCTCGCCGCGCGTGAGCGAGCATCGCTTGAGGAGCTCCCGATGCTGCTCGTCGCCGAGCGTGGAGCGATCCAGGCGTCGCGGGTCAAGCTCCTGACGGGCATCATGCCGAGCGAGGTGTCGGGCGCGGCTCGGATCGGGCCGTGGTGGGTGAGCCAGGACCTTCGCTCGGCCTCCGAAGCCGCGCTCGTGGAAGCCGTGTCGCTTTTCCACGACGAGCATCCGCTCGCCCCCGGCGAGGACGTGGCCGTCGTCCGCGAGATGCTAGCCGCGCACCTCGCTCGGTCGGGGACGACCCCCGACCCCGGTCTCGTCGAAGCCGTGCTCGACGATCTGGAGAGACGGGGCGAGATCGTGCGCGAGGCCGCGTCGCTGCGCCGACCGACGCATCAGGTCGCTCCCGAGACGAGCGATGATGTGCACCGGCTTGTGCAGAGCGTTGCAGCCGGGGAGCCTACACCGCCGACCGTCGCCGAGCTCATCGCCACCGGGGTCGGGCGCGACACCATCGACGCGGCCTTGCGGGCCGAGCTCTTGGTGCGCGTCTCGCGCGAGCTCGTCATGACACCGGGATTCGTGACGCGGGGCCGCGAAGCGGTCGAGGCTGCCGGCGCGAGCGGGATCACCGTCAGCGCGTTCCGCGAGGCCCTCGGGACGTCGCGCAGGTTCGCGCTGCCGCTGCTCGAGCACCTCGACTCGCGAGGGATCACACGGCGCGAAGGCGACGTGCGAGTCGCGCGAGACATCGGTGCGGACGACCCGTCGCGTTAGAGCTCGACGATGACGGCGATCTCGACCGGGACGCCCAGGGGCAGCTCGGCAACCCCGACCGCGACCCGCGAGTGCCTGCCTGCTTCGCCGAAGACCTCGACGAGCAACTCACTCGCGCCGTTCGCGACCTTCGGCTGATCGGTGAACGCGGTGCCGCTCGCGACGAACGCCGTGACCTGCACGATCCCCCTCACGAGGTCGAGCGAGCCGAGCGCCGCCCGCAGGGCTGAGAGCGCCTGGAGCGCGCACCTCCTCGCGGCCTCCGCGCCTTGCTCGATCGTCACCGTGTCGCCGACCTTGCCCGGGTGCAGCGGTCGCCCGTCCACGAGCGGCACCTGCCCGGACACGTACGCGAGTCGGCCGGTCACCCGGACGGGAACGTAAGCGGCGATCGCCGCCGGCGCCGCGGGCAGCTCGATCCCCAGCTCCGTGAGACGCTCCTCGATCATCCGGCGATTCTGTCAGACGTGAGGTGACCGGAGGTGGCGCTCTTCGAGGCGCGCCCGCCTGATGTCAACCGGCGGCGAGCTGCCGACGCCGGAGCAGCTGTCGGCGTTCCATCTCGTTCAGCCCGCCCCAGATGCCGTGCGTCTCTCGGACCCGCAGGGCGAAGTCCAGGCACTGCTCCCGCACCGGACAGCGTCGGCAGAACACCTTGGCACGGGCCTCCCGAGCGTCCTTCTCCTCTCGCCGCTCGAAGTAGTTCGGGGCGAAGAACAGCGTGGAGTCCGCACCCTTGCAGGCGGCGTCGAACTGCCACCCCCGGGTCCAATCTCCACGAACGCGCTCCGCCACGGCGAGTGACCTCCTCGGACGTCTCAGAAAGGATTTCGTATCTGGACGTCGTGAGGATTCGGTTCGTTTCACATCCGCCTGCGTCCGCGACCGAAAACGCACAGGTCAGAACCGGATGGGAAGCGGAAGCTCCTCAGTCGAGCTCGGGGATCTCGCGACCCGGGTCACCGGGGTCGGGCTCGACCCGCAGGACGAGGCCCTCGACGGCCCGGACCCGAACGCGGGTGCCCGCGGGGATCGGGCCGTCGCCGCTGCGACCGCGCCACAGTGCGCCCTTCACGAAAACCGGGCCCTCCGGCTTCAGCTCCCCCCGGGCTTCCCCGACCAGTCCGACGAGCCCGCGCTGCGTCGAGGTGATCCGTTCGCGGGACTGCGTCGCGACCGTCAGGGCGAAGCCGTAATAGAGGAGGCTCGACACGGCGAAGAACCCGATGAGCCACGGCGAGATCCGGATCGGGGGCGCCACCGCTCGGAACGCGAGCACCGATCCGAGGACGAACGCCAACAGTCCCCCGATCGTCAGCGGCCCCAGGCGCCGCAGCACGACGTCGGCCGCCATCCCGACGACGCCGAGCACGAGCAGTCCGAGACCGATCCACGATGAGGGCACAACGGTGAGCCCGTAGACACCCAGCGAGAGCATGCCGATCCCGCTGAACCCCGCGAACCCGAACCCGGGCTGCGTGAGCTCGAACGCGATCGCGGCGAACCCGAGGACGAGCAGGACGTAGATCGCGGCCGGCGACGCCATCGCGTGCAGGACACGGTCGACGGGACCCAGACCCGTGAAACGCACGTCCACCGGAGTCTCGCTCGGGCTCAGCGCGATCTTGGTGTGCAAGATCACGTTCCCCCCCGTCGTGGGCGCCATCGTGCCGTCGAGCTTGTCCAAGAGGTCGGGGATGGACGCGGCAGCGAACTGCGCGATGTGGCCGTCGATCGCGGCCTGCGCCGGGAGGGGGGCCGCCGGGAAGGCGGAGGGGTTCGGCTTCCCGAAGTCGCGAGCCCACCCGCTCACGAGATTCGCGACGGCCGACTTCGCGATGCCCTCGGACTCGGGCCGGGTGAGGTCGAGGGGCTCGAGCGGGCCGATACCGGCGCCGGGAGCGACGACGGCCTCACTCGACGCGTACATGAACAGTACCCCCGCGCCCGCCGCCTTCGCCGGCGACGGCCCCACCCACACGATGACCGGTACCGTCGCGTCGTGGATGCGCTGCGCGAGTGCGACCGCATCTTGATCGAGCGTACCGGCGGTGTCGAGCTGCACGATCACGGTCGAACCGTCCGCTTCCGCTGCGTCGAGCGACTCGCGCAGGTACGACGCGACCGTTCGGTCGATGGAGCCATCGACCTTGACGACGAGCACCTTCGGGGCTTCGGCGGCGGCTGAGGACTGGGCGCGCGCGATCGCCGGCGAGGTGACGGCGAGCAGCGTGAGCATGACGAAACCGATGCGGCGCATGGACGTTCCTCATCGTACCCGGGGACCGGGCGTATCCTTGCCCGGTCGTGGCCACGCAAGCCCCTCCTCGGCACCGTCCGACGACCCCGTCCCCCGCTCCGAGGCTGGAGCCGCGCGGGCGAACGATCGCGCCGCTCCTGCCGGTGCTCATCACCGCGACGATGGCGGTCGGTGCCACCCTCGTGGCCCTCGTCTTGCTGCCGCTGTTCGGAGCGCTCGGGATGGGAGCGAACGCCCTGAACGATCGGCTGGACCAGGCCGGGGCGGACTTCACGCGGGTGCCCCACTTCCCCGAGCGCTCAACGATCTACGCGAAGGATGGCTCCGTCCTGCAGACGATCTACCTCGACGAGAACCGGGAGATCGTGCACCTCGACAAGATCGCACCGATCGCACGAGAGTCGGTGCTCGCGATCGAGGACGACGGCTTCTACCAGCACGGCGCGTTGAACGTTCCCTCGGTGATCCGGGCGCTCATCGCGAACCTCGCGGCCGGACAGATCACCCAAGGCGGTTCGACGATCACGCAGCAGCTCGTGAAACAGGCTGTGATCGGGGACACGGCTCAGACCTTCGCGCGCAAGTTCCAGGAGGCGGCGCTGGCGATCCGGCTGGAGGAGACGTACTCGAAGGACCAGATCCTCGCGATGTATCTGAACGAGGTGTACCTGGGCAACGGGGTCTACGGCATCGGAACGGCGGCTCGCTACTACTTCGGGGAGCCGGCGAAGAAGCTCGACCTGACGCAATCCGCACTGCTCGCGGCGCTGATCCGGGCGCCCGGCTACTACGACCCCGTCGTCCATCCCGATCACGCGCTGAACCGTCGCAACGACGTTCTGGATCACCTGGCGGAGCTCGGCTGGGTGTCGCAGAAGAGGATCGACAAGGCCAAGCAACAACCGATCGCTCTCGTCCCAGATGTGGGACAGACGAAGAAGAAGGTTCCTCCGTTCTTCGTGCACTTCTTGACCCAGTCGATCCTCGACGTGAACAACCACGAGTACGACGCGTTCGGCACGACATACGCGCAGCGTCTCCATACCCTGTATCAGGGCGGTCTGAAGATCTACACGACGCTTGACCCGGCGTGGCAGCAGGACGCCCAAGACGCCGTCGACGCCAGTCCGAACATCTCCAAGAAGGGCGGTCCGGACGTTTCGCTCGTCTCGGTCGACGCGAAGACCGGAGCCATCCGCGCGATGCTTTCCGGCAAAGATTACAAACGCGATCAGCTCGACCTGGCGTGGCACGGTATCCGGCAGGTCGGCTCCGCGTTCAAGCCCTACACGCTCGTCGCGGCGTTCGAGAACGGGATCCCGCCGGGCAAGGTGTACTCAGGGCAATCGCCGTTCTGCTCACCGCTCTGGATCTCGGCCGACCATTGCGTGCACAACGCCGAGGGCAGCGGCGGCTACATGAACCTGTGGACGGCGACGCAAGACTCGGTGAACGTGGTGTTCGCGCAGCTGGCCCTCGACGTCGGGGCCGAGAACATCGTGACGGCCGCGCACCAGATGGGCATCACGTCGCCGCTCGACGCGGTGCCGGCGATCACGCTCGGCGTCGAGGAGGTGTCGACGCTCGACATGGCGTCGGGGTACTCGACCCTCGCGAACGACGGTATCCATTGCAAGCCGTTCGCCATCGCACGGGTGATGCTGCCGAACGGCAACAAGCTGTACCAGCACAAGAACAACTGCAAGCAGGTCATCGATCCCGACATCGCCCATCTGGTGACCGCGATGCTCGAGCGAGTCATCAGCAGCGGAACCGGAACGGCTGCGATCATCCCCGGACGACCTCTCGCGGGCAAGACCGGCACCGGGCAGGACTACAACAACGTGTACTTCGCGGGGTACACACCTCAGGTCTCCACGGCCGTCTGGGTGGGGTTCCCGCAGGGCAACATCCCGATGGACAGCTACTACGGTCACTCGGTGTTCGGCGGAACGCTCGCGGCGCCGATCTGGCGAGCGTTCATGGTGAAGGCGCTCGTCGGTGTTCCTGTCGAGGGGTTCGAGGCACCTCCGGCGCCCGAGCACGGCAAGGTGCCCGATGTCGTGGGCTTGAAGTCGGATGAGGCACAGACCGCCCTCGTGGACGCGAACTTCACGCCGATCGTCGAGAAGACGCCGTCGAGCCAAGCGCTCAACACGGTCATCGGGCAGACGCCGGGCGGGGGCGCGAACGTCGTGCTCGGGAGCGCGGTGCACATCCAGGTGAGCAACGGCCAGCTCGAAGCGGTGACCGTCCCCCGAGTGGTCGGCCTTACCCAGGACAATGCCGTCAACGCTCTCGACAAGGCCGGGCTCATCGCGAACGTCCAGTTCGTCGAGGTCACCGACAAGCACCAGGAGGGCGTCGTGCTGTCGCAGGTGCCGATCGGGAACAAGCAGGTCGACCCCGGATCGGCGGTGACCATCGTGGTGGGGCAGAAGGGCGCACCAGCGCCGACGCCCTCGCCGTCTCCGAGTCCTTCGTCCGGTCCAGGCGGCTGAAGCGAGGGGCGCCTAGCCCTCCAAACGCGCTCGCACCTTGGCCTGCACGACGGAACCGTCGACCTTGCCCTTCGCGCCGGCCATCACGGCGCCCATCACCTTCCCCATCTCCTGTGGACCCGAGGCCCCGGTCGAGGCGATCGCGTCCTCGATCAGGGCATCGACCTGCTCCTCGGAGAGCTGTTCGGGCGCGTAGGCTCGGAGGATCTCGCGCTCGGTCTGCTCCTTGTCGGCGAGCTCTTGCCGCCCGGCGCTCTCGAAGGCTTCGATCGATTCCGCCCGCTTCTTGACCTCTTTGGCTGCGACCTCGCGCACCTCATCGTCCGAGAGCTCCTGCCGCAGCTCTTTCTCCTTGTTCACGATCGCGGCCGTGAGCATCCGGAGCGCGCCGACCTTGATCTTCTCGCCGGCCTTCAGCGCAGCGACGGTGTCGGCCTGGATCGTCGCCTTGAGCCCTGGATCGCTCACCGTAGACTGCCTTCCCGTGTTGGTCCCGATCCTGCTCGTGCTTCTCGCGCTCGGCGTGCTGTGCGTGGCGTACGGCGTGCTCATCGAGCGCCGGGCGTACCGACTGGTACGGCACCGTTTGAACATCCTACCGGCGACCGGTCCCGAGACGTTGAGCGTGCTGCACGTGTCGGACCTCCACTTCACGCGGGACGACGCCAAGAAGACGCGATTCCTGTCCTCGTTGCCCGCCGCCGACGTCACCGTGGTGACGGGGGACTTGCTCGCCGAGCCGGAAGCGGTGGAGACGACCGTTGCCGCGGTGCGACCGATCCGAGGAGCCCTCGCCTCGTGGTTCGTGCTCGGATCCAACGACTACTACGTGCCCGGACCGATCAACCCGTTCCTGTACTTCTTCCCGAAACGGCGCCGCTCCCTCCGGCGACCGGCGAGGGGCCGGTGGCGCGAGATGGTGGCGATGCTCGAGTCCGACGGCTGGCAGGACCTCACGAACGTGCGCCGTGAGGTCGACCTGGGAGGCTTGCCCGTCGAGCTCCTCGGATTGGACGACGCGCACATCTGGCGTCACGACCTGCGGATCGTTCCGAGAACATCCCCCGAGCGGTTCGGCTTCGCGGTCATGCACTCGCCCGACTCGGCCCCAGAAACGGCCGCCTCGGGGTACGAACTCATCGTCGCCGGTCACACCCACGGTGGACAGATCGCGCTCCCGATCGTCGGTCCGCTCGTGACGAACTCGGTCATGCCTCGGCGTCTCGCGAGCGGGTTGATGCGGCTCGGGGGCGCGTGGATGTCGCTGTCGCCGGGCCTGGGGACGAGCAAGTTCGCGCCGTTCCGGTTCCTCGTCCCGCCCGAGGCGACCTACCTCGAGCTCCACCGAGCTCAGGCCCCGGCCGAGGCAACCTCCTCGAAGATGCGCTCGTAGCCCGACACCATCGCTTCCTTCGAGAACAGGCGCTCGACGCGAGCTCGGCAGGCATTCGGATCGATCTCGGACAGATGCGTGAGCCGCTCGGCGGCCTCCTCGGCGAAGTGCTCCACGCTCACGATCCAGCCGGTCTCGCCGTCGGCGATCACCTCGGGGACCGAGCCGCGAGGGGTGGCGATGACCGGCGTCCCGCAGGCCATCGCCTCGGTCATCACGAGGCCGAACGGCTCCTCCCAGTCGATCGGGAACAGAACCGCCTTCGCGCGGCGGAGGAGGTCCACCTTCTCCTCCTGGGTGATCTCTCCC
>JBDTYT010000063.1:0-10351 GCA_040005555.1 Actinomycetota bacterium | reverse complement strand
CGGCCATCATCGTGCTCGTCTACATCCTCATCTACCAGCAGATCGAGAACTACCTGCTCAGCCCGCGCGTCACGGCGCACACGATGGAGTTGCACCCGGCGGTGGCGTTCGGTTCGGTGATCGCGGGCGCGAGCCTGTTCGGAGCGACCGGTGCGTTCCTTGCGCTGCCGGCCACCGCCACGTTGCAATCTGCGCTTTCCGTCTACGTCCGTCGGCACGAGGTCGTGGAGAGCGAGCTCACCGAGGAGCCGCCGCCCCCGCCGCCTAAGAAAGAGGGGTGGGCGATCCGGCTCGCCAACCGCGCGCGCCGCACGCCGAACGGCCCGACGACCTAACCCCCGCGGCGAGCGGGTTAGAGCCCCCCGGGCTCCCGGCCCTCCTCGTCGAGGATCGCCGACAGCTCGGCACCGACGAGATACAAGCTGGACGCCACGCGCAGGAACACCAGGATGCCGAAGACGCCCCCGATCGTGCCATAGAGCGCGCTCGCCCTCGTCACCACGTAGACGACCAGGAGCCCGCCGACGAGCTTCAACAGCTCCCAACCCGCTGTCATGAAGATCGCCCCGGGCACATGCGCCCGCAGGCGTGGTCCCGAATTCGGCAGCAGCACCCGATACGAGGCCAGGAAGAAGCCGAACTCGAGGGCGACGACGGTCACGAGGCCGAGGATCCGCACCGGCGTCCCCACCCACCCCTCGAGGTGGATCGCGGCAACGGTGCCGCTGAGCACGAGCGCGGCCAGGAGCACGGCACCGAGGATCAGCATCGTCAGGAGCGATCGCGCGCGCCGTCGGAGCGTGTTGGGGTCGGCGATCCGGAAGATGCGCTCGAGGGCGTCGCTCGCTCGGTCGGTGAGGCTCGACGAGGTCCACACGACGCCGGCGAGCGCGAGCGCGCCCAGGCCACCTCGGGCGCGGACGATGGGCTCGAGATTGCGGTCGAGCATCGGACCGATCCCGGGCACGGCCGCGAAGAAGCGCCGGAGCCACTCGGCCGGGTCCCCGGCCAGCACGAACCCGGCGATCGCGAGCGCGAGAAGCATGAGTGGGAAGAGGGACAGGAAGGCCTGGAACGTGAGCGCGGCCGACATGGTCCCGAGGTCGTCGTCTCTGAAGCGACCGAGCGCCTGGGCGACGCGCCGGCCGATGTCTCCGTGCGCTAGGGTTCGCATCCGAGGAAGCATTCCACGAGGACGGCCATCTTGAATACGCGACCCGCGGGTCCCGATGACGTCGAGTTCTTGAAGAAGATGTTGTACGAGGCGGCCGTCTGGAACCCCGACTGGCCCCGCGAGCGCATGATCGAGGCGCTCGCCGACCCGACGCTCGAGCGGTACCACAGGGATTGGGGCCGGCGGGGGGACGCGGGGGTCATCGCTGAGCTGGACGGCGAGCCGGTGGGGGCGGCTTGGTTCCGGTTGTTCACCGCCGAGGAGCCTGGGTACGGCTACGTCGACGAGACCACGCCCGAGCTCGGGATCGCGGTCGTGCCGCTGCACCGGCGCAAGGGCATCGGGGAGACCCTACTTCGTGCTCTCATCGTCCAGGCGCGTGAGGAGGGGTTCCAGGCGCTCTCGCTCTCGGTCGCCGCACACAACCGCTCCCGCATGATGTACGAGCGCACGGGGTTCACCAAGGTGCGGGAGGACGGACAGGGTTCGTGGGTCATGCGCACGGAGCTGGCCTAGACGGCGGCGCCGTGGTCGCGTCGTCCCCGGAGACGGTGCCAGATCCACCACGTGATGCCTCCAATGAGCCCGATCGCGATGACCCAGGAGAACGGCTGAAGGACCGCCTCGACCCGGTCCCAGCGCTGTCCGAGCTTGTAGCCCAGGAACGCGAGCGCGAAACACCAAGGCAGACACCCGAGCAGCGTGTACAGCGTGAACTTCCAAAAGCGCATGCGGGCGACCCCGGCCGGCAGCGAGATGAAGGTGCGCACCACAGGCAGAAGCCGCCCCACAAACACCGCTTCGTGCCCGTAGCGCTCGAACCAGGAGTGTGCGCGGTCGATCTCGTGCGGACGCAATAAGAGGTATCGACCCCATCTGTCGATGAGCGGCCGTCCGCCCGCGTACCCGGCCAAGTAGGACAGCCACGACCCCACGAGGTTCCCGAAGGTCCCGGTCAGGGCGACGAGCACGAGCGAGAGCTGCTGCTCGGGGGCCAGGAACGACGCGGTCACGAGCGCGCCACCGAACAGCATCGTGACCTCGGAGGGGATGGGGATACAGGCCGATTCGAGCACCATGAGCAGGAAGATCGCCAGGTAGCCGTACCTGGCGATCTCCTCCGTAACGAAGCTGCTGAAGAGTGCGAGCAGGGGAACTCCAGGCCGCTCCGGGAATGCGAGGAGGGTATCACCGTGTTCTGTCAGGCACGGCGGGACCGCTCTTGCGATATCTGAGTCTCGAGCGGCCGCATGATCCCGGGGTCGGCGGGGCTGGTACCCTGCGGCCGGAGGCCCACAACTCGCCCGCCGGGCCGCCGGATCCTCCTCAACGGACGGAAGTGTTGCTGCTATGCCGAAGACGCTGGTGGTCGTCGAGTCGCCCGCCAAGGCGAAAACCATCGAGAAGTACCTGGGCTCGGACTTCACGGTTCGGGCCTCCTACGGCCACATCCGAGACCTGCCGAAGAGCGATCTGGGCGTGGACGTCGACCACGCGTTCAAGGTCACCTACGCCGTCCCGGAAGACTCGAAGAAGCGCGTCTCCGAGTTGAAGAAAGCCATGAAGGGCTCGCAGGACGTGGTCCTGGCTACGGACTACGACCGCGAGGGCGAGGCGATCGCGTTCCACGTGGCCACCCTGCTGGGGGTCGATCCCGCTCAGGCGAAGCGCGTGACCTTCACCGAGATCACCCGCGATGCGATCCTCGAGGCGTTCCTCCACCCGCGCGAGATCGACCTGAAGCTCTTCGATGCCCAGGAGGCTCGCCGCGTCCTCGACCGGCTGGTCGGCTACAAGATCTCGCCGCTGCTGTGGCGCCGGGTTCGTCCGGGCCTGTCGGCCGGCCGCGTCCAATCGGTCGCGGTGCGGCTCATCGTCGAACGTGAGCGCGAGATCCGCGCGTTCAACCCCGTCGAGTACTGGAGCGTCGACGTCCGCCTCACCCCCGAGGGCGAAGACCAGCCCTTCATCGCCCGGCTCGCCGTCGTGCCCGAGGGCAAGCTGGCCGCCTCGCCCGACAAGAAGGGCCTCGTGCTCGGGACCGAGACCGACGCCGCCACCCATGTGGAACGACTGCGCCGCGCCGCCTACCGAGTCACCAACGTCGAACGCAAAGAGCGCAAGCGCAGCCCCGCGCCGCCGTTCACGACTTCGACGTTGCAGCAGGAGGCCGCCCGCAAGCTCGGGTTCGGCGCTCGGAAGACGATGACGATCGCGCAGCGTCTGTATGAGGGCATCGCGCTCCACGGCGAGGGCAGCGTAGGCCTCATCACCTACATGCGAACCGACTCGGTGAACCTGGCCGAGACCGCGCTCCGCGAGATCGAGGGCGTGATCGTGACGGAGTTCGGCTCCGACTACTCGGTCGCCCAGCCTCGCCACTACAAGACGCGCTCGCGGAACGCACAGGAAGCGCACGAGGCGATCCGGCCGACCTCGGCCCTTCGCAACCCCGCGAGGGTCGCTTCGGCGCTCGACCGCGACCAGCTCCGGCTCTACACGCTGATCTGGCAGCGGACGGTCGCGACGCAGATGGCGGAGGCGCGCTTCAACCAGGTAGGCGTGGACGTCGAGGCCGCCTCCGACGACGTCGTCTACGGCTTACGGGCCACGGGCCAGACGATGGTGTTCGACGGTTTCATCCGCGTCTACACCGAGGGGCGCGACGACGGTCCCGACGAGGACGCGGAGAACCGGCTGCCCGATCTGACGCCCGAGCAGATCCTGCGGATGCTCGAGGTCCTGCCCGAGCAGCACTTCACGCAGCCGCCTCCGCGGTTCACCGAGGCATCGCTCGTGAAAACGCTCGAGGAGCTCGGCATCGGCCGCCCTTCCACGTACGCATCGATCATCTCGACGATCCAAGACCGCGGGTACGTGCGCCTGGAGGACAAGCGGTTCTTCCCCGAGGATGTCGGCGAGGTGGTGACCGACAAGCTGGTCGAGCATTTCGCGGACATCGTGGACGTGAACTTCACCGCGCGGATGGAGAGCGAGCTCGACGAGATCGCAGAGGGGAACGCCCGCCGGACCAACGTGCTGAAGGGTTTCTGGGTGCCGTTCAAGGAGGACCTCGACCGGGCGGAGGAGAAGTTCGAGCGCTACGTGGAGGAGATCGACGAGGATTGCCCTCGGTGCATCGAGGAGGGGCGGAAACCTCCGGGCCGTCTCCAGATCCGGCTCGGCCGGTACGGGCGGTTCATCGGCTGCTCGCGGTTCGCCGAGGAAGACGGCGGGTGCAAGTACATCCGCAACCTGAACGGCGAAGAGCGTCCCGAGCCCGAGATGCTCGACGAGATCTGCCCCGAGTGCGGGCAGCACAACTTGCAACGCCGGGTGGGGCGCTACGGACCGTTCGTGGGCTGCTCGGGCTATCCCGAGTGCAAGTACATCAAGAAGGATCCGGCGAAGGAGCTCGGCATCGTGTGTCCGCAGTGCCACGAGGGGCAGATCGTCGAGAAGCACACCCGGTTCGGCATGTTCTACGGCTGCGACCGCTACCCCGACTGCGACTTCAGCACCAGCAATCCGCCCGTGAAGGACCACCCCTGCCCGGAGTGCGGCTCGCTGCTCATCGAACGGCCGAAGATCATCCGCTGCTGGAACTGCGGCGCCGAGCTCGACAAGGACTTCCACGTGACGAAGTCGGGCGACCCGGAGGCCGAGGCGGCGGCCCGGGCGGCCAAGTCGCTCGCCCGGGCCGCGCGCGCGAGCGCGAAGAAGAACGCGGCCAAGCGCACCTCGGCGAAGAAAGGTACGACGGCCAAGAAACGAGCCCCGGGCAAGAAACGCGCGGCGAAGCCGAAGACCCTCCCCGCTCCGACGCCGGACGACGCCAAGGCGGCGGAGGGGTAGTTGGCCAGCATCGCCGAGGAGGTCGCGGCGCTCCGGGGCACGAAGGCCGCCACCTTCAAGGATCTGTTCAGCCACCCGAAGTTCTCGAAGCTGCTCGCAGCCCAGACCGTTTCCTCGCTCGGCGACTGGATCGGCTTCAGCGCGGTGGCCATCCTCGCGCTCCGTCTGGGGGGAGGGGGCAACGCCGGCGCCTATGCGGTCGCGGGCGTGATGGTCGCTCGGATGTTGCCCTCGGTGTTGTTCGGGCCGGTCGCCGGTGCCCTCGCCGATCGCGTCAACCGGAAACGCATCATGATCATCGCGGATCTATCGCGAGCAGCCCTCTACGCACTCGTGCCCTTCGTCGCCTCGCTGTGGTCCCTGTACGTCCTGTCGTTCGTGATCGAGTCGATGTCCCTGTTCTGGACGCCCGCGCGCGACGCGAGCCTGCCGAACCTCGTGCCGAGGCGCCAGCTCGCGAACGCCAACTCGCTCGGCCTCATCGGGACGTACGGTACGTTGCCGCTCGGCGGCGCGATCTTCGCCGTGCTCGCCGGGGTTGCGAGCGGCCTGTCCGCTCGGGTTCCTTACCTGGGCACGCACCCGGAATCGCTCGCGCTCTGGCTGGACGGCAGCACGTTCCTGTTCTCCGCCTTCATGCTCAGCCGGATCGCCTTCCCGCCCCCCGCATCGCATCGCATCGAGCGGCTCGGGCTCTCGCGCATCGGCAAGGACATCGCCCAGGGCATCCGCTTCCTGCGCGAGAGCTCGCTCGCGTCCGCGATGACGCTCGGGATCGTCGTCGCCTTCTCCGCGGTCGGGGCGGTGCTGGCGCTCGGACCGATCTTCGCGAAAGACACCTTGCACGCGGGCACGGCGGGGTGGGGCGTGCTACAGACGTCGTTCGGGATCGGGATGGCCGTCGGGATGGTGGGCTCGAGCAAGGTCGTACAGGTGATGGAGCGAGAGCAGGTGTTCGTGCTCTCGATGACCTCGGCCGCCGGCACGCTCTTCGTGCTCGCCGCGATGCCGAACCTCTCCTTCGCCGTCATCGTGACCGTGATCCTCGGGATGTTCTGCGGAGCCACCTGGGTGAACGGCTACGTCTTGTTGCAGGAGAACGTCGACGACGAGTTCCGCGGACGGACGTTCGGTGCCCTCGCGGTGCTCTCGCGCTTAGGGCTGTTCCTCTCGCTGGCGATCTTCCCGGTGCTTGCGGGTATCGTGGGCAATAAGCATGGGTTCTTCGTCGGAGGGCAGCGCCTTGATCTGTCGGGTACCCGGGTCGCTCTGTGGGCGGCCGGTCTCGCGGTCGTCGCGGCCGGCGTGGTCACTCGCCGAGGGCTGTCGCACTATCGACTCAGCAAGCCGGAGCCGCTCGCGTTGGTTCCGAAGCTGAAGCGCGCGCCGACGAACGGCGTGTTCATCGCCTTCGAGGGCGTGGAGGGATCCGGCAAGGGTACGCAGATCCGTCTGGCCAAGGAATGGCTCGAGCACGAAGGGGTCGACGTCCTCGTCACCCGTGAACCGGGCGGGACCGACCTCGGCGAGAAGCTGCGGCAGATCTTGCTCGATCACGATACGGGCACCGTTCAACCTCGGGCCGAGACGCTCATCTTCGCCGCCGCCCGCACGCAGCTCGTGTCGACGGTCATCCGGCCGGCCCTCGCTGCGGGCAAGGTCGTGATCTGCGACCGATACATCGACTCGTCGCTCGCGTACCAAGGATGGGGGCGGGGGGTCGGTGAGCAAGACGTCCTCACCCTGAACGTATGGGCCACGCAGGGTCTGTTCCCCGACATGGTCGTGTTGCTGCACATCGAGCCCGAGGCGGGGTTGATGCGCTCGCTCGAGGAGCCCGACCGTATCGAGGTCGAGACGGGCGACTTCCACTCGAAGGTGTCCGATGCCTACCTGAAGATCGCCGAGGAGCATCCCGAGCGGTTCGTCGTGATCGACGCCGACGACACGCCGGAGAAGGTGCACGAGCAGGTCGTCACATCGCTCCAGCGCGTGTTGAAGGATCGCCAGGGCAACGACGATGGCTCCTGAATCTCCCGTCCTCGAGCGCGTCCCCGGGCAAGCCCAGGCGATGTCGTTCCTCATGCAGGCGGCCGCCCGCCCGCATCACGCATACCTGCTCGCCGGTCCCGAGGGCGGCGGGAAGAGCCTGGCTGCTCGGGCGTTCGCGGCCGCCTTGCTCTGCGAGCGCGGCGGTTGTGGGGACTGCCGCGATTGCCGGCTCGCCCTGGATGACAAGCACCCGAACGAGTTCATCGTTGAGCCCGAGGGCCGCGATATCCACGTCGACACGGTCCGAGCCGAGATCTGGCATCCGGCGTTCCGCACAGCGCCCGAGCCGCGCCGCAAGATCTTCATGATCCGCGAGGCCGACCGGCTGAACCCCGCCGCCGCCGACGTGCTGCTCAAGGTGCTCGAGGAGCCGCCGGCCGACGCGGTGATCCTGCTCCTGTCGGCTCGTCCCCACGAGCTGCCCGAGACCGTGCTCTCGCGCTGCCACGTGGTGACCTTCCAACCGCTGGCGGAGTCCTTCGTCGTCGATACGCTCGTGGGTGAGGACATCGATCCCACCCGGGCGGCGCTGGCCGCTCGGCTGTCGGGCGGGAACCTCGGCCGGGCGAGGCGACTGGCAACCAACGCCGACGGCCTCGCGTTCCGCGACGTGGCCCTCGAAGCTCTGCGGCGCGCGGCGTCGGGTGCCGCCGGCGCCCTGCAGGCGGCCGACCTTGTGCTGGAGGCGGCGGACCGCTACAAGAAAGGGCTGAAGGAGCAGCTCGACGAGGAGCTCGCCCCGTTCCTCGATGAGCGCGGACGTCCCGAGGACGCCTACCGAGGCGCCATCCGGCGTCTCGAAGAACGTCACAAGCGCCGCGTCCGTCGCGCGGAGCGCGACTACGTCGATTGGGTGCTCATGGCCGCCTCGGCCCTGCTGCGTGATCGCATCGTCGTCGCCGTCGGTGGGGACGCGGGTCTGCTCATCAACCCCGATCTGCCCACGACCGAGCGAGCGGGCATCCCGGCGTCGGCCGCAGGACTCGCGGCGCTCGAGGCCGCCCGGGCCGCGCTGGCCGAGGATCTCAACCTCAATACCCGGCTGGTCCTCGAGCAGGCGTTCCTGCGGCTCGGGGATCCGCTCGCCGCCTGAGGTGGCCCGAGCGAAGAGTGGTGCTGGCACCCCTGTCGTCCGTGCCTGCAGGTGAGAGATTTGGGGTGGAGGGCAAGACGCGCATGACCGTTCGGGTGCTCATCGTCGATGACCAAGAGCCGTTCCGGATGGCGGCTCGCATGGTGGTGGAGGCGACCGAGGGCTTCGAGGTGGTGGGCGAGTCCGAGACCGGCGAAGACTCCGTCGCTCAGGCCAAAGAGCTCCAACCGGACCTCGTGCTGATGGACGTGAACCTGCCCGGGATCAACGGCCTCGACGCCACGCGCCAGATCCTGAGCGACTCGAACGATCGTGTCGTGATCCTCCTCCTCTCTACCTATGAAGAGGAGGAGTACGCGCCCAGGGCCGCGGAGTGCGGAGCGGCCGCGTACATCCCGAAAGCCGTCTTCGGGCCCGACCGCCTCGAGGGGGCGTGGGCCGCCGCGAAGCCGAGCTGACCCACCGGTTTCAATCGCGCACGGTCGCCGGAACCCGGCCGACGATCGTGGTTCCGCCGCCCGGGCTGCTGTTCACTTCCAACGTCCCACCGATCGAGTCGAGCCGGTCGGCCATGCCCTGGAGACCGGTGCCGTAACTCCTGGTTGTCGCGTCGAAGCCACGCCCGTCGTCGGAGACCCGGAAGGTCAGATGTCCGTCCTCCTGCGAGAGCTCGACGGATGCGAGCGAGGCCCCGGCGTACTTCGCGATGTTCTGGAGGGCTTCCAGCGTGCAGAAGTAGATCGCGGACTCGACCTCCGGCAGGTATCGATCCACGCCGTCGGCTCGTACGTCGACCGGGACCGGTGACTTGCGCGCCTGCGCCTCCAGCGCAGCGGACAGTCCCTTGTCGGCCAGCAGCGGAGGGTAGATGCCGCGGGCGAGGTCGCGCAGGTTCTCGAGCGCATCGTTTGCTTCGGATTGAAGATCCGAGAGCATCGACGCGGTGCGCTCCGGGTCCTTGCGCGCGATCCCCTCGGCCAGCCGGAGCTTGACCGCCAACGCGACGAGCTGTTGCTGGGCACCGTCGTGGATGTTGCGCTCGAGCGTCTTCGCCCGGAGATCCTGTGTGGTGACGATCCGGCGTCTCGACGCGCGGAGCTCCTCGATCAGCCGGACGTTTCGCAGCACCAACCCGGCCTGCGAGGCGAGGTCGCGGATGAGCTTCTCCTTCGACGGGTTCATCGGGTCCGCGGCGGGCACCGACACCGTGATGGCTCCGAGCAGCTCCCCTTGGTGCCGGACCTCGAAGCTCCCCTCGCCGAGCGCGGTCGCGGGTGCTGCCTCGTCCGTCGACTCCGGGGGCCAGGATGCGGCGGGCTGCATCTCGCCACCGACGAGCAGCCAGATGCCGACGCGCTCGGCCCGGGTGCCGTCGGCGACGATCGCAGCCATGCGCGGCAGCACGTCGTCGGTCGAATAAGTCTCGGACATGCGATCCGAGAACTCGGTGAGCACCTCGTACGGGGTCGCGCGCCCTCCGTATACGACGCGATCAGAGATACGCCTGGCCACCCGTCGGAGCGGCCAGAACGAGAGACCGACGATCATCCCGGCGATCAGCGTGATCTCCGGCGAATCCGCGATCGGGCCGACCACCGCGGCCCCGAGGAAGGCGAGCGCCGCGAGCGCCAGCGACGTGATGAGGACCACGACGATCGCGCCGACGACGGTCTTGCGGACCACCACGTCCAGATCCCACAGGCGATAGCGGAGCAGCGCGATCGCGATCGCGGCGGGCAATCCCAGCCCGATACAGCTCAGGAAGACAGTCCACGCGGCGTCGTTGACGAACGTGGTCTGGTTCGGTCCGAGCGGGATCGAGGTCGCGACGGCCACGATGAACGCGACGAGCGAGAGGCCTGCGACCGACGCCAGCCAGCGGACCTGCTGCCGTTCCTCTCCGCGCGAACCGCGGAATCGCACGATCACGATCACGACGGACAGCAAGCTGAGCGCCAGTACCGCGAATCCGTCGACCGCGAGGATCCTACGGACGACGCCCTCGATCGAGGGGATCCCCGTCGGGTTCGGCGGCTTGACCCCGGGGTTGATGTCGACCGAGCCCACCTTCACGACCGTGCCGATGACGGCGACGGCGAACGCCGCGCAGAGCGCCGTCGGGTACCACCGCCAACGTCGCGATGGGACTCGGCCCGTGGGGAAGACGGCGAGGAGCA
>JBDTYT010000062.1:0-10553 GCA_040005555.1 Actinomycetota bacterium | reverse complement strand
GTCGCTCGGATCCTGCCCGTGGGGGACAGGAGCAACGACGGGCGGGCCCGGAAACGCTCGAGCGAGGCGACGTCTGCGGTCACGAGGTCGTGCAGCCACCCTCTCGCGTCCGCCCCGGAGGCCACCGTCAAGGTCACGTCGGTATGTTCGACGTACGCTCGTCCGTCCTCGAGCGCGGCCAGCTGATCCTCGAGCGGCGGGGTGTCCATTTCCTGCGAGCATAGGCGCCCGTGGACGTACCCCCGACGCTGCTGGTCACGAACGACTATCCGCCGAAAGTGGGCGGGATCCAACGGACACTCCACAGCTTGATGCGCGAGCTCCCGCCCGACCGCGTGACGGTGTTCGCCCCCGCGTGGCAGGGATCTGAGGCCTTCGACGCGGGCGAGCCCTACCGGGTCGAGCGTGACCCTCGCGCGTTCACGTGGCCGACGCCCGAGGTCCGCGACCGTGTGCGCGGCCTCATCCGCCAGACCGGCTCCGAGGTCGTGCTCTTCGGCGACGCCATGCCGCTGGCGGCGCTCGGGCCCGGGCTGGCGAGGCACGGCACGCCCTACCTCGTCGCCGCGCACGGGTTCGACTACTGGTTGTCGCTCGTCCCCGGTTCCCACGCGTGGATGCGGAGGGTCACCTCGCGTGCGGCACGCGTTCCGGTCATGTGCAGCGAGTTCATCGCTCGCGTGGTTCGCACCGCCGTGCCGGCCGGTGTCCCGGTCTCGGTCCTGTATCCCGGCGCCGACATCGACGCGTTCCGGCCCGACCTACCGGCCCAAGACATCCTCGAGCGGCACGGGGTTGCCGACCGCCCCCTCATCGTCTGCGTGAGCCGCCTCGTCGCGCGCAAGGGTCAAGACGTGCTCATCGGCTCGATGACCGAGATCCGTCGCAGGGTGCCCGACGCCACGCTGTTGATCGTCGGAGGCGGGCCGTATCGAAAGCGTCTGGAGGCGCTCGCCGCGTCCGCTCCGAACGGTTCGGTCGTGTTCGCCGGCCAGGTCTCGGAACAGGACCTGCCGAGGTACTACCGCGCCGGCCACGTCTTCGCGATGCCGTGCCGGAGCCGCGCCGCCGGCCTGGAGGTCGAAGGCTGGGGAAACGTCTTCATCGAGGCCGCCGCGTGCGCCCGCCCGGTGGTCGTCGGGGACTCAGGGGGCGCTCGCGAGTCACTCGTCGACGGTGAGACCGGGATCTTGGTCCGCGGCTCCCGGCCTTCCGAAGTCGCCGATGCCGTGGCTTCCCTGCTCGAAGACCCAACACGCGCCGAGGCGATGGGCGCGGCAGGTCGTGCTCGCGTCGAGCGCGACCACGCCTGGCCGAAGATCGCCGAGCGGCTCGCCGAGTGGCTCCGAGTGGCCGTCGAGCACGCGTAGCCGCTTCCTGGGTCTGGGCCCGAACCCGCAGTACGCTGCCCTGGTGAGCGACCCGGAGCCCCGGTGCCCGAACTGCGGCGCGCTGGTCTCGGCCGACGCTGATTGGTGCGGCCAGTGCTACGAACCCTTGCACGCCGCCGAGCCGTCGCTCGCGCCGGCCATGGCTGCCGCCGACGCCACGCCCGAGCCCGCCGAGGTCACACCCGAACCAGCAGATCGAGCCCCGGCGCGCGAGTCCAGCGACATCGGGCCGTCGTTTCCGATGACGTCCGACGTGACCGGCATCGAGGCGACCGAGGGCGGCACCGTGTGGATCTGCCCGGGGTGCGAGCAGAAGAATCCGATGGCACTCGGCACGTGCCCGGTGTGCGGCACCCCGTTCGCTCGTTTGTTCCAAGAGCCCGACACCACGCCGCACGTCGAACCGGGGAGGGCGCTCGCGCTCTCGCTCGTCCTGCCGGGCCTCGGCCATTGGAAGCTCGGACGCAAGGGGGACGCGGTCGCGCGCATCGTGTTGGTCGTTTGGGTGTTCGGGGCGGCGCTCGCGCTGGCGCTCGCGCGCTCGGGCAATGGGCTCGGTCCGCTCGCCTCGCTCTTCTTGCTGTTCGTCGGGTCGATGTTGATCCTGTGGCTCGTCTCCGCGATCGACGCGTATCGGATCGCATCCGATGAGCGCCCCCTCGTCAGCGCGCGGATGCTGCTGTGGGCATCGGCCGGACTGATCGTCGCGTCGACCGTCCTCGCCACGCTCATCGCGCTCCCGGCCGCTCGCGGCCAGTAGGATTCTCGCGGCATGACCGAGCACACGGAAGGTTCGATCGTGATCGAGGCATCCGCGGCCGAGATCATGGACGTGCTCACCGAGTACGAGGCCTACCCGGAGTGGGCCGACGTGAAATCGGCCTCGGTCCTCGAACGGGGTGAGGGAGGCCTCGCGACGAAGGTCGCCTTCCAGGTCGACGTACCGCTCCTGGGGAAGGCGAGCTACACGCTCGCGTATCGCTACGCGCCGGCAGACGCCGGGCTGTCGTGGGTCACCACCGAGGCGCGCGGCTCCGTGAGCAACATCAGCGGCGAGTACCTGCTGACCGAGATCGACGACCGAGAGACGAAGGTCGTCTACCGCCTGAACGTCGAGCTCGGCGTCCTGCTTCCCGGGTTCGTCCGTACGCAGGGTGCCAAGCGTGTGATCGAGAACGCCCTCGAGGGGTTGAAACGCCGGGTCGAGCTCGGCTGAACCGAACCGGATCTCCCCCCGGCGGCGGGGGAAGCTCGAATCGATAAGCTAGGCCGGATGCGGGTTCTGCTGTTCACGGGGAAGGGCGGCGTGGGCAAGACGACCGTGGCCGCTGCTACCGCGGTGCGAGCCGCTGCCGACGGTCACCGCACGCTGGTGATGAGCACCGACCCGGCGCACTCCCTCGGAGATTCGTTCGACCTGGCGATCAGCGACGACGCCACGAACATCAGTCCGAACCTGTGGGCGGAGCAGATCGACGCCCAGAACCGGCTCGAATCCAACTGGCGCGAGATCCAGGAGTACTTCATCTCGATCATGAACTGGGCCGGTGTCGAGTCGGTCCAGGCCGAGGAGCTCTCGGTGATCCCCGGGCTCGACGAGATCTTCGCGCTCATCGACGTGCGCAGGCACGTGGAGAGCGGCAAGTACGACCTGCTCGTGGTCGACTGCGCTCCCACGGCCGAGACCCTGCGGTTGCTCTCGCTCCCGGAGATCATGAACTGGTACATCGAGCGGATCTTCCCGGTCGAGCGCAAGGTCGTGAAGGCTGTGCGTCCGCTCGTCTCGAAGATGACGACGCTGCCGATCGCCGGCGATCAGTTCTTCGGTGCGATCGAGCGCCTCCATCGCAACCTCGATGCCGTCCGGCGCATCCTCATCGACGAGACGATGTCGAGCGTGCGCCTCGTCGTGAACCCCGAGAAGATGGTGATCGCCGAGGCCAGGCGCACGTACACGTACCTCGGGCTGTTCGGTTACCGGGTGGACGCCGTCGTCGTGAATCGCATCATCCCCGACACCGTGACGGATCCGTACTTCGGCAAGTGGAAGGACATCCAGGCCGAGCACCTCCAGACCGTCCGGGAGTCCTTCGAGCCCGTGCCGATCCTCACGGCGCGACTGTTCGATCGCGAGATGGTCGGCGTCTCGCTCCTGCAGGAGATGGGCGAAGAGGTGTACGGCGACCTCCACGTCACCGACATCCTCTATCGGGACGACCCGATCAGGGTCCGCAAGCGCGGCGCCAGCTACGTGCTGACCCTTCGCCTGCCGTTCGTCTCGCGAGAGGATATGGATATCCATCGACGTGGCGACGAGCTGTTCGTTCGCGTGGGGTCGTACAAACGGAACCTGATCTTGCCGCAGACGCTCCAGCGTCTGGAGGTGCGCGGCGCGTCGTTCGTGGGGGATCAGCTCGAGATCTCGTTCGCCAAGGAGCCCGTTCCCGGTGCCACCGCTGGAGCCAAGAGGGGGTAGTCTGCATGGCCGAGCCAAGAATGCCGGCGAAGACGGGTCCGAAGACGAAGAGCGACACGAAGGCCGGCAGGAGCACGCCGCCCGCCGACGGCCGAGCGGAGCGGGAGCCTGAGTCCACCGCCGCTCCCGCCGCGCCGCCGTCTCAGGTGTGCTCGGTCGCCTTCTGTCCCATCGGGATGGCCCTCACGGGCATCCAGGGCGCGGGTCCGGAGGTCCTGGATCATCTCCTTTCGGCGGCGCGCGAGTTCCTGCTCGCGGCTCGGGCCGTCATCGATGCCCGAGCCGCCGACTTCGAGGGCACGCAGGGATCCGGAGGACTCGAGAAGATCGAGATCGGATGACCGCGCCCAGCGCCGTCCGAAGCTCTGATCGTCACTAGCGGGGACCGGGTGACCGATCAGGGCGAGGCGCTCGGCATCGACGTCGGCGGGACGAAGATCAACGCCTTCCGCGTGGCTCGCGACGGTGAGATCCTCGCCCGCGCGCAGGTCCCGACGCCCGCCGACGACCAGGAGGCTACCGTCGCGGCGATGATCGCCACCGCACGCGGCCTCATGTCCTCGGACGTCCTCGCGGTGGGGGTGGGGGCTGCAGGCATGGTGGACGCCGAACGAGGCGTCCTGCGGTTCGCGCCGAACCTCGCTTGGCGCGACCTGCCGATCGCCGATCGGATGCAGGAGGCACTCGGCGTTCCGTGTCAGCTGGACAACGATGCGAACGTGGCGGCGTACGGCGAGTACCGCTTCGGCGCGGGCCGTGGATATCGGCACATGCTGCTCGTGACGGTGGGAACGGGCATCGGAGGCGGCATCGTCACGGATGGTCGCCTGTTCCGAGGCGCGTACGGGTTCGCGTCGGAGGTTGGCCACATCATCGTGGAGCCCGGTGGTCCGCTGTGCGGATGCGGGAACAGGGGATGCTGGGAACAGGTGGCGGCGGGCCGAGCCATCGACCGCGCCGGTCGCGAGGCGGCCGCAGAGCATCCGGAGTCCCTCCTCGCCCAGCTCGCGGGCGGTAACCCCTCCGCCGTCGAGGGCAAGCTCGTGACCGAGGCCGCCCAACGCGGTGATGAGGTCGCAGGGGCCGTACTCGCTCAAGTGGGGACCAGGTTGGGTCAGGGGATCGCCGGGCTCGTGAACGTGCTCGACCCGCAGGTCGTGGTGGTGGGCGGGGGAGCGGTCGTCGCCGCCGACCTCCTGCTCGAGCCGGCTCGCGCGGCTTTCGTGGACGCCGTCGAGGCTCCCGAGTTCCGTCCTCGCGTCCCGATCGTCGCGGCGGAGCTCGGCAACGACTCGGGCGCGGTGGGGGCTGCGGCGCTCGCGCTCGAAGAGCTCGGGCGGCTCTCCGCATGAAGATCGGTCTCGTTCTGCCGCTGTTCTCCGGTGATGTGGAGCGCGTGCTCGCGTTCGCCGCCCGAGCCGAGGCTGCCGGCTACGACGGCGTGTTCGCCTTCGACCACTTCTTCCCGCCCGGAGCAACGCCCGATCGAGCATCGATCGAGGCGTTCTCGGTCCTGGCCGCCGTCGCCGCGTCGACTCGGCGCATCTCGATCGGCACGCTCGTGACCCGCGCGTCGCTGCGGCCGGCCGGGCTGCTCGCTAAGCTCGCCGTCCAGCTCGACGACGTGAGCCAGGGGCGGCTGATCCTCGGGATCGGCACGGGTGACCCGATCGACAAGCCCGAGCACGACACGTTCGGGCTGCCGTACCTCGAGAAGGCCGAACGACGGGAGCATCTCGTCGAGACCGTGCGGGCTTTGAAGGAGCTGTTCGCGGGGCGGCCGTGGATGGGCGGCGAGCAGGTGCCGGCGGTGGCGGGACCGGTGCTCCCCCTCTCGCCCACACCGGGCGGACCACCCGTGTGGATCGGCGGGTTCGCCGACGCGGTCGTCCGCCTCGCCGCCGAGCACGCCGACGCGTGGAACGGCTGGGGGATGTCGATCCCTGAGTTCGCGAAGAAGGCCCACCTGCTCCGCGAACGCGCATCGGAATCGGGGAGGGGGGTGGAGGCGACCTGGGCGGGCATCGTCATCGCCGGCAGAGACGAGGACGATGCGGGGAAGATCATGGACGCCCGGTCCCGCACAGGGGTCCTGGGATCCAGCGTCTGGGCCGGCAGCGCCCAGTCGCTCGCGTGGTGGCTCGAGGGGCTCGAAACCGCGGGCGCGACCTGGGCCGTCCTGCTCCCGGCCGGCCCCCCCGATCGTCTCGAGGTGATCGCGGAGCACGTCTTCCCGCTCATGCGGGCGCGCTCGTGACGCGGGGGAGCGATCTGCCCGCCCGCCGGATCAAGCAGATGAAGCGCGCGCTGCGCCGCGAGATCCTCGCGCGCCGCGATGCGCTCTCAGAGGGCGAGCGCACGACGAAGAGTGCGGCGATCGCCGAGCGTGTGCTCGCGCTCCCCGAGCTCGAGGCCGCTCGCACCTTGATGCTGTTCTGGTCGTTCGGCTCGGAGTTGGACACCGCGCCGATGATCACTCGGCTCGTGGGTCAGGGCCGCCGGCTCGCCCTGCCGAGGATCGAAGAGGGCGAGGCGGTCCCCGTCGCGTATCGCCCCGGCGACCCCGTCTCCGAAACCCGGTTCGGTGCGATGGAGCCAACTTCGGGCGACGTCGTGGACCCGATGGAGCTCGACGCAGTGGTGACCCCGGGCGTGGCGTTCGATCGCGGCTGCCACCGTTCCGGGTACGGGGGCGGGTTCTACGATCGGTTGTTCGATCGCGCCCGCCCCGGCGTCCCCAAGATCGCGGTCGCGTTCGCGGTCCAGCTGGTCGAGGCGGTTCCGGTCGGCCCTCACGACCGGCGGGTGGACATCGTCGTGACCGAGGACGAAGTCGTGCGGTGCGACGAGGCATGACCGCCCCGGGCGCCGGAACTCGGCCGCGCGGCCGCCGGCCTCGCACGTCGCGACTTGAACGGCCAGTCAAACTTGAGGTAGAACCACCGTGCCGACCGCGTATCGCCGAGTCAGGGGGATTGCCAGCATGGGAGAAGAGCCAGCGATCCAGACTGCGTTCCATGACGTCATCGCGGCCGCCGGGGGGACACACATCGCCGACGGAGGCTGGATGTGGGCGGAGGGGTTCGGTGACCTGCAGAAGGAGTACGCGGCGGTCCGGGACGACGTCGCCGTGTGGGACGTGTCGCCCCTCAACAAGTGGGACTTCCGCGGGCCCGACGCGTTGAGGGCCGCCCAACACGTGTGGAGCAACGACGCCCTCGGCCTGCAGGTCGGCCAGGCCCGGTACGGTGCCTTCCTAGACGAGGATGGTCGCCTGGTCGATGACGGGACCGTGTACCGCACCGGACGCCCCGACCATTGCTGGGTGATGACCAACGGCAAGGATCATCAGGACTACTTCGACGCGAACCTGAAGGACTTCGACGTCGAGTTCGAATGGATCGCCCCGAGGATGCCGCATCTCGGCGTGATCGGACCGAGGTCCCGCGAGCTCGTCCAGGGCCTGACGGACGCCGACGTGTCGGCACTGAAGTACTTCCGGTTCTTCCCCGACTCCGTGAAGGTCGGCGGCGTCGAAGTGACGCTGTCACGGACCGGCTTCGGCGGTGAGATGGGCTTCGAGCTGTTCCTGACCCATCCCGAGGACGCCGCGACGCTGTGGGGGGCGGTCACGGGGGCGGGCGCCACGCCGTTCGGTGTCGATGCGATCGAGATCTTGCGGATCGAGGCGGGGCTCATCGTGACCGACTACGACTACGAGGCCCACCAGCGCACGCCGTACGACTTCAACCTGGACAAGATGGTCGCGCTCGAGCGGCCGGGCCTGGGCAAGGACGAGCTGCGCGAGGTCGCCGCCAACCCACCGAACCGCTTCGTCACGCTGAAGGTGGAGGGCGACACCCTGCCCGAGTACGGAGCGACGGTCGCGAAGGACGGCGACGAGATCGGCGTGCTCACGAGCCCCACGGACAGTCCGCGCTTCGGGAAGATCGGATTGGCGATCCTCTCGAGCGCTCAGGCAACGGTCGGGAACGAGGTGGAGGTCGCCGTGGAGGACGGGACGACGAGCGCGACCGTCGACGTCTTGCCGATCTACGACACGAACAAGGAGCGCCCACGGGCGTGATCCGCAGCGCCTGCGCCCCCGCCGGAGCGCGCTGATTGGACACGATCGTGGAGACGGAGCGCCTGCTGCTCCGGCCGTTCGTGATGGAGGACCTCGAGTCGTTGCACGAGATCCTCGGTGATGCAGAAACGATGCGGTTCTACCCGGGACCGTTCACGCTCGAGGCCACGAAGGATTGGATCGCGCGCAACCAGCGGCGCTACGTGGAGGACGGGTTCGGCCTGTGGGTGGTGCAGGAGCGCTCGACCGGGGTGTTCCTCGGAGACTGCGGTCCGACGCTCCAGCTCGTCGATGGGGAACCGTTCGTCGAGATCGGCTGGCACGTTCGGCGCGATCGATGGGGTGAAGGCATCGCCCCCGAGGCCGGCATCGGCTGTCGCGACTGGGCCTTCGAGCATCTGGACGTCGAACGGGTCATCTCGTTGATCCTCCCTCGGAACGTCCAGTCGCGACGCGTCGCCGAGAAGCTCGGCATGATCGTATGGCGCGAAACCACACACGCCGACCTGGCCCACCTGGTGTACACGATCGAGCGATGACTCGACCTGCCGAATATCCGCCTTCCGGGTGGTAGGGTTCCCGAAATCACACGCCTGTGATTCGGGGAATCGATACGAGGCACCGGGAGGACGTCGATATGCACACGTGCGCGCCGCCGAGAGGGAAACATCCCAAGGCACAGGCCGACTGGGTCTGTCCGGTCTGCGGAGCGATCTGGGAAGCGGCTGAGGACGTCGGGATCTTCGACTTCGACCGCAGCGAGGCGGTCACTCGGGCCGAGTGGCTCCTCGTCGAGGGCCCGGCCATCCTGGCAGGCTAGATCTAGAACAGACCCACCGTTCGGCCGTCCTCATCGATGTCGACCTGGGTGAACGCGGGCGTCCGGCCGAGGCCCGGCATGCGCTGCATGTCGCCGCAGAGCACGACGACGAACCCCGCGCCCGCCGCGGGCACGACCCCCCGCACGGGGAGGCGGAAGCCCGTGGGGCGGTTCAACAGCGACGCGTCGTGCGAGAGCGACAGGTGGGTCTTCGCCATGCATACCGGCGCGTCGCCGAACCCGAGCGCGTCCATCCGGGCGAGGTCCTTGTGGGCCTGGGGGAGGTAGTCGACACCCCCGGCGCCGTACACGCGCGTCGCGATGGCCTCGATCTGGTGGCGGATGGAGGTGCCTTCGGGGGTCAGCGTCCGGAACCCGTTCGGGCGCTCGCATGCCTGCACCACAGCGTGCGCGAGGTCCTCGGCGCCCTTCCCACCTTCGGCGAACCCGCGGTTCACCACCACGGTCTCGGCGCCGGCACCCGTAGCGAGCTCCTCCATGAGCGCCACCTCGGCGGCCGTGTCGGTGGGGAAGTTGTTGACCGACACGATGCATGGGACCCCGTACTGCTGCACGATGCTGACATGCGCGGCGAGGTTGTCCATCCCGCGGCGCAGCGCTTCGAGGTCCTCTGAGGCGAGCTCGGCGAAGGCCGTGCCGCCGTGCGACTTCGTCGCTCGGACGGTCGTGACGAGCACCGCCGCGCTCGGTGCGAACCCACCGAACCGACAGACGATGTCGCAGAACTTCTGGAACCCAAGGTCGCTCCCGAACCCCGCTTCGGTCACGACATACCTCGCCAGCTTCAAGGCGATCCGGTCCTCGATGATCGAGTTGTTCGCGTGCGCGATGTTGCCGAACGGCCCTGCATGGATGAACACCGGTTGGCCCTCCAGCGTCTGCACCAGGTTCGGTCGGATCGCGTCCTTCATGATCACGGTCATCGCGCCGGCCACCTTCAGCTGCTCGGCCGTGACGGGCTCGCCGTCCTGTGTCTCGGCGACAACGATGCGGCCGAGTCGGGCCCGCAGATCGTGGAGGTCGGCCGCAAGCGCGAGGATGGCCATCACCTCGGAGGCGGCGGTGATGACGAATTGGTTCTCGCGGGGCACCCCGTGCGCCGGCCCGCCGAGCCCGACCACCGTGTTGCGGAGCTCGCGGTCGTTCACGTCGAGCGTGCGCGGCCACGTGATCGTCCGCGGATCGATGCGAAGAGTGTTGCCGTGGTAGATGGACGCGTCGAGCGCCGCGGCGAGCAGGTTGTGCGCGGCGGTGATCGAGTGGAAGTCGCCGTTGAAGTGCAGGTTGATCTCCTCCATCGGCACGACCTGGGCGTACCCGCCGCCGTTGCCGCCGCCTTTGATCCCGAAGACGGGGCCCATCGACGGCTCGCGCAGGCAGAGCACGACCTGCTTCCCGATGGCGCCGAGGCCCTGCGTCAGAGAGATCGACGTGGTGGTCTTGCCCTCGCCGGCCTTCGTCGGTGTGATGGCGGTCGTGATGACGAGCTTGCCGTCGGGCGCGTCCCGCAGCCGTTCGAGGACCGACAGTGCGACCTTGGCTCGGTACCGGCCATAGGGCTCGAGCTCGTCGTCCTTGATCCCGGCGGCGGCCGCAATCTCGCTGATCGGACGAAGGCTCGCCGCTTGCGCGATCTCCAGTCCACTCTTCATTGCGGCGCGCTCCCTTTGATCAGCGGTTCAGCCGGGCGCGCGAAGGATATCGCCCCGAGGGACCGTCCGGTGAACGACGGTCTGGTGACCGACGGCCACCGACGGT
>JBDTYT010000061.1:0-10714 GCA_040005555.1 Actinomycetota bacterium | reverse complement strand
AGCTTGCGGAGATCGAACTCGGGATCGGCGAGCAGCTTCGGGTCCGGGTGCACGGCAGCTTTGATGAGCGGCATCGAGCGACGCACGTCGGACTTGTGGTTCATCGAGAACGTCGACAGGAGTTGACCCTCCTTCAGCAGGAACGCGGCGAAGCTCCGATCCTCCAGGCTTCCCCGGACGACCATCTCGTCCCAGGTGATCGCGAACCCTGCCATCTGGATGTCCGCGTCGTACTGGTCCGACCAGAACCAGTGCGCGTCGTCGAATACTTCGTCCGCCCCGAGGATGTTGCGCGCGGCCGTTTCCCCCATCTTGATCGCGTTGTCGTAGTGCTCGACGCGGATCAGGCCGAAGACGGGATGGTCGTGGCGAGCCACATCACCGACCGCGTACACATCGGGTCGGCTCGTCCGCAGCGACGGGTCGACGAGGATCCCGTTATCGAGCGTGACGTCGCTGCCGTCCGCGACTTCGGTGACCGGCTCGACGCCGACCCCCACCACCGCCAGATCGCCCTCGATGCGCCTGCCCTCCTTCGTGACGAGCGCTTCGAAGCGCCCGTCGCCCTCGAACCGGTCCGCGCGGTCCTTGAAGAACATCTCGACGCCGTGATCGCGGTGCAGGCCCTCGAGCACCTTGCCCAGCCGGTCCCCGAGGACGCGCTGCAACGGAGTCTCGGCGAACTCCACGACCGTTACGTCCACCCCGCGGTGGCGCAGTGAGGCCGCGACCTCGGCCCCGATGAACCCCATCCCCACGAGCACCGCCTTCGCACCGGGCCTCGCGGCCTCGCGGATGGCGTCGGCGTCCTGCGCATCGCGGAGCGAGAACACACCGGGGAGGTCGAGCCCCGGGAGCGGGAACCGCCGGTTGCGCGCGCCGGTCGCGATGATCGCGGCCTCGTACGCGATCCGGCGCCCGTCCTCGAGCTCGATCTCGCGCGCGGAGGTGTGGAGCGACGACGCTCGCACGCCGAGATGCAGCTCGATCCGGCCCTCGGATTCCCACCACTCGGGCGGCTGGAGGAAGTGGATCTCGTCCTCTTCGCCCCGCAGGTATTCCTTCGAGAGCGACGGGCGCTCGTACGGAGGAAGGGCTTCCTGGCCGATGAGGACGATCCGGCCGTCGTACCCCTCCTCACGGAGCCGCCACGCCGCGGTGCCGCCGGCGAGGTTCGCCCCCACGATGGCGACGACCCGGGGAACCTCGCTCACACCGAAACCTCGATGCCGTCGCCTTCGTCGCGCGCTTCGAAGATGTCGATCGCTTCGATCGCCGGCCCGTTCACGACCTCGCCGGTGACGACGTCGAACTGGCTCCCGTGGCAGGGGCATTCGATCACGGTGCCGTCGAGGTCGCCCTCGGACAGCGCGCACTGCTGGTGGGTGCAGATGTCGTCGAACGCGTGCAGGTCGCCGTCGATGTTCGCGACCGCGACCATCCTGTCACCCACCGTGTACGAGTTGATCTCGCCTTCGGCGACGTCGCCCGCCGGCCCCACCTTCTTCCATTCCGCCATGCCCTGCCTCCTCACGAGCGCGATGATCGATCGTCCCAAGTATGGCGCCCTGCGGCCTCGACTATCGCGCCCGGCGCCGCGCGACGATGTCGGGCGTGAGGTAGCCGACCCCGGCCACCAGGTAGAGCGCGGCGAGGATCAGGAAACCCTCTCGGAACTCGACGGGCAGCATCGAGGGGATGAGTGCACCGAGGACCCAGGCGAGCTGGAAGATCACCTCGTAGCGGACGAACACTCGGCCGTGGGCTCCTCCCGGAGCCATCCGCTGCATGAGGCTCTGGAAGGCCAACCGCCCGAGCTCGCTCGATGCGCCCACCACCAACCCGAAGACTGCGAGCACCGGGAGGGAGAACGCCGCGAACGCGAGCACCGCTCCCACACCGGCACCCACCACACACGCCACCACCACGGCCTCCTCTCGCAGGTTCTCGGGCAAGCGGGGTGCGATGAGGTCGCCGCAGAATCCACCGGTCGTCGCCGCCGCGGCGAGGACGCCGAACCACCACGTCGGCTGACCGCTCCGCCGCAACGCGAACGCGAGCGCGAACAGGAGAAAGCCGCTCGCAGCGCGCAATCCCGCGGCGCCGATCGCCGGCGCCGTGAGCTGCGGGATCGAGCCGCGGCGGCCGACCTCACCCCCGCCGCCGCGGACCCGCGGGTTCGGCAGCCGCAGGTTCACCAGCGCAGCCGCGGCGAACACCCCCGCCGCGAGGAAGAGGACGGCCTCGGCGTCGCCGAAACGCAGCAGCAGCAACCCGGGTCCGGCGGCCAGCAACGCTCCCCCGACGCCGATCCGACCCAAGCGTGCGTTCGCGCGCACGAGTCCCTCGTTGGGCCCCGCGTACGCCATCGCCAAGCCGTTCTTCGTCACCGCGTGGATCTTCGAGAGTGACAGCAGGGCGAACGCGCATGGGAACAGCAGGAGCGTGTCGAACCTCGGCGCCGCGTACACGCAGACCACTGCTCGCCCGAGGGCTGCGGCCAGCGAGATCGCCCGTCGGGGACCCGCACGGTCCAGGAGCGGCACGAGCAACGGGCCGGCCACCGCGAGCGGGGCCATCGTGAGGATCAGGTAGAGCGCGATCTTTCCTCTCGCCTCGCCGACGGGGAGGGCGAAGAAGACGGAGCCCGCGAGAGCGAATGCCACGAGCGCGTCGCCCGCCGCGCTGCCGAGGTGGGCCAGACCGTACCGGTCGAGCGGATCCTCCGAGGACCACATCCGGGCGATCGGCCGCAACAGCGCCTCGATCAGCCCGATGAACCCGAGGAGGATGAGCTGCCACCAGGGGTAGCGCTTCGGAGGTGACTCCTGGACCCTCACCGGCCCGAGGCGGTCAGGGTCCCGACAACCGCTGCCGGAGGAGGTCCTGCACGAGCTTGGGGTTCGCCGAGCCGCCGGACTGCTTCATCACCTGACCGACGATGGCGTTCAGCGCGCCGTCCTTTCCACCGCGGAACTGCTCGACCGGACCGGGGTTCTCGGCGATCGCCTGGTCCACCCAGGCCTCGAGGGCAGCGGTATCGGACACCTGCCGCAGTCCTCGCTCGTCGACGACCTGCTCCGCGGGCTTCCCGGTGGCCACGACCTCATCGAGGACCTGCTTGCCCGCCGTGACCGAGACCGTCCCGTCCTCCACGATGCGGATCACGTCAGCGAGTTGGTGCGGCTCCAGTTGGAGGTCGCTCGGCGCGAGCTCCCGCTCGTTCAGCACGGCGGTGAGGTTCTGCACGATCCAGTTCGCGACGGTCCTCGCCGGCACCCGGTCGAGCTCGGCCATCGTCTGTTCGAACAGGTGCGAGAGCGTCCGGTCGGCAACGAGCACCCCGGACTGCTCGCGCGTGAGTTGGAGCATCGCGCCCTCGTAGCGAGCGCGGCGGGCCGCGGGAAGCTCGGGGAGCTCGGACCGGATGCGCTCGATCCACTCGAGCTCGGGCTCGAGCGGGGGAAGGTCGGGCTCGGGGAAGTAGCGGTAGTCGAACGCCTCCTCCTTCGAGCGCAGGGTGTGCGTCGAGCCGCGGTCCTCGTCCCAATGGCGCGTCTCCTGGACGAGCCGCTCCCCGGCCCCCAGCACGGCGCGCTGACGATCTTCCTCGAAGCGCACCGCGCGCTCGAGCGAGCGGATCGAGTTCAAGTTCTTGATCTCGACCTTGGTGCCGAGCTCCTCGGATCCGCGGACCCGGGTGGACACGTTCGCATCGCACCGCAGCGAGCCCTCCTCCATCCGCACATCGGAGACCCCGAGCGACTCGAGCGTAACCCGGAGCTCGGTGAGGTAGGCTCGCGCCTCCTCGGCCGAACGCATGTCGGGTTCGGAGACGACCTCAACGAGCGGGACGCCGGCACGGTTGTAGTCGACGAGCGCGTAGTCGGCCTGCCCGATACGCCCCGTCGTGCCCGCGTGCGTGGTCTTGCCCGTGTCCTCCTCCATGTGGACGCGCGTGATGCCGATGCGCCGGATGTCCCCGTCGACCTGGATGTCGAGGTGCCCGCCCAGGCAGATCGGGAGGTCGTACTGGCTGATCTGGAAGTTCTTCGGCATGTCCGGGTAGAAGTAGTTCTTGCGGTGGAACAGCGAATGCGGCGCGATCCGGCAGTTCAGCGCGAGGCCGATCCGCACGATGTACTCGATGGCCTTCTGGTTCGGCACCGGGAGCGACCCGGGGTGACCGAGACACACGGGACAGACGCTCGTGTTCGGCGGCGCCCCGAACACGTTCGCACACCCGCAGAACATCTTCGTGCGCGTCGACAGCTCGACGTGGCACTCCAGCCCGATGACGGTCTCGAAGTCGGTGGCCATGCGCCGCTGAGCTTACCGGCTCCCTCCCCGCGAACCGACCGGGCCATCACCGATTCGTAACCGACAACGTACCGAAAGCCGGTGACAGAAAGCCGACCGGCTCGTATGCTGACGCGATGGGTTCACGCGGTGTCGCGACGACGGGACGCGAGCCGCTGCGGATCTGGCTCGCGCTCGTGACCGTGTACATCGTGTGGGGCACGACGTACTTCGCGATCGACGTCGTGAACGACACGCTGCCCCCGCTACTCGCTGCGTCCGGGCGGTTCCTCACAGCTGGCGCGGTGATGTACGCCTTCACGATCCGGCGCGGCGACCGCGAAGGGGACCGCCCCGGCCGGCGGCAATGGGGCGCCGCGGCCATCGTCGGCGGGGCGCTGCTCCTCGGCGGGAACGGGCTCGTGGTCCTGTCGGAGCGAACGGTGCCGACCGGCATCGTCGCGCTCGTCATCGCGCTCGTGCCGCTATGGATGGCGCTCATCGACCGGGTGCTGCTCGGGCACCGGCCGCGCCCGATGGTGGCGATCGGCCTGCTGACCGGCTTCGCCGGAGCAGCCATGCTGGTCGGGACCTCGCTGGGCGGCGCGATCCCGCTCAGCGGCATGCTGCTCGCGGTCTGCGCCTCACTCTCGTGGGCGTCGGGCTCGCTGTATTCGCGCACCGCCCCCCTGCCGAAACGGCCGTTCGTCGGGATCGGGATGGAGATGATCGCGGGCGGGGCGTTGCTCGGTGTCGCGGGGGTGGCGCTCGGAGAGCTCGGGCACATCCACCCCGATCGCTTCTCGCTGGCGTCCGTCCTGTCCCTCGGCTACCTCATCGTGATCGGTTCCTTCGCGGGGTTCGCGACGTATCTGTGGCTCCTGCGGAACGCACGGACCTCGCTGGTGTCGACCTACGCGTACGTGAACCCCGTCGTCGCGGTGTTCCTCGGGTGGGCGTTCCTGCACGAGACGATCAGCGTCCGCACCCTCGTCTCCGGATGTGTGGTGCTCGTCTCGGTCGCGCTCATCATCGCCGCGCGCGCCGAGCGCCCGACGCCCGAGGCCGCCCTACGCGCCGAGGAGAGCCGGCCGGGCCTCGAAGGCGATCTCGCGCTCGAGCGCGTGGGCGACGCGGAAAAGCGTGGGCTCGCCCAGGACGGGCGCGGTGAGCTGCAGCCCGACCGGTAGCCCGGCCTCGTCGAGGCCGCTGGGGATCGAGATCGCCGGGGTGCCCGCCAGGTTCGCCGGGATCGTGAACACGTCCGACAGGTACATCGCGAGCGGATCATCTGCGCGCTCCCCGATCTTGAAGGCCGTGGTGGGCGACGTCGGCGAGACGAGCACGTCGAACGAGGCGAACGCCTGCTCGTAGTCGTGGATGATCAACGTTCGGACCTTCTGCGCCTGCCCGTAGTAAGCGTCGTAGTAGCCGGCGGAGAGGGCGTACGTGCCGAGCATGATGCGGCGCTTCACCTCGGCACCGAACCCGGCGCCGCGGGTCTTCGTCATCATCTCGATCGAGTCCTTGCCCTCAACGCGCAGTCCGTAACGAACGCCATCGTAGCGAGCGAGGTTCGAGGACGCCTCCGAGGGCGCGATGAGGTAGTACGCGGAGAGCGCGTACTCGGCGTGCGGCAGCGAGACCTCGGCGACGCTCACGCCGAGGTCATCCAAGCCGTCGATGGCACGTTGCACGCTCGCACGCACCCCCGGCTCGACCCCCTCGCCGAACGCCTCCTTCACGACGCCGACACGGATGCCCCGGATCCCCTCGTCGATCCCGAGGGTGTAATCGGTCCGAGGCTGGTCCAGGCTGGTCGCGTCCATCGGATCCTTGCCGGCCATCGATGTCAGCAACAGGGCGGCGTCACGCACGCTCCTCGTGAACGTCCCCACCGTGTCGAGCGACGACGCAAAGGCGATGAGCCCGTACCGGCTGATGAGACCGTACGTGGGCTTGAGACCGACGACGCCGCACAGTGCCGCAGGCTGACGAACCGACCCACCGGTGTCGGTTCCGAGCGCCCACACCGCCTCGCCGGCGGCGACGGCGGCTGCCGAGCCCCCCGAAGAGCCACCCGGAACGGCGTCGAGATCCCAGGGGTTGTGGACCGGCCCGAACGCCGAGTTCTCGTTCGAGGATCCCATGGCGAACTCGTCGCAGTTCGTCTTGCCGAGCAGGGCCGCGCCGTCCGCCGACAAGCGAGCCCACGCGGTGCAGTCATACATCGGAACGTAGGACTCGAGGATCTTCGATCCACAGGTCGTGCGGATACCCCTCGTCGAGAGCACGTCCTTCAGCGCGAGTGGGATGCCGGCGGCCTCCGAGCTCGTGTCGCCACCCGCGGTCTGCTCGTCGATCGCCTTCGCGCGGTCGCGGGCGATGTCCGGCGTGGGCGTGAGGAAGGCCCGCACGCGCGCGTCCACCGCATCGATGCGCCCGAGCGAGGACTCGACGATCTCGACAGCCGATATCTCGCTCGCTCGCAGCTTGCCGGCGAGCTCGGTCGCCGTGAGATCGCAGAGCTCGGTCACCGGCTAGTCGACCTCCGCGATCCGCGGAACCTTGAAGCGCTCGGCCTCCGTCTCGGGGGCGTTCGCGAGCGCCGCCTCATGCGTGAGCGAGGGCGTCGGGTCGTCGGGTCGAAGGACGTTGGATCTCGGGATCGCGTACGCGGTCGGCCGGACGTCGTCGGCCGCCACCTCGCCCACCTTCGCGGCATGCTCGAGGATCAACCCGAGCTGCGAACGCAGTCGCTCCTTCTCCTCGTCCGAGAGCTCCAGTCGCGCGAGCTTCGCGACGTGATCGATGTCGATCTCGACCGGCATGAGCAGAGTCTAGCGGCCGCTCCACGAGCCTAGCGTTGCGCGACGTCGCGCTCCAACCGCTTCAGGAACTCCTGCTCGTCGATCAGCTCGACGCCGAGCTGCTCCGCCTTCGCGAGCTTGGAGCCCGGGTTCACGCCCGCCACGACGAAGTCCGTCTTCTTCGACACGCTCGAGGCCACCTTCGCCCCGGCCGCCTGCGCCGCCGCGATCGCCTCGTCGCGCGACATGGCCTCGAGGCCGCCGGTGAGCACCATCGTCTGGCCGGCGAGAGGCTGCTCCCCCACCGGTTCGACCGCGTCGTCCTGCATCCGGACGCCTGCCGTGCGGAGTTTCTCGAGCAGCGTGCGGTTCTGCTTGTCGGCGAACCACTCGTGGACGCTGCGAGCGATCTCGGGACCGATGCCTTCCACATCGTCGATCTCCTGCTCGGTGGCGGCCGCGATCGCATCGATCGAGCCGAACGCGCGCGCGAGGGTCTGCGCGATCGTCGAACCCACGTGCGGGATGTTGAGGCCCACCAGCAACCGCCAGATCGGTTGGTCCTTCGAGCCCTCGATCGCCTCGAGCAGGTTGTTGATCCGTTTGTCCTTGAAGCCCGGAAGCTGGGCGAGCTGCTCTTCGGTCAGGGAGTACACGTCGCCGGGGTCCTTCACCCATCCCAGGTCGAGCAGCAACCACCCGGTCTTGTAGCCGAGGCCCTCGATGTCCATCGCGCCGCGCCCGGCGAACGAGGAGAGCCATTCCACGTTCTGCGACGGGCAGCCCCGTTTGTTCGGGCACCGCCAGTAGGCCTCGCCCTCCTTGCGCACGAGCGTCGCGCCGCACGAGTTGCACTCGGTGGGGAACTTCCACCGGCGAGCGCCCCGCTTGCGCTTGCTGAGCACCGGGCCCACGACCTCGGGGATCACGTCGCCCGCACGTCGGACGATGACGGTGTCGCCTTCGCGCACGTCCTTGCGGCGCACCTCGTCCTCGTTGTGCAAGGTCGCCGTGGTGACCGTCACACCGCTCACGTGGACGGGCTCCAGGAACGCGAACGGGGTGACGACCCCGGTGCGACCCGTGTGCACGCCGATCTCGCGCAGGATCGTCGTGCGCTCCTCGGGCGGGAACTTGTACGCGATGGCCCACCGCGGCGCGTGACTGGTGGCGCCGAGCTCGTCTTGTAGCGCGATCGTGTCCACCTTGACGACCACACCATCGATCTCCCAGTCGACGCTGTGCCGCTGTTCTTGCCAGCGCTCGACGTACGACACCACCCCCTCGAGGCCGTCCACCACCTCGCCGGTGGGAGCGACCGGGAGCCCGACGTCACGGCACCACGCGAGGAATCCCGAGTGCGACTCGAACCGGATGCCGCCCGCGAACCCGAACGAGTGCACCCATAGGGACAGCGGCCGCGTCGCGGTGATCTTGGGATCCTTCTGCCGCAGCGAGCCAGCGGCGGCGTTGCGGGGGTTCGCGAACGGACGCTGTTCGGCGGCGAGGAGCTCGTCGTTCAACTTCTCGAAGGCCTTCACCGGCAGGTAGATCTCGCCGCGGACCTCGAGGACGGCGGGAGGGTCGGCGCCGAGGAGCCGCTGCGGCACGGTGCGCACGGTGCGGACGTTCGCGGTGATGTCCTCGCCCACGCGCCCGTCGCCGCGCGTGGCTCCCTTCGTGAGCGCGCCGTTCTCGTACGTGAGCGCCACGGCGACGCCATCGATCTTCAACTCGCACGAGTACGCGGCCGGCCCGCCCAGCACGCGCTCGACGCGTTGTTCCCAGGCCTCGAGCTCCTCGCGCGAGAAGGCGTTGTCGAGTGACAGCATCGGCGAGCGGTGCTGCACGGGCGCGAACAGGTCCGCGGGCGTGGCGCCGACGCGCTGGGTGGGACTCTCCGGGGTGATGAGCTCGGGGAACCGTTCCTCGAGCTGACCGAGCTCCGTGAGCAGCTCGTCGTACTCGGCGTCGGCGATCTCGGGGTCGTCGAGGACGTGGTAGCGGTACGAGTGGTAGTTGAGCCGCTCGCGCAGCTCCTCCACACGGAGCTTCGCCGCGGCGAGCTCGCGTTCGGCCTTCGTCCCACCGCTCGCGGGACGTTTCGCCGCACTCACGCGGCGATCTCCACCCCTCCGGCCATCCCGATGCGTTCACCCTGCAAGACGACGCCCCCGTGCACACCCGGGACGCGCTTCAGGTACGACAGGGCGAGTCGGAAGCCGTCGGGCTTAGGCAAGATCGCTTGCACGCCGGCCGCAACCGCGTCGGCGAGCATGCACGAGGTGGCCAGGATCGCGAGCCCGTCCACGGCGGCGTGCCCCCGCCCGAGCGTGGTCGAGATACCGACACCGCCCGCCACCGGTCGCACGACGACGGCGATCGGATGCGCGGCCCTCGCCTGCACCGTGAGCTTCTGTCGCTTCCGGGCTTGGATGAAATAGTCGCCACCACAGGAGACGGTGATCTCGTCGAGGGTCCGCGCGAGGAAACGACCGACGTAGTCGGTCACGGCGCCCTGGAACGAGTACATCGGGCCCACACCCGCCGAGCGGGCGGCCTCGATCATCTCGTGGACGATCGGCGGCGCATCCTCCGGGATCTCGATCGGACGCTTGCTCGTTCGGACCTCGGGGTTGCGGAGCGTGTACGCGTTGAGCTGCTCCCAGAAGGAAAGCGCCGCCGCCCGGGATTCCTCGTTGAGATCGGCACTGGCGATGATGTGCAGGGTCATGTCCTGCACCTGGATGTCGAAGCTGCGGGGCTTCTTCTTCAGCAGCCGCACGCGGGACCGCCTTCTGGGCCTGGGGAACCTCGGGGGCCCGATGATACCCGGGCCCACCGACGCTCCCGCCGACCTTCGCTTGCGGAATCAGCGCGAAGAGGCATAGCGTTCGAGCTTCGACCGATCCGCAGAGGAGGTCAGCGCATGGCACACCCGAACGAAGATCGATTCCTGGCCGGATACGAAGCGTTCCAGACCGGGGATATGGACGCCCTCCGCAACGAGTACCTGACATCGGACGTCGTGTGGCACAGCCCGGGGAACAACCCCTTGTCAGGCGACCACAAGGGGATCGACGACGTGCTCGCGACCTTCGGGAAGACCATGGAGATGACCGGCGGCACGTTCCGGGTCGAATTGCACGACGTCCTCGCGAACGACGAGCACGGGATAGCGCTCGCAACGGCCAGCGGCGAGCGGAACGGGAAGCGCATCGAGGACAAATACGCGCACGTCGTTCATTTCCGCGACGGGAAGGTCGCCGAGTCGTGGACCCATCAATGGGACCCGAACAAGGTGGACGAGCTCTTCAGCTGATCGAGCGAACGATCCTCGCACCGCCGAGGAGCTCGTCGCCGCGGTAGAAGACGACGCTCTGCCCGGGCGCGACGCCGCGCTGCGGCGAGCCGAACTCCACTTCGACGCCATCCTCAGCCGACCGCACGACCGAGGGGACGGCATCGCCCCGGTACCTGATCTGTGCCTCGGCTTCGAAAGGGCCGCTCGGCGGCGGCGAGCCCATGACCCAGGTCGCACGGTCGGCGACGAGGCCGCGACGGGCGAGCAGCTCCCCCGGCCCGACGACGACGCGGTTCGTCTG
>JBDTYT010000060.1:0-10949 GCA_040005555.1 Actinomycetota bacterium | reverse complement strand
AATGATCGCCGAGCTTCGTCGGCAGACCCCCGGTGCGCCGGCGTTCCACCTCGACCGCCTCCGCCAGGACCGACCCGACGGCGTGCAGGAGCGCGCGACGCTGCGCGGGTTCCAGCGTACCGAGCGCCGCGTACGGCGAGAGCTTCGCCCGATGCAGGATGTCGTCGCTGTAGCCGCGGCCGATCCCAGCGACCGTCCGCTGGTCGCGAAGGATCGTGTGGACGCGGCGCGTGTCGTCCCCGTGCATCACCAGGTCCTCGAACGCGGGAGCGTCGGGCTCGGGTCCGAGCTTCTCGAGCGGGCCTTCGTCGCCCTCCACGAGGATCCACCATCCGGCCTTGCGTTCGCGCCCGAACTCCTTCACCAGGATCGACGGCCGGTCCCGAAAGCGCAGCCGCACGACGGCGCCGCGGGGCTTCGTCGACTTCGGCGGGTCCTCCACATCCACGCGTCCGCCCTGGGACAGGTGCACGAGGATCCTCGGCCCGCCGAGCTCGAACACCAGGTACTTCCCCCGACGGCCGACCCGCGTGAGCGTGCGGCCGATCAGCTCGTCGGCGCGCGGCGTCACGGTCTTCAGCGACGAGAACTGCAACAGGTCGACCGACGAGAGGTCTGCACCGGCCGCTACCTGGTCCAGCCGCTCCGCGAGCGCTTGCACCTCGGGCAGCTCGGGCACGTGAGCCTCACACCAGCTCGGCGGCCGCGTCGCGCACGATGCGGATGCACTCGTCGATCCGGTCGCGGTGCGTGCGGTGCGACAGGATGCACGCGCGGATCGTGAAGCGACCCTCGACGATCGTGCTCGACACGAAGACACGCTCGGACGCGTTGATCGCCGCGAGCAAGCGGCGGTTCGCCTCGTCGTCGCCGTCCCGGAGGCGGAACGGCACCACGGTGAGATCGGGGGCCCACGGCAGCTCGAGGTTCGGGTCGGCCTTCAGTTCCTCGTACAGCACCTCGGCCAGATCCAGCTTCTCATCGAGCGCCTCCCGGAACGCCGAGACACCGTGCAGCTTCAATGGGAACCACACGCGCAGGCCGCGGAAGTCCCTCGATAGCTCGGCCGAGTACTCGGCGAAGTTGGGGATGTCCGCATCGGCCGCGAGATCCTGCAGGTAGGCCGCGCCCACGAAGTGCGCCTCGCGGAGCTTGGCGCCGTCGCGCACGACGAGGCCCCCGGTGCCGTAGGGCAGGAACATCCCCTTGTGAGGATCGAGTGTGATCGAGTCCGCGCGCTCGATCCCGCGGAAACGCTCGCGCCCGCGCGCGGTGAGCTGGAAGAAGCCACCGTAGGCGCCGTCGATATGCAACCACAGACCGTCTGCGGCACAGAGCTCGGCGCAGGCCTCGATCGGGTCGACGGCACCGGTGTTCGTGGTCCCCGCCGAGGCGACGACCGCGAACGGCACGAGGCCGGCCGCTCGGTCCTCGGCGATCGTGCGACGGAGAGCGTCGACGTCCAGACGCAGGTCCGGCGTGACGGCGACACCGCGGATGTTGCGTGTCGGGAACCCGGCGAGCATGGCCGCCTTCGTCACGGACGCGTGGACCTGTTCGCTCACGTACAACGTGCCCGGCAGGAAATCCTCGGGGAGGAGCGCCTTGCGAGCGGCGACGATCGCCGAGAAGTTCGCGAGGGAACCTCCCGAGGTGAGGACGCCGCGGGACTCCGGTGGGTAGTCGAAGAGATCGCACAACCATCTGACGACGTTGTTCTCGATCGCTGCCGCGACCGGAGCCTCGCCCCACAGGTTCACGTACCGGTCGATCGTCGTCGACAGGAGATCGGCGAGTGAGGCGGCGAAGAGTCCGCCACCCGGGATGTACGCCAGGAACCCGGGTCCCGCGTTGTCGGCCGAGTGCTGGGCGATCGTCTCGACGAGCTCGATGAGCGGTGGGAACGCTCCGCCGACCTCGGGGGGGTGCTCGCGGTGCGCGCGCGCCACCTCCTCGGCACCGTCGAACTTCGACGCCGCGGCCGTCGCGCGCTGCTCGAGGAAGTCGATCACGTACGCGACCGCAGCTCCGCCCATCTCGCGCATCTGCTCGGGAGAGGGGTCGAGCGGATAGCCGGTCATCGCGACAGCGTACCGCCGAGACCTCGCGCGGCGACACCGACGCGACGAGCGAGGCGACGCCGATGCCGCTGCTATGCTCGCCGGATCCGCGCATCGCCGCGCACCTCGTCGGAAGGGACGACCCCAAGATGCCGAAGCGCTCCGTATCGTTCATCGCCGTCACCGTCTTCGCGCTGGCGCTCGCCGCCTGTAGCGGTGGCAGCGACCGCCTGACGAAGGCCGAGCTCATCACGCAAGGCGACGCGGTCTGCAAGACGTTCTCGGATAAGGCGGGTCCGATCGGGCAGGACATCACCGCCGCTCCGAGCACGGACAACCTGCCCCAATACGCGACGGCGTTCGGTCAGCTGGAGACCGTGTTCAGCGACATGATCGACGGCCTGAAGGCCCTCAGCCCGCCCGAGGCGGACCAGAGCACGTGGGACTCGATCACCTCGGGGCTGACGAACGAGCTCGCCGCGCTGCGAGAGGCGAAGACGGCCGCCGAGGGCGGCGACCTCACGGCGTTCAACGCCGCCGGGACGAAGATCGGACAGCTCGACGGCCAGACCAGCCAGCTGGCCACGACCTACGGCTTTCAGGTGTGCGGTGGAGGAGCCGGCGGCTCTGGCTCCACGGGCGCCACGGGCGCCGGCGGGGGGTCGGCCGCGACCGGAGCCACAGGAGCGTCGGCTGCAGCCGGCGCGACGGGGAGCTCCGGCTAGCGCGTCACGGCATCGAGCAAGCGTTTGGAGGCCGCGGTCACCTCGTCGACCGCGGCCTCGAACGCTTCCTGGTTCCGTTTCGCCGGGGCGCGGTACCCGCTCACCTTCCGCACGTACTGCAACGCGGCCTCACGGATCTCGACGTCGGGGGCGGGCTCGTTCCCCTCACGCAGGCGTTTGATGCTTCGGCACATCCACCGATGGTAGCGACCTGAGGGCCGACTCGCTTGCCCACGAGGACACCCTCGATCCATACTCCCTCATGCCCTCAGGCGCGTCCGATCGGCGCCTCGCGACGGTCCTGTTCCTCGATGTCGTGGGCTCGACCGCGATCGCTTCGGAGATCGGCGACCGTCGCTGGCACAACATGCTCGCTCGCTTCAAGAAGGTGGTCCGCACCGAGCTGAAGCGGTTCGGCGGTCGGGAGCAAGACACGGCCGGCGACGGCTTCTTCGCCACGTTCGCCGAGCCCGCCAAAGCGATCAGGTGCGCGGTCGCTCTCTCCTCGGCCGTGCACGACATCGGGATCGATATCCGCATCGGGTTGCACACGGGTGAGGTTGTATCCGAGGGTGGCGCCCTCTCAGGCATCGCCGTCCACATCGGAGCTCGGGTCATGGCGCTCGGCGGCGCCGCCGAGGTCTTGGTGACCAGCACGGTGAGGGATCTGGTCGCCGGCTCGAAGATCGGCTTCGAAGATCGATCGGTCCATGAGCTGAAGGGAGTCGAGGGAACCTGGCACGTCTTCGCCGTCACCGAGGTCGATGGCGCGCGCCTCCCTTCGCCGCTCACCCCAGCGGAGGCAGCGGCCCGCATCTCGGCCGTCGAAGCCGAACCCATGCTCCGCCGCCGAGCGCGAGCGCTCATCGCGGCCGGTGCCATCGGGACGGCTCTCGCCATCGTCGTCGTGCTCGCTCTGACGCAGGGCGCCGGGAGCGGCACCGAAGGAACGTCCGCGAGCAAGGACACCGTGACGCTCGTGAAGATCGATCCTGCCACGAGGAACGTCGTGACGACCCTTCGCGACGGCGCGTTCAGTGAGCACCTCTGGGGCGTCCTGGGGATCGTGAGCGGCACCCTCTGGCAAGGCACGCCCCACGAGCTCGTGCAGCGCGACGTCGTAACCGGCGAGATCAATCACACGATCCCGCTCGCGCAAGGCCTCGGGCCGACGGATCTCGGCGCCGGCTCCGTGTTCGTCGCCGGCAAGTACGCAGCGGGCGTCTCCGAGATCACGCGGTATGACGACGTATCCGGGAAGGAGCTCGGTCGGTTGAAGGTGAACGGCGACGTCGCGGACCTGCGCTACGGCAACGGGGCCGTTTGGTTCCTGGCCGCGGACGGAACGCTCACCAAGATCGACCCATTGAGATTCAAAGTGATCGCGACGTACGACACCCATACGTTCGCCCCGGGGGTCGTCGTCCCGCTGGCCGGATACGTGTGGATCTGCGACTGCGAGGTCGGCAAGGTCATCCAGTTCGATCCCCGAACCGAGACGGTCGTGCGGACCCTCCCGCTCGCACAGCACGGCTTCCTGTTCGGCGTCGACTCCGTCGACGGCCCGACGGTGTGGCTGCTCGACCCCGGAGCCTCGACGCTCACGCCGATCGATCCCGAGACGGGAACGACCGGCCGTCCGATCGGTGTGCCGGCACAGATCAGCGACGCGACGATAAGCGGAGGCTCGATCTGGGTCTCATCACCGGCCGAGATTCGGCGCATCCCGCTCGACTCGTCTCAGTCGGACCCCCCGATCGAGATGCCCGGGGACGTGTCCGCCGGAAGCATCGCGGTCGACCCACAGACCGGCGACATCTGGGTCGCGAACTGCGGCTGTCCGAAGAGCTGAGCTCCCCCTTTCTTCGTGCTGCTTGCCCCGGGGTGGTCGCCCGCCTAGACTGCTCGAACGCATGTTCGACGCCTGGGGATCCCTGAACGAGGCGCAGCGCTCGGCCGTGGAGCACGAGGGCGGTCCGCTGCTCGTCGTGGCCGGGGCCGGCAGCGGCAAGACCTGGACGCTCGCGTGCCGGGTGGCGCGGCTCGTCGACCGCGGGGTGCGGCCCGAGCGGATCTTGCTCCTCACCTTCACGCGTCGGGCCTCGCGCGAGATGCTCTCGCGCGCCGAACGACTCACCGGCGAGCGCGGGCTCGGTCGCGTGTGGGGCGGCACGTTCCACGCCACCGGGAACCGGCTGCTGCGGCTCCATGGACGGGCGCTCGGGCTCTCGCCGGACTTCACGGTGCTCGACCGGGCAGATACCGCGGACCTCCTCGACCTGATCCGCGGGGAGCTGGATCTTGGGCAGGGCGAGAAGCGCTTCCCACGCAAGGAGACCCTCGCCGACATCTACTCGCGCACCGTGAACGCCGGCGTGAAGCTCGGCGAGGTCCTCGAGCGCGAGTTCCCGTGGTGCGCCGAGCACCAACAGGACATCGGCCGGATGTTCACGGTGTACACCGAGCGCAAGCGCGGGCAGCACACCCTGGATTACGACGACCTGCTGCTGTTCTGGCACGCCCTCGCGCGGCATCCCGCCGCGGGCCCCGCGGTCGGTGAGCTCTTCGACCACATCCTCGTCGACGAGTACCAGGATACGAACGTGCTGCAGGCCGAGATCCTCGCCGGGCTGCGACCCGAGGGGTCGGGGCTCATGGTGGTGGGCGACGACGCGCAGGCGATCTACGCGTTCCGCTCGGCCACGGTGAAGAACATCCTCGAGTTCCCCGACCGCTTCCCCGGCACCACCGTCGTGCGACTCGAACAGAACTACCGTTCGACCCAGCCGATCCTCGACGTCTCGAACGCGGTCATCGCTCGCTCCCCCCAGCGTCATGAGAAGACGCTGTGGACGGCGCGGTCCGGGGGAGGGCGTCCGGAGCTCCTCACCTGCCTCGACGAGGCGGATCAGGCCGATGCCGTGTGCCGCGCGATCCTCGGACATCGCGAGCAGGGCACACCGCTCAAGGAACAAGCCGTGTTGTTCCGAGCCGGCCATCACAGCGACGTGCTCGAGGTGGAGCTCGCGCGCCGCAACATCCCGTTCGTGAAGTACGGCGGACTGAAGTTCCTCGAGTCAGCGCACGTGAAGGACGCGCTCGCGGTGCTTCGCATCGTCGAGAACCCGCGCGACGAGGTCAGCTGGTTCCGCGTCCTGCAGCTGCTCGATGGCGTCGGACCGGCGGGCGCCCGGCGCGTCATGGCGGCCCTCGGCGTCACGGCTCCGGGCGACCCGCTCGTCCGGTTGCTCGAGCACACCATCGCGGTCCCGGCTCGGGCGCGCGCCGAGCTCCACGAGCTCAGGGCCACCGTTCGCGATTGCTCGGCCGAGGACCTCGCGCCCGCACCGCAGGTGGAGCGCGTCCGGCGGTTCCTCGAGCCGCTGCTCCGACGGCGTTACGACCAGCCCGAGCCGCGCCTTCGAGATCTCGAGCAGCTCGAGCAGCTCGCGACGGGATTCCCTTCACGCGAGCGCTTCATCTCCGACCTCACGATCGACCCACCCATCTCGACCTCCGACCTCGCGGGGCCACCGCTCCTGGACGAGGACTACGTGATCCTCTCCACGATCCACTCGGCCAAGGGCGGTGAGTGGGACGTGGTGCACGTGCTCCATGCCGCCGACGGCATGATCCCCTCCGACATGGCCACCGGCGACGACGAGCGCCTCGAGGAGGAACGGCGTCTGTTCTACGTGGCGCTCACGCGCGCCCGTGACGCCCTTCACGTCTACTTCCCGCTCCGCTACCACCGCTCGAACCGCGGCCTGGAGGACAAGCACTGGTACGCACAGCTCACGCGGTTCCTGCCCGAGGACATCCGCTCGCTCTTCCACCTTCGCAGCACGTACAGCGACCTCGACCAGGACGAACGACCGCTCGTCGCCACCGCCGGCACCACCGAGCGCGTCGACGCCTTCCTCGCCGGATTGTGGGCGGAGTAGCTCGGCCGGCACCTGTTGACGTGACCCGTAGAGTTGCCCGATGGAGGTCCTACGCCCCGCCGACGCGCGATCGTTCCTGGACATCGCGGGTCCGCTGCTCATGCGCGATGAGGGGCGTCACAACCTCATCCTCGGGATCGCCGGAACGACGGAGCGGCACCCGGATCTCTATCCGGAGTACCACGCGTGGGTGGTCCGCAACGGGGACGAGGTGCTGGCTGCGGCGACGATGACGCCGCCGCACAAGCTCGTCGTCGCCGACCCTCTCACCGACGACGCGGCCGACGCGTTGCTCCAGGCCGTCCGGGCGACCGGTATCGAGGTGCCCGGCGTGGTGGCCAACCTGCCGACCGCGCCGTGGTTCGCTGGCGCGTGGTCGGATGCGACCGGCGCTGGCGCGGAGCTCGTTCGGTCTGAGGGTGTATACGCGCTGAACCGGGTGCTCGACGTGCCTGTGGCTTCGGGCCTCGCCCGCCGCGCGACCTCCGACGACCGGGCCCTCCTCGAGATGTGGCTGAAGGAGTTCGCCGATGAGGCGCTGCCGGGTGAGGAGTCAAACGGAGAGCAATTGCAACGGTCGATCGATACTCGGCTCTCATCCGCCGTCTCCGGGTTCTGGATCTGGGAGGACGGCGATATCCCGGTTTCACTCGCCGGGTATTCCGGCCCGACGACGAGCGGGATCCGGATCGGTCCCGTCTACACTCCGCCCGATCTGCGGCGGCGAGGGTACGCCTCGAACCTCGTGGCCGGGCTCAGCCGGTGGCTCCTCGACGACGGGTACAAAGCGTGCTTCTTGTATACCGACCTCGCGAACCCGACGTCGAACAAGATCTACACCGACATCGGCTACGTGCGAGTGTGCGACGCGGCCGAGTACGCGTTCCGGTCCCCGTGATCTGTCGAAGAATGTTCACCCTAAGTGCCTATGCCCGACTCGGCCCGATCCGCGCATGCCACCGCTCCATGCGCGATCCAGACGCAAGGTCGTAAGGTTTGCCGCTGCCCGATCCCGGCGCCGCCGAGCTGCTTGCCCGCTATGACGCGCAGCTGCGCGCGCAGCTTCCGGACCGGCTGCCGGAGGGCGTCCACGTCGAGCTGGACGGGCCGCTGCTGCGCTTCGTCGGCTTCGGGCACGGCGGGTTCGTCGGCTACCGTGACCTCGGCGGGCTCGACGGCGCCGAGCTCGAGGAGCTGATCGCGCGACAGGTGCGCGTGTTCGCGGGCCGCGGTGAAGCGTTCGAATGGAAGCTGCACGGGCACGACCGACCGGCCGACCTCGCCGAGCGGCTGGTCGCGATGGGCTTCGTCCCCGAGGAGATGGAGACGGTGGTGATCGCGCCGGTGTCTGCTGTAGCCGGCGAGGTGCTCGTGCCCGACGGTGTGACGTTGCGACAGGTGGGCGAGCGCGCGGATCTTGACCGGATCGGAGCCATGGAGGAAGCGATCTGGCGAGACGATCGTGCTGGTTGGCTGGCTGACGGCCTCGAGGCGGAATATGCCGTTGACCCGGACGCCATGGCGATCGTCGTCGCCGAGGCCGAAGGGGAGGTCGTCTGCGCCGGATGGGTGCGCTTCGTGCAGGGAACCGACTTCGCGACGCTGTGGGGCGGTGGCACGCTGCCCGAGTGGCGCGGTCGCGGCATCTACCGCGCGATCGTTGCCTACCGCGCGAACCTAGCCGCGGAGCGCGGGTTCAGCCATCTGCAGGTAGATGCCTCGGCCGATAGCCGACCGATCCTCGAACGACTGGGATTCGTGCCGGTGACGACGACAACACCGTTCGTCTGGACGCCACCGGCCGCTCCGTAGGGTTCGACCGCGGTTCGCAGGCAACGCAACGAGAGGCACGGTCTCGGCCGTGCCTCAGGTGTGGTGGGCACGGCCTGAAATGCGCCCTGTAGCGGTTGTGCTCCCTGGTTGCTTGGAGTATCTGGATGATGAGTCTGTGCGAAGTTGAGGCACCGGGGGTTCGATGAAGAAGTTCATCCTGATTCTGGGAGTGTCCGCCGCGATCTTGGGCTCGGGCGTCGCCGCAGGGAGCGTGTTCTCGTCCGGTTCTTCACCCTCCCCAAGTCTGGAGAAGGAGAAGGCCAGTCAGCCGGATGAGAACCAGCCGGACGAGACGGGGTTGCATGGCGGGCCGATCTCTCGGTTCCAGGTAGCGAACGAATGCAGCCTGGTCGATGTTTCCACTCTGCCGGGGAACTGGACTCACGGGGACTACGTTTCCTTGGTCGCCGGCCTCGGGGATTCCTCGCTCCTCCCCGTTGCCGCGCAGAGCGACTGTGGGAAGCCGACGGCTGCCGCGGGGCACGGGCACGGTCCACCCGAATTCGTTCTTCAGAAGATGGAGACCCACGAGCACGGCGGCCCAGAAGCGCAAGGGACTCCGGGAAGTTGACCTCGGTGACCGGCCTCTGAGCTGGATGTCGGACTAGCCGACCCGGTTCAAGAAAGCCAGCGTGCGCTCCTTGAGCAGCCCGGCTGCCTGCTCGTCGTAATCGTCAAGACTGGCGTCGGCGAACAGGTGACCCGAGCCAGGGTAGAGGAACAGCTCAGCGTCCTCGACCTCCTCGACCAACGCCTCCGCCACAGGCCGATCCTCCTCGCTCCAGGGGTCGGCATCCATCATGTGGATCTGCAGCGGCACGCCCTTGGGCCACGGGCTCTCGAACTCGGATGTCGGCATGCTTGCGGAGTAAAGGATCGCCCCTCTCGCGCCCGGTCGCGTCTGCGCCAGCGACTGCGCGGGCAGAACTCCGAGGGAGAAGCCTGCATAGACGATGTCGACCGGTAGCTCCGTGGCGGCGTCCGAACCACGGCGGATGATCTCTGAGAAGCCGACCTGCTTGGCGTAGGCGACACCCTCGTTGAGGTCCCGGAACGTGTTGCCGTCGTAGAGGTCCGGCGCGTGGACCGTATGGCCGGCCTCCCGCAGTTCATCCGCGAAGGCGAGGAACCCGGTCGTCTGTCCTTGCGCATGATGGAAAAGGAGCAGCGTCGTCATCACCGACACTGTAGCCGACCTCGGCCGGCGGAACAGACTGTGCGCTCCGCTCCGCGGGCCCCGGGGTGGTCTTCGTGGGCTATCTTTTCGAGCCGCGCTTCTTCAAGGCGTCGAGGATCTCCCGAGCGGCGTTCGCACCCGGTGCTCCGGTGATGCCGCCGCCCGGATGCGCTCCCGAGCCGCACAGGTACAACCCGGGGATCCCGAACCGGTACCGAGCGTGCCCGAGCATCGGCCGCCACGCGAAGAAGTGATCGAGGCCCGGCTCGGCGTGGTAGACGTGTCCGCCCGATAGGCCGTAGTCGCGCTCGAGATCGGTCGGCGTGATGACGTGTCTCGCCGTCACGAGCTCGCCCAGTCCGGGCGCGAACCGCTCCATCGTCTTCACCGCGACGTCGGCCACGTGATCGCGCTCGGCGTCCCAATCGCCCTCGCGCAGGCGGTACGGCGTCCACTGCATCACGATGCTCATCACGTGCTGACCCTCCGGGGCGAGCGCCGGATCCGAGATCGTCGGGATCGTCGCCTCGAGATAGGGCTCGTCGCTCATGCGTCCGAACTTCGACGCGTCGTACGCGTGCTCGAGGTAGTCGACCGACGGTGCGATCACGATCCGCCCGGCCAAGCGCTCGGGCGAGTCCGCACCGGCGAAGCTCGGGAGGCCCGAGAGCGCGAGGTTCACTTTCGAGACCGCTCCGGGCGTGCGGATGTTCGCCGCCCGCCACGACAGGTGGGGCCCGACGACCACCGGGTCGACGAGCTCGGTGAGCGTGCGCTTGGGATCGGCGGCGGTGATGATCGCGCGGGCGTGCAGCTCCTCGCCGCCGGCGAGCGCGACGCCGACCGCTCGTCCGTCCCGCGTGATGATGCGTTCCACGTCGGAGCCGGTACGGACCTCGGCGCCGAACGCCGTCGCTGCGGCCGCCAGCGCGTCCGCCAAGGCTCCCGGCCCGCCCTTCACCGTGATGGACTGCCCGGGCGCGCCACCCTCGTTGCCGGCCGAGTCGGACAGGAGGACCGCGGTGGTGCCCGCTGACCACGGACCCATCGCCGTGTACATCGTCGCGCGCGATGCGATCGCTCCGCGCATAGCGTCCGTTTCGAACGCCTCTGCCACGTAGTCGGCGATCGCCATCGGCATGGCCCGGGTCGCCTCTCGCCCCGCCTTGGCGCCGAGGCGCCGGAACGCGTTCCCGAGCTTCAACCCGTT
>JBDTYT010000059.1:0-11165 GCA_040005555.1 Actinomycetota bacterium | reverse complement strand
ACGGCGAACCACTCGCCGGTGCGTCCGAAGCCGCTCATCACCTCATCGGCGATCATCAGGATGCCGTGACGGTCGCAGAGCTCGCGGACGCCCTCGAGGTAGCCATCGGGCGGGATGAGGATGCCGTTCGTGCCGGTGACCGGCTCGAGGATGAACGCAGCGATCGTGCCGGGGCCCTCGAGCATGACGGTCTCCTCGAGGTACGCGAGCGCCGTGGCAGCATCGTCGGTCCCCCGCTCGGTGCCGTGGTACGGATCGAGCACATGCACCACCCCGGGCATCCCGGGCTCGTTGCCCCATCGCCGCGGGTCCCCGGTGAGCGAGATCGTCGCGTACGTCGCGCCGTGATACGAGCGGTACCGCGCGAGGATCTTGTTCCGGCCCGTCACCGCCTTCGCGATGCGGATCGCGTTCTCGTTAGCCTCCGCTCCGCCCAGCGTGAAGAAGACCTTGTCGATGTCGCCGGGCAGGAGCTCGGCCAGCTTGTGCCCGAGCCGTGCCCGCACCTCGGTCGCCATGAACGGACTGATGTAGGGGAGCGTGCGCGCCTGCTCGGCGATGGCTTCGGCCACACGCGGGTTGGCGTGCCCGATGTTCACTCCCATGAGCTGGCTGTTGAAGTCCAGATAGCGCTTGCCCTCGACCGTGAAGAATTCCGAGCCGCGAGCCGATGCGACCGCGATCGGCCGCGTGGAACCCTGTTGTTGCCAGTCGTACAACGTGTGCCGCAGGCACAGGTCGACGATCTCGTCAGCGGTGAGCTCGGTCATGGTCGGCCTCCTGGATGCAAGGCTCGAAGTCTAGCCGGGCGCGAACGGGCGCCCTTCGTAGCGAACGTTCTGTAGTGCGAGAGCCTGGTCCGCGACGCTCCTTCTCGGGTGTACACTCACGCTCCGTTTCACCCCATGGCCGAAAACGACTTCCTCCTGCGTCTCCCCGGAGACGACGTGATCGTGCGTCGTCGCCGGAGGGGCTTCGGGGCGTTCTGCGCCCTGATGGCGTTCGCGATCGCCGCGCTCGCCATCACGTCGTTCCGCCCGGGCTCGGCCCAGGCCGGTCGTGCCGAGGGACGAACAGCGATCCCCGGAAGCCACGGCTCCTCCGGCGAGGATCCCGCATCAGACGGTGGAACGGCAGGCGCCGTCTCGGGGGGTGCCGAGGCCCCGGTCGGGAACAGCGGCGGGGGGACCGCCGCTTCCCTGCAGCGATTGGTCGATGCCGGACAACCCATCTACTGCGGCGCCAGCACGAAACCGCTCGTGGCGCTCACGTTCGACGACGGACCGGGCCCGGACACCTTGCACACGATCGAAGAGCTGAAGGCGGCGGGCATGACGGCCACGTTCTTCGAGGTGGGCAAGCTCCTCGGCGAGCCGATGTTCGACGGCATCCCGAAAGCGGCCGCTCGCTTCGGCGCGATCGGCGATCACACGTGGGATCACATCTCGATGGTCGGACTGTCGCGGGCCGAGCTCGACGCCGAGATCACGCGCACGCACCGGGTCCTCCAGCAGATCACCGGTCAGCGTGTGTTCCTGTTCCGCCCGCCGCTCGGGCAGCGCGACGCCACGGTCGACGCGTACGTCCGCTCGGCGGGGATGCTGCAGATCATGTGGACGATCGATAGCGGCGACTCGATGGGTGCGAGCGATGACCAGATCTACCGCACCGTGCGCGATCGGCTCTCACCGGGCGACATCGTGCTGTTGCACGAGAACAGGGGCACGACCCAGAACGCGCTCCCGCGGATCATCCGGCTCATCCAGCGCAAGGGATACCGCGCGGTGACCATCCCGCAACTGCTCGCCATGGACCCACCGACCGCCGAGCAGCTGCGGCATCACACCTGCGGCTAGACGCGCGCACCTGCGCTACGCCCCGGCCGCGGAGAGCCGTTCATCCACCAGGGCACGGAGCTCCTCGCGGCCGAACCGGCGGTTGTGACCCGGGAACACCTGCCAGACCTCGAGGCGGCGCAATCGCTCGAGGCTGTTGAGGAAGGCCCCTTCGTCCTCCGCGGACAAGAGGTCGTCGACGTAGGCAGTGTCTCCCGTCATCAGGATCCCCCCCGCCTGGTCCCATAGGCCGATGCTCCCCGGCGTGTGCCCAGGCAGGTGGAGGACCTCGAACACGCGATCGCCCAGGTCGATCCCGTCGCCGTCCGCGAGCGTGCGGCTCACGACGGCCGGGGACGTGCGGAACGCCGCGACGTCGAAGCCCTCCTCGGGAAGCGCGTCGAGCATCACGTCGGGAACCTCGGAGCCGTAGAAGGCCATGTCCGCCAGGAACGACTCCGACAGGTCCGACCCGTGCAGACACAGCGGATCGGCGACCCACGCGATCTCGGCTTCGTCCGCCTCGTGTGCGAATCGCGCCTCGAACTCGTGCAGGCCACCCATGTGATCGAAGTGCGCGTGCGTGACGATGGCGACGATGGGTCGGAACTCGGCGAGCTCCTCCGCGACGGGACGGAGCCGACCGATCCCGTTCCCCGTATCGACGAGCAGGTCGCGCTTGCGACCGCGGACGTACCAGATGTTCGAGCGGATGTACGGATCGGCGTGCGGCTCGGTGATGAGCGCCACGCCGTCTCCGACCTCCTCGACCTGGAACCACTGTTCGGCAACGGGAAGGTCCGGCAGCCCCATGGCCCCTCAGGGTACCGGCGCGCTCACCCGGTCGGCGAACGCGATGACGGAGGATCGCGCATCGGCGCTCAGGCTACAGTTCGGACCGTGCCGAAACGCTGCGCGTGGGCCGATGGTGGCGACGAGCTCATGCTCGCCTATCACGACGAGGAATGGGGCGTGCCCTCCCACGACGACGTGCACCTGTTCGAGATGCTCACGCTCGAAGGCGCCCAGGCCGGGCTCTCCTGGCAGACGATCCTTCGCAAACGGGAGGGCTACCGCCGGGCGTTTGCCGGCTTCGTTCCGGCGAAGGTCGCCCGATTCGATGCAACGAAGGTGGAACGTCTGCTCGCGGATCCGTCCATCGTGCGGAACCGTTTGAAGATCGCATCGACCGTGAACAACGCCGCCCGGGTCCTCGAGGTGCAGCGCGAGCTCGATTCGCTCGCCGGGTACCTGTGGTCGTTCGTCGGCGGCGAACCCATCGAGCACCGGTACCGTTCGCTCTCCCAGCTGCTCTCGGAGACGCCACAGTCGAACGCCATGAGCAAGGATCTGAAACGACGCGGCTTCCGCTTCGTCGGTCCGACGGTGTGCTATGCCTTCATGCAGGCGACCGGCATGGTGAACGACCACATCGCATCATGTTTCCGGTGGGCCGAATTGTCTGGCGGATAGGTCACGTTCAGACGCGGTTCCTTCAAGCGCGTATCCCCTCGCGGGGTCATCTTGGTAGAGGCGTTTCGGGAGACCGCCGAGATCGGGACGCGCCCACAGGAGCTGCCCGAGGGGAACGAGGGCGAAGACCCACACGCCGCCGACGGCGGCGCCCGAAACGAGGTCCACGAGATAGTGACGGCCCGCCGCCATCTCCGCGAGCGCGACGGCGGCAGCCATCACGACGGCCGCCGCGACCGCTAGGCGAAGCAGATCCTCCCGTCCCGAAAGGGCGACGACGACCGCGAGCATCGCGAAGACGGAAACTGCATTGGCCGTATGCGACGACACGAACGCACGGGCGGCGTCACCGCCGGGTGCCTCGATGTGCCAGACAAGAACGAGGAGCGTCTTCAGGAGAGCGACCGTCGCGGCAGTCCCCGTGAACGCCGCGACCAACAGGATGCCCGGGCGAACGTCTCGATGGCGGAACCAGACCCACGCGCCGACGCTCACCGTCACCGCCATGGCGCCGTTGCGGGAGCCGGGCAATGAAACGAGGTGCTCGAGGATCTTGAGCGCGCGCGATGCGTGCTCCTGCCGGACGTGGTCCTCGAGCCAGACGTCGAACGCCGACGGACCGTTCGCAAGAACGAGCATGAGCCGGAGCGCGATGAACGTCGCGAGGCACAACGCGGCGACGGTGATCGACCACTGTGCATTCGTGGGTCGACGTTGCCGATCGGGAGGCGGGCGCTGGCTGGACACCCGCCTAAGGATAGGCGCCGTCATTTGGCCGCCACGGTTCTCGAACGACAAGGACTGACAAAACCCTCGGCAGAGGCGGCCGTATGCGCGGTGGGCTGAGGACCCTGAATCGTGATTGTGGAGGTGAGGGGATTTGAACCCCTGACCCCTGCCGTGCGAAGGCAGTGCTCTACCGGGCTGAGCTACACCCCCAACAAGCCGCGCTAGCGTAACAAAGGCCTACGACGCGGGCGCTCCCGATGGATCGGTCGGGGACGAAGCAGCGCTCGTCGAGGTGAGGGCGGCGACGACGGCTTTGCCCTCGTCGAGCCACCATCGGTGGACGTTGAGGCGCACAGCGCTCGGCTTCGTCGGTGACGAGTACTTGAAGTGCCCCCACACCTTCGCCGACAGGTTGACGTCGGAGACCGAAGTCGAGAAGCGAGCATCCGCCCATGCGAATCCACTCGGCCGCCCCGTCCAGTACGACGCCTTCAAGAAGACGACGCGGCGATCGGTCACCGCGACGAAGTACCACCGCATCCCGAATATCAACATGCCGATGATGCCGAGGAGCCCCTGGGCGAACAGCGGGTTCGGCCCGGAAACGCAGAACGTGCCAGCCTGCATCTGCTCCCCCGGCTCGAGCACCGCGGGGAGCGCCTCCGTGAACTGCTTCTTGATCGTCTCCTTGCGAAGCGCCATCTATGGCTCCTTCCTCGTGACCTGATCGGCGTGACGCTCGAGCGCGTCATGCAGGTCCTTCGACACCCGCGCGACGGACAGGTCGCCGCGGGTCTTCTCGATGAGGCTGCGGGCGACGTCGGTGGATCGCCGCAGGTTGCCGGTGATCGCGTCCGGGTAGTCGATCGTGACGAGCACGCCGTAGAGGTCCTCCATCGCATCGAGCAGGGCCTCGCCGCCCTCGACGTCGCGGAACCGCAAGAGGTCGAGCACGTGGCGCCGTCCCTCGCCGATGGCCTCAGCCATGCCGTTCAGGTACGGCGCGTCCTCGACCCCGACGATGTCCGGCGTGGGGATCTCGGCGCCGGTGACGAGCGCCTCGGTGATCCTTGCTTCGGCGTACTCCTTCTGCGCGTCCTGGAGGTAGCCCCCGGAGCGGATCTCGGGTTGGTCGGCTGCCGCGCCGAGACCCTCGTCCAGGGCGGTTCGAGCCTCGTCCATCAGGCGGTGGGCGGTGACCCACTCGGCGCGATGGATCGCGCGGATGGCGTTCGCGCAGGATCGGATCGCTCGGCGCGTGGCCGGAAGGGCTTGCTCGCGGGCGTACATCCGAAGGTCGAAACGCTCGTGGAGGTCGTGGGCCAGCTCGTCGAGGTTCATGCCGGCGCGAGGTCCATCCTCACAGCGGGGATCGCACGCTTCCGCTAGGCGCCCGCGACACGAACCTCGCGCGCGCGCCGCACGATGATGTCGCCCGCGTCATCGGGCTCATGCGCCCCGAGGCCGTGGAACGCCGGTCGAGCGTTGCGGCTGTCCCCCTGGGCGACGTACCGCTGCGGGGCCGAGGGAGCGTTCGCCGGGGGTCCGGCGGCTCGCGCCCGTTCGCGAGAGCGGACGTCGGCACCACGCTGTTTGATCGAGACCAGCATCCACATGTAGACGAGCAGGAGCGCGGACAGCGCCGCCGTCGCGAACCACATGTCGCGAAGCGGCGGAACGAGGCCGATCAAGAACGTGAGGACGATGCTCTCGAGCAGGAACACCAGGACCCGGCGGCGGCGCTCACGGGCTCGGACGTGTTCGCGTGCTCTCGGTCCGACGAAGGCCATCCCCTTACGGGGGGTAACGATCCATCGACCCCGTCCTCGATCGTCGGTATCGGCGAGTAGCTCCATGTTCCGTTCGAAGTCCTTCACGCTGTCGGAGGGAGAACCCTTCCTGGTTGGAAGGAGGAACGCGGCCCACATCATGCCCAAGGCCGCCAGCATCAGCCAACTCATGCGCCCAGCCCCCTGTGCTCGGATCCCGGGTCCGCCACAACATCTTGGGCTCGCTGGGCACGCTAGCACCCCACATATGCCCGAACAAACACCACAAGTGAAATTCGGTAGAGGAGCGCCGATCAGGCCTCGGCGACGTAATCGCCGCTCTTGCCGCCGCTTTTGGAGCGGAGGCGGAGCCCATCGATCCGCGCCGCACGGTCGAAGGCCTTCGCGGTGTCGTACAGGCTGAGCGCGGCCACCGCGGCCGCGGTGAGCGCCTCCATCTCGACGCCGGTCCGGTCCTTCGCGCGGACGGTGGTTTGCACGCGGATCTTCCCGGCCGCCTGATCGGGCTCGACGAGCACCTCGGCGCCGGTGACCGCGATCGGATGGCAGAACGGCAGCAGGTCGGGCGTGCGCTTCACACCCATGATGCCGGCGATCCGCGCGGCCTCGAGCGGGTTGCCCTTCGGCGTCCCGGCCGTGAGCCGCGCCACCGCGTCCGGCGTCATCGAGATCACGCACTCCGCGACGGCCTGTCGATCGGTGATCTGCTTGGCGCCGACCTCGACGATGCGCGCGACGTCCTCGGTCACGCTCAGTCCACCGCCGAGCGGAACAGCCAGACCTTCACCTGCGAGCCGGCCGGCGCGGTTTCGGTCCCCGCGGGCACGATCGCCAACCCGTTCGCACGCGACACCGTCGCGATGAGGTTCGAGCCGCGGCCGCCCGTCGGTGTCGCGACGAAGGAGCCGTCACGGTCGCGCTTCACCGACACCCGCGCGAACTGCATCTTCCCGCGTGGGCCGGTGACATCCGAGGCCAGCCTGGCCGCGACCTCGGGGCGATACAGGTTCTTGCGGCCGCTCATCTTCATGAGGGCGGGGCGCAGGAACACCTCGAAGCTCACGAACACGCTGACCGGATTGCCGGGCAGCCCGAAGTAGGGCGTGCCCTCGATGTGACCGAAGCCTTGCGGCATCCCTGGCTGCATCGCCACCTTGTAGAAGTCGAGCTCGCCCCGACGGAAGAACGCCGCCTTCACGACGTCGCGCTCCCCCACCGAGACGCCGCCGGAGGACACGAAGGCGTCCGCCTGCACGAGATGCGACAGGACCACCTCTTTCAGCTGATCGACGTCGTCGCGAACGATCCCGGCCATGACGGGCTGCGCGCCAGCCTCGCGCAGCGCCGCGTAGAGCAGGTACGCGTTCGAATCACGCACCTGCCCGAACTCCGTCGGCTGCGACGGCGGCACCAGCTCGTCGCCGGTCGACAGCACGACGACGCGCGGACGCGGATGCACGGTCGGATGCGCGAACCCGGCCGTCGCCAGCAGCCCGAGCTCGCCGGGTCCGAGCTGCCGCCCCGCCTTCATGAGCACCTCGCCGCCCTTCACGTCCTCGCCGGAGGGACGGATGTGGCGCCCGGAGGGCGCGCCGACCAGGATCCGCACACGGTCGCCGGCGACCTCGCAGTTCTCGATGGGCACGATCGTGTCGGCGCCCGCCGGGATGGGCGCGCCGGTCGCGATGCGCACCGCCTCGCCGCCGCCCACGGTCGCCTCGGGCCGCTGACCGATGAGCGCCCGGCCGACGACCCGCAGCTCGACCGGCTGGGTCGAGCTCGCCGATCCGACCTCACCGGACCGCACCGCGAAGCCGTCCATCGCCGATGAGGCGAACTCGGGGAGGTCGCGGTCCGCGGTGACATCGGCGGCCAGCACGCAGCCGTACGCATCGGCGAGCGGGAGCTGCAGGGGCTGGAGCGGATCGATCTTCGCCAGCAGTCGCTCGCGGGCCTCCTCGACCGGGACGAGACCCTCGCCGCTGTCGTGGTCGTGGACGTGCTGGCTGGTGGTAGCCATGGTCACAGTCTATCGGCGGTCACCGCAGCTCCGAGTCGCTACAGGAGCTTCTTGCGCTGCACGAGGTCCGCCAGGTACGTGCGCAGATCCGTGCCGATGTCCTCGCGGTCGACCGCGAGCTCGATCGTCGCCTTCAGGTAGTCGAGCTTGTTCCCGACGTCGAAGCGGCCGCCCTCGAAGACCCACGCGTACACGGCTTGATCCTGGGCCAGGAGGTTGATCGCGTCGGTGAGCTGCACCTCACCGCCGACGCCGGGCTCGACCGCCCGGATGCAGTCGAAGATCTCGGGGGTGAGGACGTACCGCCCGATCGCCGCGAGGTTCGAGGGCGCCTCCTGGGCCGACGGTTTCTCGACGACGCCGATGACCCGGGCCAGCCGATCCTCGACGAACTCGGGCTGGATCGATCCGTACATGCTGATCTCGTCGCGCGAGACCTCCATGGCGGCCAGGACGCTGCGGCCGTAGCGCTCGTGCACCTTCAGCATCTCGTCCAGGAGCGGGTTGGACTCGGCGATGATGTCGTCGCCGAGCAGCACCGCGAACGGCTCCTCGCCGACGTGGTCCTGCGCGGCTCCCACGGCGTGACCGAGCCCGAGCGGGTCCTTCTGCCGGATGTAGTGCACCGTGGCCATGTCGGAGATCTCGCGGACCTGCTTCAGTTCTTCGAACTTCCCTTTGGCTTCCAGGAAGTGCTCCAGCTCGAGCGAGCGATCGAAGTGATCCTCGATCGATCGCTTGCCGCGGCCGGTCACGATGAGGATGTCGGTGAGCCCAGCGCGGACGGCTTCCTCGACGACGTACTGGATCGCCGGCTTATCCAGGAGCGGCAGCATCTCCTTCGGCTGCGCCTTCGTCGCCGGAAGGAACCGCGTGCCGAGCCCCGCTGCAGGGATGACCGCTTTCCTGACCTTCATGGCCCTCCTCTCGAGGGAGCCCGTTCTCGAGGGAGCCGGAGCATACCGTCTCCGGCCGTCGCGTCGCAGTCCTCCATCGGGGTGAACGGGAACGCAGCTACACTTCGTTCATGCCCACGTACGAGTACGCCTGCACGAGTTGCGGGCAGCACGTCGAGATCTTCCAGCGGTTGGCCGAGCCGCCGCTCGAGACGTGCGTTGCGTGCGGCGGGCACATGCGCAAGGTCTTCTTCCCGGCGGGCATCGTGTTCAAAGGTTCAGGGTTCTACGCGACCGACAGCCGCTCGAAGTCCAACACCTCAGCATCCTCGGACTCGGGATCGAGCTCATCGGGTTCGGAGTCGAAGGCGGGTTCGGGCTCGGGGTCCGAGGCGAAGAAGGCCGACTCCTCCTCCACGGGCGGCTCGTCCGACGGCACGACCTCGAGCGGCACCTCCGACACGAAGCCCGCTCGCAAGCCGGCTCCCAAAGAGAAGAGCGCGTGACCTCGGCCGAGATCGGCGTCTTCGGAGGGTCGGGCTTTTACTCCTTCCTCGAGCGCACCGAGACCGTGGACGTCGATACGCCCTACGGCAAGCCGTCGGCGCTCCCGATCGTCGGCGAGGTGGGCGGCCGCAGCGTCGCCTTCATCCCGCGGCACGGGCTCGAGCACGAGTTCCCACCCCACGTGGTCCCGTACCGGGCGAACGTGTGGGCGATGAAGGAGCTCGGGGTGCAGCGGATCCTCGGACCGAACGCGTGCGGATCGCTCCAAGAACACGTGAAGCCCGGCGACTTCGTCGTCTGTGATCAGATCGTCGATCGCACTCGGACGCGGCCGCACACGTTCTACGACGGTCCCGAGACGACCCATATCTCGTTCGCGGACCCGTACTGCCCCACGATGCGCGAGCTCACGATCCGCGCGGGTAAGAAGCTCGGCATCTCCATGCACGACCGAGGGACGGTGGTCGTGATCGAGGGGCCGAGGTTCTCCACGCGCGCCGAGTCCGCCTGGTTCAAGGCGGCCGGCTGGGAGGTCATCAACATGACGCAGTACCCGGAGGCGCTGCTCGCGCGCGAGCTGGAGCTCTGCTACGCGAACATCTCGCTCATCACCGACTACGACGTGGGCGTGGACGGCGTCGCCCCCGTCACGCACGAGGAGGTCGTCCGCGTGTTCGGCGAGAACAACGCGAAGCTTCGCGACCTGCTCTTCGCCGTCATCCCCGAGCTGCCGGTCGAGCGCACCTGCCCGTGCGCGACCGCGCGCTCGGGCGCGCGCGTCGAGGCGTAGACGGCGGGTACCATCGGCCGCATGAGTGAAGACGCGGTGCTCGTCACGATCGAGCTGCGCTTCCGGACGATCGGGGACCCCCGTCAACTCGGGGACCGGATCCGCGAGTCCGTCGCGATGATCGTCGGACGAGAGGAGCTGGAGGAGTACCGGCTCCGGGTCCTCCCGCTCTCGGCGCCGAAGAAACCGCGCGCCGTGTGACCCCGTTCACTGCGGGCACCTCGGGCGCGCGGTAGCGTCGGCTCCGCCTCCTCCCGACGGTTCCACGCGGAAGGAGCAGCCATGCGGCGACGCTGGTCGCCCACGTCGAAGGTGTTCGCCGTGCTCGCCATCGCAAGCGGGCTCGGGGCGTTCGCCCTCGTGCACGGCTACGAACGCCAGCTCGAGGCGTTGCGCCCGGCGGTGGGCTCGCCGGTGCAGCTCGTGGAGGCCGCTCGCTCGCTCTCGCGCGGCACCGTGCTCACCCAGGACGCGGTCACGGTCGCCGAGGTCCCCTCCGTCTTCGTCCCACCCGGCGCGGTGCGCACGCTCGAGCAGGCCGTCGGTCGGACGCTCGTGTCCGATCTGTTGCAGGGCGAGATCGTCACGCGGACACGCGTCGGAGTGGATGGCGGGCCCGTCGCCTCGCAGATCCCGTCCGGCTTGCGAGCATTCACGGTCCCCTCGGGCATGCCGCCCGGGACGGTTCGACCGGGCGACCGTGTGGACGTGCTCGCCACGTTCGGCGGCCAGAGCCCGCACACCGAGACCGTGTCCTCCGGGCTCGAGATCCTCCTCGTCCTCGATGAGGACCCGGGCAGCGCCGGCTTCGCGCCCCAGGATGCCGGGCCGGCGCTCGTGCTCCTGGTCAGCCCGGACGCTGCCGAGCACCTCGCCTACGCGAAGGCGTTCGCCGACCTCACCGTCGTCGTCGCGCCCACGTCGGGCTGACGTTTCTCGCTCGGTCTTTGCCCGGTCTTTGGCCCGATGGCCGGGTAGGATGTGCCGCGCCCGCCCCCGGCCAGGAGCCTCCACTGACCATCTTCCAGGCGATCATCCTCGGCGTCACCCAGGGGGTGACCGAGTTCGCCCCGGTGTCGAGCTCGGGACACCTCATCCTCGTTCCCTGGCTGTTCAACTGGCCGA
>JBDTYT010000058.1:0-11209 GCA_040005555.1 Actinomycetota bacterium | reverse complement strand
CGCCGGTGTAGCCGGACAGCAATTGGATCACGGTCTGGCGCACGCGGTTCAGATCTGCGCCGAGCTTCTGCAGTACCTGCGCGGCGACGCCTTCGCCCTCGCGGATCAGGCCGAGCAAGATGTGCTCGGTGCCGATGTAGTTGTGACCGAGCTGCAGCGCCTCACGGAGGGAGAGCTCGAGGACCTTCTTGGCGCGCGGCGTGAACGGGATGTGCCCCGTCGGCGCCGCCTGGCCCTGGCCGATGATCTCCTCGACCTGTTGACGTACGGCCTCGAGCGAGATGTTCAGGGATTCGAGCGCCTTTGCCGCAACGCCTTCGCCCTCGTGGATCAACCCGAGGAGGATGTGCTCGGTGCCGATGTAATTGTGGTTGAGCATCCTCGCCTCTTCTTGGGCGAGGACGACGACCCGTCTGGCTCGGTCGGTAAAGCGTTCGAACATGTCACATCCCCTGGGCCGAAGCCCCTATCGAACGGTCCCGGGGATCAACGGACCCACGTCCTACCCCCGAGACACCTGCGGGCGCCCCCGACGGCGCTGGTGCACGTGCGCCCCTGAAGCGCCCCACGAGCCAAGTATACCCCTGGCCCCTGATACGCCCTTCTTTCATTGGACAACGTATATCGACCGTCTCCGTTCCTTCCTACAGGGTTATTCGGGAGGGAACCGCCCTAGGATGAGCCCCTAGGCTGAGATCACTCGGCCCTGGTCCGTATGGACCATGCAAGTTCCCCCATACGGGGCGTTGTGGGATCTCCCGCTGGTCTGGAAGGATGGATGACGTTCGTGCTGCAAGACCTTCCCCCTGTGCGCTTCCACGCGAGGAGACGATGGTGTTGCGGGTCTTGGTGGTCGACGATCATCCGGCGTTCCGCCGGGCGCTGACGTCTGCGCTCAGGATGGTCCATGACATCGAGGTAGCGGGCGAGGCAGGCGGCGGCATCGCTGCGGTCGAGCGCGCGGTCGAGGTGGAGCCCGACCTCGTGCTCATGGATCTGTCGATGCCGGATCTGAACGGCATCGAAGCGATGCGGCGGATCCACAAGAAGACGCCGGATCTGCCCGTGGTGATCCTCACCGCCCACGCCGACCCCGGCGTCGAGAAGGAAGCGCGCGAAGCCGGCGCCTCGGGTTTCCTCGCGAAGGGCACCGCGCTCGAGGACCTCGTGTTCGTGTTGCATGAGGCCGCCGAGACCAAGGCGCCCGCCTAGGACGCGCCCGACTCCGGCCGGTGGTGCGGGAACAAGATCAGGTCGCGCAACGAATCGGCGTCGGTGAGCACCATCAGGAGCCGGTCGATCCCGATGCCGATCCCGCCGGCAGGGGGCATCCCGTGCTCGAGCGCCTCGAGGAAGTCTTCGTCGAGCGGGTGCGCCTCATCGTCGCCGGCAGCGTTCAGCGCCTGCTGCAACTCGAACTTCGCGCGCTGCTCGTCGGGGTCGGTGAGCTCGCTGAACGCGGTGGCGAGCTCGACGCCCCCGATGACGAGGTCGAAGTGCTCGGTGAGGTCGGGGTCGTCGCGGTGCGGGCGGGCCAGCGGTGACACCTCGCGCGGGAAATCGCACACGAACGTCGGCTCCCACAGCGTCTGCTCGACGAGGTTCTCGAACAGCTCGACGACGACCTTGCCCGGCCCCCACGCCGGATCGGTGTTCACACCGTGCCGCTCGGCGAGCTCGGGCAGATCGGTGCGCGCGAGCGTGACGTCCTCGCCCACCGCTTCGCTCACGGCGCCCAGGATCGTCACCGTTCGCCACTCGCCGCCCAGATCCAGCTCGCGTTCACGGAACGGGAATCGCAACGAGCCGCGGACCTCCTGCGCGCCAGCGGTCACGAGCGCGTGCGAGATCTCCATCATGTCGTGGTAATCCCCGTACGCCTGGTAGAGCTCGAGCATCGTGAACTCGGGGTTGTGTTCACGGTCGATGCCCTCGTTGCGGAAGTTGCGCCCGATCTCGTAGACGCGCTCCAGGCCTCCAACGAGGAGGCGCTTCAGGTAGAGCTCGAGCGAGATCCGGAGCTTCAGGTCCATGTCGAGCGCTAGGTGGTGCGTCGTGAAGGGTCTGGCGAGCGCTCCACCGGCCACCTGCTGCAGCACGGGCGTCTCCACCTCGATGAACTCGCGCGCATCGAGCTCGCGCCGGATCGTGCGCAGGACCGTCGCTCGCGCGCGCACGTACCCACGAACCGTCTCGTCGGTCGCCAGGTGCAGGTATCGCTTGCGCTGTTGCAGGTCCGGGTCCTTGAGACCGTGCCATTTCTCGGGCAGGGGGCGCAGCGCCTTCGTCAAGAGGATGAGGGTCCGGACGCGGACGGACAGCTCGCCCTTCTTCGTCGTCATGACGGTTCCGCTCGTGCCGACGACGTCGCCGAGGTCCACCTCCTCGAGCAGTTCGAACGACGCGGCGTCCATCGAGGCGGCGTCGCAGAACAGCTGGATGTCCCCGGTGCGGTCTCGGAGGGTGAGGAACGTCAGCTTGCCGAACCGGCGAGCGAGCACGACACGGCCGGCCACCGAAACCTCGTCTTCGGTCCGCGCCTCGGGTCCGAGGTCAGCGTGCCGGCCGCGGATCTCGGCGGCGGTCGCGGTCACGTCGAAGGTGAGCGCGAACGGCTCGATACCGCTCGACCGCAGTCGCTCGAGGCTGTCGCGCCTCGCCTTCAGGACCTCGCGCTCGCGCGCGCCCGCGTCGCCGTCATGCATCGGCGGGGCCGGCGTTCTTGTCGAACACGAGGCGAAGGCCCTCGAGCGTGAGCCAGGGGTCGTGCTCGTCGACCAGCTGACAGTGCGGGATGACGAGCGAGGCGAGCCCTCCCGTCGCCACGACCTTCGTCACCTGGCCCCCGAGCTCCTTGCGCATGCGCTCGATCATCCCGTCCGCCTCGGCGGCAGTGCCGAAGATCAGGGCCGACTGGATGGCCTCGACGGTGTTGCGGCCGATGGCCACCCTCGGCGCGTGCAGCTCGACCTGCGGAAGGCGCGCCGTTTCCCGAGACAGGGACGCGTTCGAGGTCTGCACGCCCGGCGCGATCGCACCGCCGAGGAACTCACCCTTGTCCGAGACGACGTCGTACGTGGTGGCTGTGCCGAAGTCGATGACGATGCACGGGCCGCCGTACCGATGGAAGGCTGCGAGCGCGTTCACGATGCGGTCGGCCCCGATCTCGCGCGGATTGTCGGTCGCGATCTGGATACCCGTGCGCGTCCCCGGTTCGACGACGACCGGTGGGAAGTTGAAGTACCGGTTCACCATCTCGCGCAGCGCGGTCGTGGAGGTTGGCACCACCGACGAGATCACGACGCCCGTGATCTGGCTCGTGAACGAGAGGTCGGCCTGATCCAGGAGCCCGCCGAGCAACACGGCGAGCTCGTCGGCGGTGCGCTCGGCCTGAGTGGACATGCGCCACTGCCACTGAAGCTCGTCTCCTCGGAAGACGCCGAGGACCGTGTTCGTGTTGCCGACGTTCACCGCGAGCAGCAGGTGAGCTCACCTCCCCGGTCGATCATCCTCGCAGGTCGATCGGGCACCCGACACGTCGATCACGTCGTGGGAAGCAGCAGGTTGTCGATCAGGCGGACATCCCCGAAGCGCGCGGCAACGAGCGCTCGCGCCGGACGCGAGATCTCATGGACGTCGTCGAACGTTTCGGCGTCCACGAGCGTGGCGTAATCGAGTCGCGCGAGCGGCGTGGCACCCACCTCGCGGGCCATCGCCGCGACGAGCTTCGCCGCGTCCCGCTCGCCGGCACGCGCGAGCTCCGCGGCCTCCGAGAGCGCGAGGAACAGGCAGCCGGCCGCCTCGCGCTGTTCGGGCGTGAGTCGTCGGTTGCGCGAGGACATCGCGACGCCGTCGGGCTCCCGGACCGTCGGGCATACCGCGATCTCGACCGGGAACGAGAGGTCTCGCACCATGCGCCGGATCACGGCGACCTGCTGCGCATCCTTCTCGCCGAAGTAGGCGCGCGCCGGCCCCACGGCGTGCAAGAGCTTCGCCACCACCGTCGCGACCCCGCCGAAGTGGCCGGGTCGGCTCGCCCCCTCGAGCCGCTCACCGAGCGGGCCGGGGTCGACGCGGATCTCGGGGGGTCCCGCCGGATACATCTCCTCGGCCGTGGGAGCGAAGAAGACGTCGACCCCGATCGCCTCAGCGATGCGCCTGTCCTGATCCTCATCTCGCGGATACGCGGCCAGATCATCGACGGCGCCGAACTGGAGCGGGTTCACGAACAGGGTGACGACGACCAGGTCCGTCTCCTCGCGCGCGCGACGCATCAGCGAGGTGTGACCCCCGTGGAACGCCCCCATGGTCGGCACCACCCCCACGCGCTGGCCCGCCGCTCGCGCTTCGTCGCATCGAGCGAGGGAGGCGGCGAGTTGGCGGATCACCTCCACCGATCGAGCACCTCGTCGACGTCGGCGCGCGTGTCCGGCGAGATCCGGCCGCCGCGCTGGGCCAGGTCCAAGGTGAGGTCCGCGAGCGCGACGTACGACGCGATCGCGTGCGGGGCGTGTTTCGCGAGCGCCGCGAGGTTGCGCTCGACGGTTCCCGCGTCGCCGCGGAGCGCGGGACCCGTGAGCGCCGAGCCGGGTCCGAGCATCGCGACGTTGTCGAGCGTGGCGCGTTGGAGCGGCATCAGCGCGCCGAGGGGATCGGGCACATCAGCCGATCGCTCCAGCTCCTCGGCGAGCGCGGTGATCGCGATGAGGTAGTTCGAGGCGAAGACCGCTGCTGCGTGATAGATGGGCTTCGCGTCATCGGCCAGACGGAACGGCCTGCCGCCTGCGTCGCGCGCTAGCTGCTCACCGAGCGTGCACGCGTCATCAGATGCCGCGGTGATCGCGAAGACGCTGCCGGGGATGCGGCGCAGGCCGCTCTCCACGTCCGGGCATGTTTGGAGCGGATGGACGCAGAGCGTCTCCGCTCCCGCGGAGCGAGCGGACGCCAGCGCGTCGAGCCCGGTGGCGCCGGACAGGTGGGCGACCGTCTGCCCCTCGCCGAGCGCTCCCGCCCTCGACATCGACTCGCACGCGGGAGCGATCTGAGCGTCGGGCGTGCCGATCAACACGACCCCTGCGTCTCGAGCGGCGCCGGCGGCATCTCGCACGGGGACGCCCGGCAAGTATCGCGCCGCGCGATCCGGGGTTCCCGAGCCACCCGCGACGGCCACGATCCGGTGACCGCCATCGCGCAGCAAGATCGCGAGCGCCGTGCCGACGCGACCCGCTCCCACCACCGCGATGTCCATGCCCCGAGTATCCCGCTAGGGCATCCAGACGATCGGGGCGCTCGGCGCGGGCGAGCCCTCGGGCAGGGGCACGTCGGACAGCACGCCGTCGAGGTACGAGAACAGGTGGCCGCCGATCACGACGTACAGCTCCCCTTCGTCGTCGAAGGTCGCGCCGAGATCCACCCCGCCGGAGACGACGAAGGTGGGCGCTCGACGCTCACCCCCGGGGCCCGCATCGAGCACGAACACGCCATCACGCGCGCCCAGAGATCCGAGCACCGCCGCCTGCGCCCCGTCCGGCGACCACGCCAGGACCCGCTCGACGATCAGGTCGTCCTTCGCGTCCCCGAGCTGCACAGGGCCGCCGTGCCCTCGCCAAAAGAGCACCGCGCCGCTCGACGTCCCGTCCGGCGACCCGAACGGTGTGCCGCCCGTCGAGGTGCCGCCCGCCGGGACGACGAGGAAGTCCGACGTAGGCGAGACGGACAGCATGCCGTACGCATCCAGCACGAGGTGCGGCACGCCCACCACGCCGGTGAAGTAGATACCCACGTCTCCGGTCTCCGACCGCGTGTAGTACGTCGAGGCTCCGGAGCGACCGAGCGAGACGAGATGGCCGCATCCGTTCGGCTCATCGAGCACGTTCTGCGTGACCCAGGTGTTGACGTTGGTGACGTCGATCCGTTCGGACCGGCAAGCGTTCGCACGCGTCCGGCGGTGCGACGAGACCGCGATCGAGGACCCGCCGGGTCCCCATGCCACCAGGTCTCCCGAATCGATCGGCCTCGGCTCGATGAACGGAGATGTTCCGTGAAGCAGGAAAGCAGTTTGTCGCCCGTGCACCGCCGCCGTGAGCCCCAACCAGCCCTGCCGGACCCCGGTCGCATCGACGAGATCGAGGGCCGGCGCGATCTGGGGTCCTTCCGAACTCCGATCGGTTGCTAGATCCAAGCGCCACAACACCTGGGGCGCGCGGCTCGGATCGATCTTCGTGGTGTAGACGAGGGATCCGTGGCCCTGGGCGGATCGAGGCTGCGGTGACGAGGATGACTCCGAAGCGGAGCTCGACCTCGGTCTCGGCCCGTGGAGCGTCGTTGAGGCCACGGCGAGGACGATGCCGACCGTCGCCATGCCCGCGAGGACACGCCACGGAGCGGTGCGTCCCGTGTGGGCGCGTTGGTCACCCCCCGGCTCCGTCGGCTCGGGGCGGGCGGGTGCGCTCAGCTCCGGGCGGCGCGGAGCATCGGACTCGGAGCGGTGCAGCAGCGTGCCGCACCTCGGGCACGCGCGTGCGCGCGTCGACCCTACCCAATCGCACCGGAAGCACGTGACCTCGCTCACGAGGGTGCCGACAGCGGGGGAGCGAACGGCCGAACGCCCTCGAGGACACCGGGGGCGAGACGGAGGTCGGCGAGGTGGCGCCCGCCGGGCAGCGGTGGATCCTCGGCGAGCTCGCCGAGCGGCGCCAAGACGAACCCGCGCTCATGCATGCGAGGGTGGGGCACGTGGAGATCGACCTCGTCGATCGTCCGCTCGTCGTACGTCAGGATGTCGATGTCGATCGGTCGCGGACCCCAGTGCACCACTCGGACCCGACCCATCGAGTTCTCGATCCCTCCGCAGATCGAGAGCAGCTCGTGCGGGCTGAGCTCCGTCGCGATCTCGAGGACGGCGTTCAGGAAGGGCGGCTGAGGGGGCCCCCCGACCGGATCGGTCTCGTACACGCGCGAGCTGCGCACGACGGTCAGACCGGGTTGCGCCCCGAGCAGATCCACGGCACGTTGCAGATTGCCGAGCCGGTCACCGAGGTTCGCGCCGAGCCCAAGGTAGGCGGTGACGGCCACCGTAAGGCTCGTCAGTCTGCCCCGTCGGCGGTGAACGCCGCGGCCACGCCTTGGACGTCGTTCGAGCGAGCCGCGGCCGGCTTGTGCACGATCGCCGTCGCCCGCACGACGCCCGGTCCCGAGGCGACCGCTCGGGCCACCGCGGCCGCCAGCGACTCGAGGAGGTCGAATGAGCCCTCGGCCACCACCCCACGGGCCGCGCGGATCAACGATCGGTAGTCGGCGGTCGCGGCGAGCGAGTCGGCGCCGACCTGCACCTCGACGTCGAGGTCCACGACGACGTCTTGGGGCACGTCCTGCTCGCCCGGGTTCGCGCCCAGGCGTCCTCGAGCGCCGATACCCGTCAGGAACAGCCGCGTCGTGCTCATGTGCCGACCTCCTCACCGGGCGGGCGCCGCCCGAGCTCGATCGTGATGGGGCCGGCCTCCTCGTGTACGTGGCCGGCGCGCAGGTACACCGCTCGCAGATATTCGAACATGAGCGGCGCGATCGTCTCGGGCGCATCTTCCATCAGGAAGTGCGAACACCCCGGCAGGACCGCCAGCGAGGACATCGGCAGCGCGTCGGCCAGCCGCTCGGCCACGGTGACCGGGATGAAGGGGTCGTCTTCACCCCACAAGAGAAGGGCGGGCACCTGCAGATCGCCGAGCGCCGGTTCGGAGTCGGCCAAGCCCACTCCGTCCATCGCGCGGAGGAAGCGCACGAACGCGGCGGGCCCGCCGTCGCGCGAGAACGGCCGGCAGTACTCGTCGAGATCCGCGTCGGTGAGCCTCGGGCGGTGTCCCATGCCGAGATCGAACCCCATCGAGATCACCGCTCGCACGAGTGATGCGCTCGGCGCCTCGGGGGCGCTGCGCTGCAACTCGCCGAAGGTCTCGCTCGGCCAGGCGTCGAAGGCGATCGGATCGAGCAGGATCATCGTCTCGACGCCGCCATCGAGCGCGAGGAGCTGCGCGATGCCGCCGCCATGCGCGTGCCCGACCACGGCGAACCGCTCGATCCCCAGATGACCCAACAGCTCACGCACGTACCCCGTCTGTGCGAGCACCGAAAGATCCGCGTCCACGGGCTGATCCGAGTCCCCGCACCCGAGGAGGTCGGGCGCGATCACGTGCATCCACGGCGAGAGCAACGGCGCGAACTGCCGCCACGCGTACGACGAGCCCGGGAAGCCGTGGAGCAGCAGGACCGAGGGATCGTCAGGATCGCCCATCTCGAGGAACGCGAGCTCGCCGCCCGAGACGCGGGCGCGCCGAAGCTCGGACGCGCTCACTCGCCCGCTCGTGCGATGGCATCCACGACGCGCACGACCCGCACCATCTCGCGCACGTCGTGCACACGGACGATGTGCGCGCCGCGCGTCACGAGCCACGCGACGGCCCCGGCCGTTCCCTCGACCCGCTGCTCGGGCGGCAGATCGCCGAGCAGCGTCCCGATGAACCGCTTGCGCGACGGGCCTACGAGCACCGGTCGGCCGAGCTCGAACAGCGCGTCGACACCGTGCATAAGCGCGAGGTTGTCCTCGAGCTCCTTTCCGAACCCGATACCGGGGTCGATCGCGATCCTCTCGGCCTCGATCCCGGCGAATTCGGCTGCTTCGACGCGCTCGCTGAGGTAGCCGCGCACCTCGGCGACGACGTCGTCGTAGGCCGGTGCCTCCTGCATCGTCTTCGGTTCACCCTTCATGTGCATGAGGACGATCGCTGCCCGGCGTTCACGCACGACGTCGAACATCTCGCGGTCTCGCCCGCCGGAGACGTCGTTCACGATGCTCGCGCCGGCGTCGAGCGCCGCCGCCGCAACCTCGGCCTTGCTGGTGTCGATCGAGATCGGGACTCCGGGCGCCTCGTCGATGAGACGCCCGATCACCGGCAGGACCCGGGCGAGCTCCTCCTCGAGGGGGACCGGATCCGAACCCGGGCGCGTCGACTCGCCGCCGACATCGATCAGGTCGACTCCGTCTGCCGCCATCTGGCTGCCGTGTCGAGCCGCATAGACCTGGTCGAAGAAGCGCCCTCCGTCGCTGAACGAGTCGGGCGTGACATTGAGGATGCCCATGACGAGGGTGCGTTCCGAGCAGTCGAACGCGCGATCGTCGATCCGCCAGATGGGTCCGGCCATGGCGCCCATGGTAGCCACGGCCCGTCATCGTCAGCAGCGGGGCGTTCGGACTACCCTCAGCGAGTGCGAAGACTGGAAAACGCATGATCTGCTCGAGTTGCGGCACCGAGAACCGGCCGGGGAGGAAGTTCTGTTCGGCCTGCGGAAGCGCTCTCGCCCTCGCGTGCCCGAACTGCGGCGCGGCGAACGAGACCGACGACCGATTCTGTGGCGAGTGCGGGACGCCCCTGAGTGGCGGCGCGACATCTGCGCCCCCGTCGCCGCGGGCGGTCGCCCGCGAGCCCGCCGCCGCCGAGCGTCGCCTCGTCTCCGTCCTGTTCGCCGACCTGGTCGGATTCACCACCCTATCGGAGTCGCGCGACCCCGAGGAGGTCCGCGAGCTGTTGTCGCGGTACTTCGACACCGCCCGGCGAGTCATCGAGCGCTACGGGGGGGCGGTCGAGAAGTTCATCGGTGACGCCGTCATGGCGGTGTGGGGGGCACCCGTCGCGAAGGAGGACGACGCCGAGCGTGCGGTCCGCGCCGCGTTGGACCTGGTCGCCGCCGTCGCAGCGCTCGGCGAGGAGGTGCATGCACCCGAGCTCGCGCTCCGCGCGGGAGTCGCGATCGGGGAGGCGGCCGTCACGCTGGGCGCCGAGGGCGAGGGGATGGTGGCCGGGGACCTCGTGAACACAGCGTCCAGGGTTCAGACGGCGGCTGCCCCGGGGACCGTCCTCGTCACCGAAGCGACCCGGAGAGCGACGGAAGCATCGATCGTCTTCGAGGACACGGGAGCCCACGAACTGAAGGGCAAGGCCGAGCCCGTCGAGCTGTTCCGGGCGGTCCGGGTGATCGCCCTGGTCGGCGGTGAGCTCCGATCGGTCGGGCTCGAATCGCCGTTCGTCGGACGCACCCGCGAGTTCCGGCTGTTGAAGGACCTCTTCCACGCCGCCGCCGAGGACAAGAAGGCGCACCTGCTCTCGGTGACCGGCGTCGCCGGCATCGGGAAGTCGCGCCTGTCCTGGGAGTTCTTCAAATACATCGACGGCGTCGTCGACACCGCATGGTGGCATCGCGGGCGTTGCATCCCCTACGGCGACGGCGTCACGTACTGGGCCCTCGCCGAGATGGTGCGGATGCGCGCCCGCATCGCCGAGGACGAGGCCGCCGACACCGCGCTGCAGAAGCTGCGCGCAACGATCGCCGAGCTCGTTCCCGACGAGGAAGATCGCCGCTTCGTCGAGCCCCGGCTGGCGCACCTGCTCGGCCTCGAGGAACGGACCGCTCCATCACGCGAGGACCTGTTCGCCGGCTGCCGCTTGTTCTTCGAGCGCATGACGGATCGCTGGCCGGTCGTCCTAGTCTTCGAGGACCTGCAGTGGGCCGACGAGAGCCTGCTCGACTTCATCGAGTACCTGCTCGAGTGGTCACGCGACCATCCGTTGTTCGTCGTGAGCCTCGCCCGACCGGAGCTGCTCGAGCGCCGGCCGACATGGGGCGCGGGACGGTACGGCTCGACCTCCCTCTCGCTCGAGCCGCTCGTGAACGACGCGATGGACGAACTCCTCATCGGGATGGTGCCGGGGCTCCCCGCCGAGCTCCGCGACCGGATCCGGGATCGCGCCGAGGGCGTTCCGCTCTACGCGGTCGAAACCATCCGGATGCTCCTGGACCGGGGCCTCGTGAAGCGAGAGGGCGATCGGTTCGAACCCACCGGTTCGATCGAGGATCTCGCGGTTCCCGAGACGCTCCAGTCCCTGATCGCGGCCAGGCTCGACGGGATCTCGACGGATGAGCGGACGCTGCTCCAGGACGCCTCCGTCCTCGGCAAGACCTTCACCCGAGCAGGGGTTGCGGCGCTCACGAGCCGGAGCGAGGAAGAGCTGGAGCCGCTGCTCGCCTCGCTCGTCCGAAAGGAGCTCCTCGGACTCCAGATGGATCCGCGCTCCCCCGAACGCGGGCAGTACGGGTTCCTCCAGTCCCTCGTGCAGAAGGTGGCGTACGAAACGCTCTCCAAGCGCGACCGGAGGGCGAG
>JBDTYT010000057.1:0-11583 GCA_040005555.1 Actinomycetota bacterium | reverse complement strand
GGCATCTCGCGCGAGGAGCTGCAGCTCGCCGCACGCAACCACGGCATGCCGCTCGAGGCGCTCCGCTACGACATCACCCCCGCGGGGCTGCACTACCTCTTGATCCATTACGACATCCCGGACGTCGACCCACGCTCGTGGCGGCTCGAGGTCGGCGGGAACGTCGGCGCGGCCGTCGAACTGTCGCTCGAGGATCTCCGAGCCCGGCCACGCGTTTCGCTCGCGGTCACGCTCGAGTGCGCCGGGAACGGACGAGCCTTGTACGAGCCACGGCCGGTGAGCCAACCGTGGTTGCTCGAGGCGGTGGGAAACGCCGAATGGACGGGCACACCGCTCCGTGGTGTGCTCGAGGAGGCGGGGATCGGGACGGGCTCGGTCGAGGTCGCCTTCGCCGGTGCCGACCACGGTGTCGAGGGCGAGGTGGAGCAGGACTACGAGCGCGCCCTCCCGCTCGCCGATGCGCTCGGCGGCGACGTCTTGCTCGCGGACGAGATGAACGGCGCCCCCCTCCTGCCACAGCACGGCGCGCCCCTGCGCCTGATCGTTCCGGGGTGGTACGGCATGACCCACGTCAAGTGGCTGCGGCGGGTCACGGTCCTCGCCGAGCCGTTCCAGGGGTACCAGAACGTGCGCGGCTATCGGATGCGTGCGACCCAGGACGAACCCGGCGAGTCCATCACTCGCATCCACGTTCGAAGTCTCATGCTCCCGCCGGGGATCCCCGAGTTCATGACCCGGAAGCGCTTCGTCCAGGCCGGCCGATGCCCACTCGAGGGTCGGGCCTGGTCCGGGTCCGGCTCGATCGAGCGCGTCGAAGTGAGCGATGACCGCGGAGCGACCTGGGCCGATGCGAGGCTCGGCACCTTACCCGACTCCCCGTACGCGTGGCGGCGTTGGTCCTTCGAGTGGGACGCTCTGCCAGGCGAACAGGAGCTCTGCTCTCGCGCGACGGATGCCAAGGGCGAGACGCAGCCCTTGGTCCCGGAGTGGAACGTCGGTGGCTATGGCAACAACGCGGTCCAGCGCGTCCACGTCCTCGTGCGCTGACCGCGCGTTCCGGGGAGCTCGGGCGGGCCGGTGTTACCATCGGCGCACTCGTGGGAGCGGAGAGTCCGAAAGAAGAGTGCGGCGTCTTCGGGGTCTGGGCCCCGGGTGAGGACGTTGCGAGGCTCATGTACTTCGGGCTCTTCGCCCAGCAGCACCGAGGCCAAGAATCTGCGGGGATGGCGGTCTCCGACGGCGAGCACATCCTGGTGTACAAGGAGCTCGGGCTCGTCTCCCAGGTGTTCAACGAGGCGACCCTCGCCACGCTTCAAGGCGAGCTCGGGATCGGGCACAACCGGTACTCGACGACCGGCTCCACCACCTGGGAGAACGCCCAGCCCGCCTTCAAGACCGACGGCCGGAGCTCGATCGCGCTCGGTCACAACGGCAACCTCGTCAACACGCTTGAGCTCGCCGAGCGCGTCGGACGCAGCGGTCGGGCTACCACCGACTCCGACCTCGTCGCCACGCTCCTGACGCGGCACATGGGCGACGGCCTCTACGACGCTGCGCTCGAGGTCCTGCCGATGCTCGAGGGTGCGTTCTCGTTCGTCCTCATGGACGAGCGCAGCGTGTTCGCCGCCCGTGATCCCATGGGCTTTCGACCGCTCTCCATCGGCCGGCTGCCCAATGGGTTCGTGGTCGCCTCCGAGACGTGCGCGCTCGACATCGTCGGCGCGACGTTCGTGCGCGACGTCGAGCCCGGCGAGCTGATCCGGATCGACGAGCGCGGTCTGCACGCGGTCCGGTTCGCCGAGAGCCCTCGACGCGCCCTGTGCGTCTTCGAGTACGTCTACCTCGCTCGCGCGGACTCTCGCATGATGGGCCGCACGGTGTACGAGGTGCGCCGCGAGCTCGGTCGCCGGCTGGCCGCTGAGGCGCCCGCCGACGGTGACCTGGTGATCCCGGTGCCGGACACGGGCCACTCGGCGGCGCAGGGCTACGCCGAGGTCTCCGGCATCCCGTACGGCGAGGGGTTGATGAAGAACCGATACGTGGGACGCACGTTCATCCAGCCCTCGCAGTCGCTGCGAGAGCGGGGTGTGAAGCTGAAGCTGAACCCGATCCCAGACGTGATCCGCGGCAAGCGGCTCGTGGTCGTCGATGACTCGATCGTGCGGGGAACCACGACGCGGCAGCTCGTCCAGGCGCTCCGCGAGGCGGGCGCCGCCGAGGTCCATACGCGCATCACGTGCCCCCCGATCAAGTGGCCGTGCTTCTACGGCATCGACATGTCGACGCGCTCCGAGCTCGTGGCCTCGGACCTGTCCGTGGAAGAGGTGCGCCAGTTCGTGGGCGCCGACTCCCTCGGATACCTGTCGATGGAGGGCATGGTCGCGGCCACCGGATCGCCGAAGCAGAGCCTCTGCCGGGCGTGCTTCGACGGCGAGTACCCCATCCCGATCCCCGAGCGGGCCGGCAAGTTCCTGTTGGAGCACCCGGCGAAGTCGTGACCGAGACCTACCGCCGGGCCGGCGTCGACCTCGAGGCCGCCGCGGAGGCTGTCACGCTCATCCGAGACCTCGCCGCTTCGGCCACCCGCGCAGAGGTGACCGACGGCGTCGGCGGCTTCGCGGGCCTCTTCCGCATCGCCGAGGGCCGATACCTCGCCGCCGCTACGGACGGGGTCGGAACGAAGCTCGAGATCGCGCGCATGGCCGGCAGAAGGGACTCGGTCGGTATCGACCTCGTGGCCATGTGCGCCGACGACGTCGTGTGCACCGGTGCCGAGCCGCTGTTCTTCCTCGATTATCTGGCGATCGATCGGGTCGTTCCGACCGACGTCGCCGCGATCGTCGCCGGCGTGGCCGAGGGGTGCCGGCGCGCCGGGTGCGCGCTGCTGGGCGGCGAGACGGCCGAGCACCCCGGCCTGATGGCCGAAGGCCAGTTCGACCTGGCGGGGTTCTGCGTCGGCCTCGTCGAGGAGTCGCAGCTGCTCGGGCCGCAGCGGGTGGGGGAGGGCGACGCGCTCGTCGGCCTCGCCTCGAGCGGGCTGCACTCGAACGGCTACTCGCTCGTTCGCCGGGCGCTGCTCGAGGACGGCGGATACGGCCTCGAGGACGATCTGCCGCGGCTCGGGCGATCCCTCGCCGACGAGCTGCTCGAGCCGACCGCGATCTACGCGCCGTTGGTGCGCTCGCTCGCGGGCGAAGGCCTCGTGCACGCGGCGGCGCACATCACCGGCGGCGGTCTCATCGGGAACATCCCGCGCGTCCTGCCCGAGGGACTCGGCGGCGTGGTCGGACTCGGGACGTGGAGGGTGCCACCCGTGTTCGCCCTCGTGGCCGAAGCGTCCGGCGCATCTCCGGACGAGATGTTCGCCACCTTCAACATGGGCGTCGGGATGGTGCTCGTCGTCCCCAAGGAGCGAGCGACGGACGTCATTGCGCGCGCCGCTGCCGCAGAGACGATCGCCTGGCATGTGGGGGACGTCATCGCAGGAACGGGCGTCGATCTCCGTGCCTAGGCTCGCGTCTGCCTGAGAGTGACCATCCGCAGAGTGGTCCCGAGCAGGCCCCGCCATCGCCCGGGGCTAGTCCGACCGGTCCGGGAAAACGGTCCCTCCGGCGGATTCCGAGCTGGTGCACGCACGCGTACGCTCGAGGGGCGATGGACCCATCGAGCTCGAGCAGCAGCGTGTTGGTCGTCGACGACGAGCCGCAGGTCGTCTGGATGCTCAAGTTCAGCCTGGAGGCCGAGGGTTACCAGACGTTCTCGGCGCGTGACGGACAGAGCGCACTCGACGAGCTGCGGCTGCACCGACCGCAGCTCATGCTCCTCGACATCATGATGCCCGTGATGGACGGGTGGAGCGTGCTCGAGGCGTTGCAGAGCCTGCCCGCGGAGGATCGGCCCCGCGTCATCGTGGTGTCGGCCCGAGCGAGTATGCGCGACCGAGCCAAGGCGGTCGAGCTCGGGGCCGACGCGTTCGTCTCGAAGCCCTTCAACGTGGATGACCTCCTCGGGGTCCTGCACTCCCTGGCCGAGGCGAGCTAACCGCCCGCACGCTCGACCTGCAACCCGGCCGCTCGGAGAAGCGATAGCAGCTCGTCGAAGAGCTGCGGCGGAGCGGCGATCGTGGCAGCGTGATCCGTCCCCTCCACCGGCAGCAGCTCCACGCGCGCGCCCGCCTCGAGCGCGATCACCCGCCCCGCGGCCACATCCCACGGCGCGAGCTGGACCTCGTAGAAGCCGTCGACGCTGCCGGCGGCCACGGCGGCGAGGTCGAACGCCGCCGAGCCGCTCCGCCGGATATCGGCGACGCGGGGCAGGACGTGTCGCACGATCTCGGCTTGCGCGCGACGCTCCTGCACGGAGTAACCGAACCCGGTGGCGATCAGGCAGGCGCGAAGATCGGTCCGCTCGGATGGGCGGATCGGGCGATCGTCACGCATGGCGCCTCCTCCGCGATGTGCCGAATACATCATGCCCCGCACCGAGTCGGCGATGACGCCTACGGCCGGCTCGCCGTCCACTTCGACGCCGATCGAGACCGCGTACGCCGGATAGCCGGTGACGTAGTTCGCGGTGCCGTCGAGCGGGTCGACGATCCATCGCACCCCCGTCGTCCCGGCTCGATCGGTGCCCTCCTCACCGAGGATCGCGTCGTGCGGTCGGGCCGCCGTGAGCCCGTCGACGATCGCGCGTTCGGCCTCCGCGTCGATCTGGCTGACCAGATCGCCCGACGAGGACTTCTCCTTCACCTCGAGCGGCCTCGAGCGCCCTTCCCGGTGGATGGCCGCTGCCCGTCCGGCGAGCTCGACCGCGAGGGCCCGCAGCTCGGCGAGATCGACGTCCCGCGTCAGCGCGCCTTCCTGTACTCGACGGCGATCTCCTTCAGCTTCGCGTGCGTGCCCCCGTATGCCTCCCCGCGCGGGAGGTACCGCTTCGGCACCTTGGCCAGGCATGTGTAGTTGGGGTCGCATACGTTCGCGAGCGGGCTCTCCGACACCTGCGTGAGGAACTGGTACGCGTCGAGCTTGTCGAACCGGTACTCCTCACAGAGCCACCCCACCATCTCGCTGTGCGCGATACGGAACGCGTCCTCGAGCGGGCGCGCCGAGCCGGTGGTGATGATGTAGCCGTCGTTCTCGAGCCGTGGCCACGGCGTCGTCCGACCCTTGATCAGGTCGATCGTGATCACCGTGTCCATCGCGGTTTCGACCGCCACGCCGCAGGTCTCTCCTTCGCCCTGGCGGGCGTGCCCGTCACCGAGCGAGAACAGGGCCCCCTCGACGTTCACGCCCAGGTAGCAGGTGGCGCCGGCCCGCATCTCGGGCGTATCCATGTTCCCTCCGTGCGCGTCGGGCACGAGCGAGAGCCTCGTCTCCAGGTTCGCCGGCGCGACACCCACGGTCCCGTGCATCGGGTCAAGCGGCAGATCCACCGAATGGTCGCCGGCACGGGCCCGATACGTCACCGTCCGCTTCGCCGGGTCGACGTCGTAGATCCACACCACCTCCGGCAGCGGATCTTGGAGCGTCACGGTCTGATGGGTCGACGAAAGCGCCCCGAACAGCGGAACGAGCGTGGAGGCGCCCCAGTCCCTCGAAGGCTCGATCGAGACGAAGTGGATCGCCAGCGTGTCGCCGGGCTCGGCGCCCTCGACGAAGAAGGGCCCCGTCTGCGGGTTCACGAACGGGAACTGAATCACCTTCGAGATGACGTCGTCCGGCCCTCGCACCTTGCCCCCGAACGCATCTTCGGTCCAGAGCTCCATGACATCGCCGGGGCTCACCTTCAGCACCGGCGGCGCACCTCCGAAGGTCCAGGCGAACTCCGAGGGGTCGGGGCGATAGGAGACGACGTTCATGGCTTTCCCGCGGAGGGCCGGCCAGGAAGCTCAGACGGTGGGAACCGCTGGTGATCCTTCGTGACGACCGTCGTCCCGACGGCTCGGCACGTGAGGATCGGCTCGTCGAGGAACTCGGCGGCGGACTCTGAGATGTCGGGTCGCGCACCGCCGATCTTCCACACCTCGAACTCGCAGGTGCGGCTCGAGGAGCCCACGCGCACGATCCGCCCGGTCGCCTCGATCCAATCACCCGCGTAGAGCGGCGCGAGGAACTCCACCGACTCGTACGCTCGGAACAGGCCCTCGTCGCCGTCGTGACGCATCGCGAGCTCCGTGATGAGATCACCGATGATCTCGAGCTGTTTCGACCCGGCGACGAGGTTCCCACCGTAGTGGGCGTCCTCGGAGCCGAGCCGCCGGCGGATGGTTGCGGTGGGAAGCTCCTCGGTCACGGGTTCCTCCTGCGATCGAGCCGGCGGGTCAGGTCCCGACGACCTTTCCGTGGTGCACGCCACGCGCTGGCACCCGCGCGATCGAGCCGTCCTTCTTGCGCACGACGAAGGTCTCTGCCGCCTGGTCCCACGCCTCGAGCGTGCCGACCGCCTCGCCGAGGAACCCGTTCGGCAGCTCGAACTGGAACGTGACGCGCTTGCCGATGTCCGCGGGCGTCACGAGGTTGATCCCCCTCATACGGCGAAGGATATCCGAAGCGGATCAAGCCCCCACGCGCGTGATCCGTCCCGAGAGCGGCGTGGGGAACGCGTCGGGGTGGATCGCCCACGCGAGGATCTCCAGCCCGTCCACGATCCGAGGTCCGGGACGCGAGAAGTACGAGGTGGCATCCACGGCGTACACGTCGCCCGCGATCGCGGCCGGCGTCTCGGCGAACTCGGCGTTCGCGAGCAGCCGGGCGGCCTCTTGCTCGGCCTCCTCCAGGTAGTACCCGCACGGCATGAACACCACGACCTCCGGGTTCTCGTCTCGGATCTCGCGCCACGTGACCACGCGAGAGGGCTGCTCCTTGCCGTTCAGCAGGTTCGTCCCGCCCGTGATCTCCACCATGTCGGGGAGCCAGTGGCCGGCGACGAACGGCGGATCGAACCATTCCAGGCAGAAGACCCGCACGGTCGGAAGCCGGAGCGCCGCGCGCCGGACCGCCTCGATGCGCTCGCGGAGCGACGCCGTGAGCTCGTCGGCCGTCGCTCTCCGGTCCAGGAGCTTTCCGACCGATCGGATGCCGTCGAGGATCTCGTCCAGCGAGTGTGGGTCCAGCGAGAGCACCGTCGCCTCCGCCACCCCGATCTCGTCGAGAGCCTGCTGCACCTGGCCGCTCGGGACGGCGCACACGCGGCAGAGGTCCTGCGTGAGGATCACGTCGGGGGAGATCCGCTGGATCAAGGCCTTGTCGAGCAAGTACAACGGGTCGCGGGCATCCATCTTCTCGCGGACCGCGTCGTCGATCTCGCGCGAGGTGAGGGGACGGCCCTGGGGGAGCGCACTGCGCGAGACGACGGGCTTCGTCGTGGCCTCGGGGGGGAAGTCGCACTCGTCGGTGACGGCCGCGAGTTGGTCGCCCAGCCCGAGCGCGTACACGATCTCGGTTGCCGACGGCAGAAGGGAAACGATCTTCATCGTGGCAATCCTCGCAGCCGCTCGGGGTCCTGGAGCATCGTGACGAGATCCGTGAGCGCGCGCCCCACGTCCGCACCGTCCAGGACACGGTGGTCGAAGGTGCAGGACAGCGTGCACGCAGGTCGGGCCTCGATCACCCCGCCCACGACGAGCGCCCGTGGAGCGATGACGCCGAGCGCGATCGTGACCGCGTTCGGCGGGTTCAGCAGTGGCGTCCCGGATTCCGAGCCGTAGCTGCCCGTGTTGCTCACGCTGATCGTCGTGCCCGCGCCCGCATCGCTCGCCAGCGTGCCATCGCGAGCCGCCGCGGCGAGCCGCGCGATCTCGGCCGCCACGTCGCCGATACCGAGCGCTCCCACGTCGCGCACCGCCGGGACCACTAGCCCCCGCTCGGTGTCGACGGCGATCCCGACGTGGACCCACGCGTGCATCCGGATCCCGTCTTCGTGCCACTCGGCGTTGAGCTTGGGGTGCGCGCCGCATACCTCGGCCAGGGCGCGGACGAAGATCGGTAGCGGCGAGACGTCGAGCTCTCGTCTGAACGCCTCGAGCGAGCTGCAATCGACGGTGCGGAAGGTCGTCACGGTGGGCACGGTGGCCGCCTTCGACAGGTTCGCCGCGATCGCTCTTCGGATCATGGATACGGGAACGATCTCGCCGTCGTCGGCCGACGGCCGAGGGGTATCGGAGGCGGCTCGCTCAAGATCCTCCCGCGTCACCCGGCCCCCCGGGCCGGTGCCCGCCACGGAGCCGAGCTGGACCCCCAACTCCTTCGCGAGCCTGCGCACCGCCGGCGTCGCCGCGACCCGACCGCCCGAGCTCGTGGACGCGTCGGCGTTCTCCACATCGAAGGTGACGAGGGCAGAGCCGACCGGCACGACGGCCCCCGCCGAGGCGTGCAGCTTCGCGATCCGCCCGGCGTACGGCGAGGGGATCTCGACGTTCGCCTTCGCCGTCTCCACCTCCACGATCGGCTGGTTGAGCGTGACCGAATCGCCCTCGGCCACGAGCCACGCCGCGATCTCCGCCTCCTCGAGGCCCTCCCCGAGGTCCGGAAGCAGGAAAGTGCGCTCGGGCACTAGTAGGTCACCGCGGATCGCACGGCGGCGCAGATGCGCTCGACGCTCGGGAGGTAGTGCTGCTCGAGCGACGCCGGCGGGTAGGGCACGTCCGGGCCGGCAACGCGGCCGACCGGCGCCTCGAGGTGATCGAACGCCGTCTCCATGATGCGCGCGGCGATCTCGGCGCCCATCCCCAGCGTCTTCGGGGCCTCGTGCACCACGACCGCTCGGCCGGTCGCGCGCACCGCGTCGCCCACCGCGTCCAGATCGAGCGGGGTGAGTGACCGCAGGTCGAGCACCCGGCACTCGATGCCCTCATCCGCGAGCCGTATCGCGGCGTCGAGGCACCGGTGCACCATCGCGCCGTAGGAGACGATCGCGCACGCGTCGCCGTCGCGGAGCACGCGAGCCTCGCCGATCCCGGCACCGTCGGTGCTCAGCTCGCCGCCTTCCTTCGACCAGTAGCGGCTCTTCGGCTCGAGGACGATCACCGGATCCGGGTCCGCGATGGCGTTGGACAGCAGTGCGTAGGCATCGAGCGGCGTCGACGGCACGACGACCTTGAGGCCCGCCGTGTGAACGTAGTAGGTCTCGGGGCTCTCGCCGTGGTGCTCCTTGCCGCGGATCCCGCCGAACGACGGGATGCGGATGACGATCGGCATCTCGACTCGGCCCCGGGTGCGCTCCCGGTACTTCGCGACGTGGGAGATGACCTGGTCCAGGGCGGGATACGAGAACCCGTCGAACTGCATCTCCGCCACGGGCCGCCAGCCAGCGAGCGCGAGGCCGACACAGATCCCCGCGATGCCGGCCTCGGCGACCGGTGTGTTGAAGACGCGCTGGCGCCCGAACTCGGCCTGCAGGCCCTCGGTCACTCGGAACACGCCTCCGAGCTCGCCGACGTCCTCGCCGAACACGAGCGTCCGAGGATCACCGGCCAGCGCATCACGCAGCGCGGTGTTCAGCGCCGCGACCATCGTGACCTCAGGCATCCGAGCCCCCTTCGAAGTCCCGACGCTCGCGCTCGAACGTCGCCGAAGGGTTCGCGAACACGTGGTCGAAGATCTCGGAGACGGGGGGGGTGCCGAGCTCGGTCAGCGCGCCGCGTACCTGCGAGACCCAGGTCTCTGCCGCTTCTTCGGTCTCCTTCACGAAGGTCTCGTCGATCACGTCGCGCGACTCGAGGAACCGCTGGTGGCGCTCGAGGGGATCGCGTTCGCGCCACGGAGTGACCTCGTCCTCCTTGCGGTAGCGAGACGCGTCGTCGGCGGTCGAGTGCGCGCCTACTCGGTACGTGATCGCCTCGATGAGCGTCGGCCCCTCACCCGCGTGGGCGCGATCGACCGCTGCCTTCGTGACGGCGTAGATCGCGAGGACGTCGTTGCCGTCGACGCGCACGCCCGGCATGCCGTACCCCTCGGCGCGCTTCGCGATCGGCGCGACGGTCTGCTGCGCCAGCGGAACCGAGATCGCCCACCCGTTGTTCTGACAGAACAAGATCACGGGGGCCCCGAACACCGAGGCCATGTTCGCGGCCTCGTGGAAGTCGCCCTCGGAGGCCGAGCCGTCGCCGAAATAGGCGATCGAGCACGCGCCGGTGCCGTCGAGCTTCGCGCCCATCGCCCAGCCGACCGCGTGCACGATCTGGGTGGCCACGGGGACGCAGATGGGCGCGAATCGGTGCGCGATCGGGTCGTACGGCCCGCCGTGCCACGTGCCTCGGTGGTACTCGAGATATTCGACCGTGTCGACGCCCCGCGCGACGGCCACGGCGAGCTCTCGGAACGACGGGAACACGAAGTCGTCGGGGCCGAGCGCGAAGGCGCTGCCGATCTGCGCGGCCTCCTGCCCCTCGAAGGCCGGATAGACCGTCAGCTCTCCCTGTCGCTGGAGCGCGGTGCACTCGCGGTCGAGGCGCCGGCAGAAGATCATCAGCCGGAGCAGCTCACGGAGTTGGTCCTCGGACAGACCGACGTCGACATCACCCACGGCGGTCCCGTCGGGGGCCACCAGCTGCAGCATCGGGAGCTCCTCGGGCGTCGTCTGGGGTGCGCTCATCGCGTCGGAACCTCGGGGCGGCGGACCCGGCAGAGCATATACACTCCGCGCCGTGGTCCCCTGCGCGTACTTGAAGGTCTACCAGCCGCTCGAGTCGTTCCCTCGAGACGAGCAGGCGCAGTGGGAGCGATACCTGCTCGCAGGGCGTCCTCGGCCGCTGCGGCCCGTGTACCGGCAGCGTGCCACCGGACGACGACTTGGGGTCCTCACACCCACGGCCGGCGAGGGAGCCGACGTGAAGCTCGTCGACGGGAGCTACTACGTCTGCCCGTGGCACGTGCGCCTTCGGGTCCTCGCGGGGATGTTGTCGTTCCGAGAGGCATCTCCGTTCGAAGGGAGCGAGGCGTTCGTCCCCGACGACGAGCTGCGCCGCGCTTCCAAGGAGCTCGCGAAGATGCGCAGGCGCCATCCGGGCGTGATCTCGTTCATGCACCAGAGCCCGTGGCACGTTCCCGTGCGGTGGTTCACGTTGTTCGACGGCGAGGAGCGAGTCCTGCGTGAGCGCCGCGACGGGCGCTACCGGCTCTCATACCTCACGACCACCCGCAAGGCGATGCGCCGGGCCGATCGAGCGGTCCCGGCGCTCCGCAAGACCGATCTCGGGCCGGTCGCCGATCTCATCGTGGAGCTGTACGAGTGGTTGGCGAACTTCGACGCCCGCTCGCTGCTCGAGCTCGACTACAACGGCCTGTGCGACTTGCTCACGTGGGACGAGATGGACGACGACCACAGCGCCCGAGATGTGCAGGATGCCTTGAGCGCGCTGTCCTCCGAGGAGTTTCCCCGCTCGGCGGACCTGTACCAGTCCGTGATCACCCGATGGGCCGAGGTGCGCAACCACGAAAGCATGAACTGATCGTCGGCGGATCGGTGGCCAGGGGCAGAATCGAACTGCCGACACCGCGGTTTTCAGCCGCGTGCTCTGCCAACTGAGCTACCTGGCCCGGGGTGGTTGAAATGGTGGCAGAAATGCTCACTAAGTCGACAACCTGG
>JBDTYT010000056.1:0-11618 GCA_040005555.1 Actinomycetota bacterium | reverse complement strand
TCGTCGCCTGACCCGTGCGTCCCCGGGACGGGTTGAGTCCTCGGCCCGGACGGGTAATCCTGTGGGGGTCGACGTGCGAAGGACCGAACGATGGACGGGTTCGATCTCGACCGTTACCTGCGGAACTCGAAGCGGGTCGACCTCTCTGGGGTTCGCTGGGACCGCGTCGGTGATCACCCCGTCACCGAGGACGAAGCGCGATGCCTCGCGTACATGATGGACATCGAGTCCCACACCTCGATCTTCCTGCGCGACCTGCTCGCGACGAAGGCCGCCTTCGAGCCCGACGTCACGGCCTTCCTGTCCTGCTGGGTGTACGAGGAGCTATGGCACGGCGAGGCGTTCAGCCGGTTCCTCGGCCAGGCGGGCTACGAGCTCGCGCCCGATCGCGAGGGGGTCGACGCGACGACCGCGTACCCCTCGCGGGCCCCGAGGAACATGTGGATCCGGCGCAAGCTCGGCAGCAAGGGGTACCTCGGTCACATCGGGACGTTGCTGGGCTCGACGCTGATGAAGGACTTCGTCGCCGTCCACATGACGTGGGGAGCCGCGAACGAGCTCTCGACCCTCACCGCCTATCACCGCGTGATCGCGAAGACCCGACACCCCGAGCTCATCAACCTGCTGAACGCGGTGATCAAGGACGAACGCCGCCATTTCGCGTTCTACCGTGCGCAGGCCCGGATGCGTTTGGCGCGCAGCGCCAGCACGCGGCGTGCCGTCCGGTGGGTGATGGAGCATCTGTGGTCGATCGTCGGGACCGGCGTGCGGCCGCAGGAGGAGACCGACTTCATCGTCGTCCACCTGTTCGGGGACAGCCACGGCATGGCGGCGTCGGACGAGATGGACGCGACGATGGCCGAACTCCCGGGCCTGCACGGCTTGCGGATCTTCCGTCGCGCCCGGCGCGAGGCGTTCGCGCGCGCGGACCGTATCCTCGCCCACCCGCCCGGACTCTGGAAGCGTGCTCCGGAGCTCGTCGTGTTGCCCCACGCGGGCCACGACGCGGGCCACGACGCGCTCGCCCGCTGAGCGCCCTCAGCGACTCGGACGGACCTCGGTATCCCCGGCCGAGTCCATGACCTCCAGCCCCATGGCCTGCAGCCGGTCCCGGAGCTCGTCGCTGCGCGCGTAGTCCTTCGCCGCCCGGGCGGCGTCCCGCTCGGCCACGAGCGCTCGAACCTCCTCGGGTGCCTCCCACCGCTCGCCCAGCGCATCCCGCTCGAGGTCGAGCGCGAGGACTTCGTCCCAGGACGCCAGCAGCGCGTACTTCTCGCCCCCGGGTAGGTCGGAGGAGACCGCTTCGTTCAATACGACGACCGCGCGCGGCATGTCCAGGTCTGCGGCGATCGCGTCGCGGAACCGCGCGTCGAGCTCCGCTGCCGCGCTCGAGCGGCCGCCGGCCGGCCCCCAGGCCGCCATCCGACGCCGGAGCTCCACGAGGCGCCGGTTCGCGCCTTCGAGCGCCTCCCAGCTGAACTCCATCTCGCTGCGGTACCGGGTGCCGAAACAGAGCAACCGGTACGCGAGCGGGTCGACACCTTCGGCCGCGAGGTCCGTCACGCGTTTGATGTTCTTCGCGGACTTGGCCATCTTCTGCCCGCCCATCTGCAGGAAGCCACCGTGCACCCACACCGACACAACCTGGTGCCCGACCGCGCCCTCGGACTGCGCGATCTCGTCCTCGTGGTGCGGGAACTTGTTGTCGTTGCCGCCGGTATGGATATCGAAGCGTTCGCCGAGGTGCTTCATGGACATGGCAGAGCACTCGATGTGCCACCCTGGGTAGCCATCGCCCCACGGGCTCGGCCACCGGAGCTGCCGGTGCGGTCCGGCGCGCTTCCAGAGCGCGAAATCCTCCGGGTGGCGCTTCAAGGGGTCAACGGCGACCTCCTGTCGGTGGCCCGCTCGCAACTGGTCCAGCGTGTTGCCCGACAGCTTGCCGTACGACGGGAAGGTGGTGACGTCGTAGTACACCGTGCCATCGACCTCGTAGGCGTGTCCCTTCTCGATGAGCCGCTCGATGAGCGCGATCATCTCGTCGATGTGCTGGGTGGCGAGCGGGTACAGGTCGGCACGCTCGATACCCACGAGGTCGGCGTCCTCCAAGAAGGCCGCCGTATATTTCTCGGCGACCTCCTTCGCGCTCAAACCCTCGTCCGCCTCGGCGAGCTCCATCTTGTCGCGCCCGGTGTCGGTGACGTCGTCGGTCATGTGCCCGACGTCGGTGATGTTCATGATCCACCGCACCTCGCGTCCCTCGAACCGCAGGACACGCCGGATGAGATCGCCGAGCATGAAGGAGCGCATGTTCCCGATGTGGATGTACCGGTAGACCGTCGGACCGCACGAGTAGATCTTCACCGCCCTGCCGTCGACCGGGACGATCTCGTGCACCGCACGCGTCAGCGAATCGTAGAGCCGCATGGGCCAAGGATAACCGGCAGGATCGTCGGGCCGTTACCGCGGCTAGGGCTGATCCGGCCGTGGAGGCGGCTCGGACCCGGATCCCGCGGTGTGCCCGTTGCCGCCCGGCTGGCCGTTGCCCCCGGCTCCGAGCGGGATCGGTCCGTCGTGTCCGCTGCCGGCGATCGCGGCCACGGGCACGTCGATGGGTTCGCGTTCGCCGAGCTCGGCCATGAGCACCTCGATCTCGTCGCCGATCAGCTCCTCTCGCTCCAGGAGCGCATCTCGGACGCCCTCGACGACTCGGCGCTTCGACACCAAGAGGGCACGCACCTGCGTATGGCAATCGCGCAGTATCGAGTCGACCTCCTTGCGGCGCTCGGGATCGGACAGCACCGCGCTGATGATCGTCTCGCCGAAGTCCACGTCCATCGGCGCCGAGATCAAGCTCTTGCCCATGCCGTACACACCGACGTAGAGGGCGGCCTGCACCGTGGCGGCCTGGAGATCGGAGGCCGGCCCGGACGTGCTCTCGCCGTACCAGATCTCCTCCGCCACCAACCCGGCGAGCGAGATCTGGATGTTGGCGAGCACCTGCTTCTGCGTGCGCAGGTAGAACTCCTGCAGGTACTGACGCGAGACGAGGCCGAGCGCGTCCTCGCGCTTTTGGATCGTCATCACCTGGATCTGCGAGCGCCCCTTCTCGAGGTTGTACGCGGCGACGGCGTGCGCAGCCTCGTGCACCGCGACCATCTGCTTCTCCTCGACGGTGTAGGTGACCACCTGTTTCAGACCGATCTCCTCCGCGAGTTTGGCTTGCCACAAGTCGTCCCACCGAAGAGCGTCTCGCCCGTCTTGCAGCGCGAAGATGAGCGCCTCGTTCACCAGGTTCTGGATCTGTGCGGGGGAGTAACCGGTGGTCATCCGCCCGAGCTTGGGGACATCGATCGGCTCGTGCCGCACCTTCTCGAGGTAGTAGCGCGCGATGTCTTCTCGTCCGTCGGCGGTGGGCAGGCCGACGTGGATCTTGCGGTCGAACCGACCCGGCCGCAGCAGCGCGGCGTCGAGCGTCGAGGCGCGGTTCGTCGCCCCGATGATGAGGATGTTGTAGAAGGGCACGCGGGGCTTTCCCAACCCCAAGATCCTGCGGACGTGGCGCCACAGGCCTCTCGGCACGACGAGCCCGTCCATCTGCACGAGCAGCTCGTTCATGCCCATCTGGCCGCCGCCGCCCATCATCCCGCCGCCCATGACCAACCGATTCGTCCCGAGGGCGCGCGAGATCGGGGTGGATCGATCCGAGACCGCACCTCGCGAGCCGCCGATCGCGTCGATCTCGTCGATGAAGATCACGGCGCCGCCGTACTTGTCCGACATGTTCCGAGCCCGCTTGAAGAGCCGGCGCACCTTCATGTTGCCGACGCCCATGAACATCGAGGCGAAGCCGCTCCCGGATGTGTACAGGAACGGGACCCCCGTGGCGCCGGCGACCGCCTTCGCGAGGAGGGTCTTGCCCGTCCCGGGCGGTCCCTCGAACAAGATGCCGTGCGGCGGGTAGCCGCCCATCTGTTTGAAGTCCTTGAAGCCCTCGAAGAGGCGAAGGACCTCCTGGGTCGAGGTCACGGCCGCGGGCTGACCCCGGACGTCGTTGAAGGTCTTGTCGTACTCACCCGGGTAGATGACGTAGTCGTTCCCGCGAGCCATGAACCAGAAGATCGCCACGAACTGCCCCACCGCGAGGCTGAGGATGAGGACGATGTAGACGACGAAGCTCCGGTATTGCGAGAGCGAGGCGCCGGGGTGCAGGAGGGCCTGGCCCGGCGACACTCCGACGAACAGGTACGCCGTAACCACGTACACGACGAGGAAGATGAGGATCCGCTTGATCATCTTCCCGTAGCGGCGGTTCGGGTTCATCGGGGGACCCCCAGGTCAGACGGTGTGCCGGGGCGGCCGTGCACGGTCGCCACAGTGTACGCCCCGACCCCGCGACAGGGAGACCCTGCGACGGGGTGGACCCGCTCGGCTAGCGGCTCAGCGGGCGGCTCTCGAACGGGACCGAGAGCACGATCGTGGTCCTCGTCTGGACCTCGCCCTTCTCGCGGAGCCGGCGGATGAGCTCCTCGAGGTCGCTCGTGGTCTTCGTGCGGACCTTGAGAACGTAGTTGGACTCACCCGCCACGCTGAAGCAGTCCTCGATCTCGCGGAACCCGCGGACCCGCTCGGGCAGGTCGTCGGGCTGTGTGGGATCGAGCGGCGTGACGGCGATGAGAGCGGTCACGAACAGGCCGAGGGCCTCGGGGTCCACGTCGGCCCGGTAGGCCCGGATGACCTGCGTGCGCTCGAGCTTGCGCACTCGCTCGTGGACCGAGGAGGCCGATAACCCGACCCTGTGGCCGATGTCCGCATAGGTCGCCCGGGCATCCTCCTGAAGCGCCGCCAAGATGTCGAGATCGCGTTCATCGAGCACTCCCGGATGATACGTGGGCCCCCGTTCGGCGGGCCACGAACCCCGGAACGGCGGATTGCCCTCGCCTGCTCGACCAGGTACGAATACGCAACGGAACGCGCGGCCCACCCTCTCCCGGGCCGGGGGAGGGGAGTGGTGTGGTCGTCGACGTCGCATCCGCCGCGGGGATCCGGGCGCGCCTCGTGCCGGTACCGAAGTCAGGCGGTATCCGTTGGCTCACCGAGCTCGATCCCCGGACGGCGCGCGACTACGAGCGCTGCGTCGCGACGCTCGCACCCGGGATCGAGCGTGCGCTCGCGTCGAGCGTCCTGGCGAACCGCGTGGCGGTCGCGGACCCGGTTCGGGGGATCCTGCGGCTCGAGGCGTGGCGTCCCGCCCACGAGCGCTTCCGCCGAGCGCTGGCCGCCGGGGTCGCCGCTGCCACATCGGTGGTGCTCGCCGACGTCCGGGACTGCTACGGCTCGATCGGTCCGGAAGTGTGCGCCCTCGCCCTCCGACGCCTCGGGAGCCCGCGCCGCCATGTCGCGGATCTCGAGCGACTGTTAGGAGCGTTGCGAGCCGCGGGTCTGCCGGGCCTGCCCGCAGGCCCACCGCCGTCCGGCGTGCTCGCGAACGCGGCGCTGGCAACCGCCGATCGATCGCTCGCCGCCGGGGGATTCGCGCACGTGCGCTGGGTGGATGACTTCGTGGTGTTCGCGACCGATGCCCGTGACGGTGAACGAGCGCTGGCGCTCCTCAGGTTCTCGCTCGCCGATCTTGGCTTGGAGCTCGCCGAGGGGAAGTCACGCCTGCTTACGGACCCCGAGGCGATGGCGTCCACCCTGCTCCAATGCCTACCGTCCGCGCAGGAGCCGACTGTTACGCTCCGCAACGATGCGGACGCTCTTCCGAGCTTCCAAGGTGCACACCCTCTCGTACCCCGCGACGGGCGAGTGGATCTTGGTGGACGGCCGGCACGTGCAGCGCGTCGGAGTGGGTGAGCCTCCCGGGGCGGATCGCGTGGTCGATCTCCCAGGCGCGACGATCGTCCCCGGCTTCATCGATTCCCACGTGCACCTGACCGGGACCGGGGTTCATCACCGCACCCCCGAAGTGGCTGAGGCCGCCTCAAGCGTGGAGCTCGTGCAAACCCTGCGCGCCGTGGCCGCGGACCACCAGGGACCGGTGCTCGTGCACGGGTTCGACGAGTCGACGTGGCGCGTCCGTACGCCGCCATCGATCGGGGAGCTCGATGCAGCCAGCGAACGTCCGCTCGCCGTCGTCCGCGTCGACGGGCACGTGACGCTCGCGAACCACCGGGCGCTCGAGGACTCCGGCGTCTCGGGCGCCGGCCTCGAACTCGACGCGGACGGCCACCCCACCGGCCGCGTGACCCAGGAGGCAAACACCAGGCTCAAGCGATGGTTCAACACCCACCTGTCCGAGCACGATGTCGAGCAGCTCCAGCTCGCGGCCGCCAGCCTGGCTGTCTCGCACGGCGTCACCTCGATCCACGAGATGTCGATGCTCCACGAGCGCGGCGTCCGCGACCTGGAGATCTTGCTCGCGCATCGGAGCCGTCTGCCGCTCGACGTCGTCACGTACGTGGCGACGACCGACATCCCGCAGGTCATGGACCTCGGGCTGTCGAGCATCGGCGGCGATCTTCCCCTCGACGGGTCGATCGGCGCGAGGACCGCGTCACTCACGTCCGCCTACGCCGACGCTCCGGGGCTCGGAGCTCCGTCGTTCTCCGATGATGAACTCGCTGAGTTCTTCCACGGGGGGCACCTCGCAAGCCTCCAGGTCGGCGTCCATGCGATCGGAGACGCCGCCGTCGAGCAGGTCGTCCGAACGTGGGAGCGCGTATATGGATCGCTCGATTCGCGAGAGCGTCGCCACTTCCGCGCGCGACGCCACCGCGTCGAGCACTTCGAGATGGCGAGCGCCGACATCCTGGAGCGCGCAGCGATGCTTGGCCTCGCGATCAGCGTGCAGCCCACCTTCGATGCCGAGTGGGGATCGCCCGGAGGCCTGTACGAACAAGCTCTGGGATGGGACCGCGCCGCGGCGATGAACCCGTTCCGAGGCATGCTCGAGCGTGGGATCGAGATCGGGGCGGGCTCGGATTCGCCGATCACGACGATCGACCCGATGGTGGGGATCGCGGCGTTCGGTGCGCACCACGATCCGGGTCAGCGGCTCACGCGCGAGGAGGCGATCCGCGTGTTCACGCTCGGCAGCGCCCGCCTCGCCCACCAAGAGGACAAGAAAGGAAGCCTGGAACCAGGCAAGCACGCCGACCTCGCCGCCTATGACGTCGACCCGTTCGATACCGAGGAGCTGGAGGGAGCCCGGCCGATCTTGACCGTTTCGCTCGGGCGCGACGTGTTCGCGGCATGAACTCGCATCGTTTGACAGCACTCGAACGCCGGGCGTACATTCGGGACGTGCCACCGCTTCGGCGGGGGTGCGCGAGGACCCAAGAGGCTGAGTAGAGAACGCGGCGCCCCGGCGCCGCGGCCCCAAAAGCCACTTGGGTCCTCATCTGTGTCGTGGCGGGCCCGCATGCCGCGACCCACATTCCGCACCGCCTGCCCGGACCCGGCGGCCCCTCGGGAACAAACCGTGCCTGGGCGGTGTTCTGCGCCCCGGAGCCTTGCCAGTGGGTTCCGCGGCAGTACAATCCCCCGGCCGAGGAGGGCCCTGGTGGACGAACACGAAGATCGCGTGGACGACGAAGAGGTCGACGATGACGCCGACGAGGCGGACGAGGCCGAGGTCGAGGTGGGCACGAAGACCGCCGCGGCGAACACGCCTCGGGCCGGTGATGAGGAGGTCGAGTCGATCCAAGACATCCTGGTGAAGCAAGAAGCGCGCGCCGAGGAAGACGATGACGATGACTCCGTGCTGAGCCTCTCCCGTGAGGAACGGCTGGAGCCGCTGGCGGTGAAGGTGGTGCCGCCGCAGCCGACCGAGTTCATATGCAAGAACTGCTACCTGGTGAAGCATCGGAGTCAGCTGAAAGACAAGACCCGCATGCTCTGCCGGGACTGCGCCTGAACCCGGACCGCCTCCGCCTCCCGCTCGCGCTCCTCATCTCCGCCGGTTCCGGCCTGCTGCTGTCGCTCTCCCTGCCCCCGGTCGACCTCGGGTGGGTGGCGCTCGTCGCCCCTGTCCCATTGCTGTGGCTGGTGCGCGAGGCGAGACCTGCCCGAGGCTTCGTCCTCGGTGTCGTGTTCGGGGTCGCGTACTTCGGGGCGCTCCTGTACTGGATCTTGCTGTTCGGCGAGCTCGCGTGGGGATCGCTCGTCCTGTTGTCGTGCCTGTCGACCGGCCTGTTCGGCGCGCTCGCGCCCGCTGTCTGGCGTTCGGCGCACCCCGTGCGGTCCTGCGTTGGCCTCGCGGCGCTCTGGACAGTGATCGAGTGGGTACGGGGGGCGTGGCCGCTCGGAGGGTTCACGTGGGGGGCGCTCGGATCGACGCAAACGGGCGACGCCTCGCTCCTCAGGCTGGCCTCCGTCGGCGGGATGTGGTCCATCTCGTTCGTCGTTCTCCTCGTCGCCGCGTTGCTGCTGCTCGCGTTCGATCGGATGGTCGAGCGGCGGACCACGGGGGCGCTCCTCATGATCGCGCTCGGCATCGGGCTCGTCGTGGCCCCCGGGCTCATCGTGCTCCCCGCGGCGAACGGCCGGCCGATCGACGTCGCTGCCATCCAGGTGAACGTCCTGACCGCACGTGGACCGGACGCGACGGCCGAAGACATCGCGGTCGCGCGGCTGAACGTCGGCCTCCACGAGCGGCTCGCAGAAGATCCCCCGGACCTCGCGGTGTGGGGAGAGGGAGCCCTCGATCCAGGAGCTACCTCGGACCCCGCGACGTCCCACCTGGTGGCGCGGGCGATCGCCGACGTCGGCGTTCCGACGCTCGCGGGCGCGGTCACCAACGGTGCCGATGGCAAGCAACGCACCGAGGTCCTGCTGTTCGATGGCTCGGGCTCCGTGATCGATCGGTACACGAAGGTGCATCTCGTCCCGTTCGGCGAGTACGTGCCGTGGCGCGACGAGCTCGACTGGATCTCGGCACTGCAACAGGTCCCGATCGACCGCACCCCGGGGGAGGGGGTGCACACGGTGTCGGGCCCGGGCCTGCCGCCCTTCGGCACGCCGATCTGCTACGAGAACAGCTTCCCGGCACTCGACCGCGCGTTCGTCAACGCGGGAGCGCGGTTCCTGGTCGTCACGATCAACAACGCGTCGTACGAACGCACGGCGGCATCGCGCCAGCACCTCATCATGAGCCGACTGCGCGCCGTCGAGGACGGACGCTGGGTGGTGCACGCCGCAGTCTCCGGCATCAGCGCCATCATCGACCCCTCTGGTCGCGTCGTGGCCGAACGCGGGCTGTTCGTCCCCGGTGCCATCCGACACATCATCCGGGCGTCCACGACGCGAACGCTCTACGTGCGTTTCGGTGACTGGGTGCCGTTGTTGAGCCTCCTGTTCGCCCTCGGGGCGATCCTCGCACCGCGCAGGCGACGCGGGATCACTCGGGAGCCGTCGCCACTCCCGGAGCAGCCGAGGACGCTCGTGGTGCTGCCGACCTACGATGAGCGCGCGACGATCGGCGCCGTCTTGGATGGTGTGCTGGCCCTCGGCGAGCGGGTCGACGCACTCGTCGTCGACGACGGCTCGCCCGATGGCACCGGGGCGGTCGTCCTCGCGCGAGCCGAGCGTGAGCCGCGCCTGCGTCTGATCGAGCGCACCGGCCGATCCGGTCTCGCGAGCGCCTACCTCGACGGCTTCCGCCTCGCTCTGCGCGAGGGCTACGACCTCGTGGTCGAGATGGATTCGGACCTGTCCCACCTCCCCGAGGAGCTCCCGAGGCTCCTCGCCGGCGCCGCCCGGCACGACCTCACGATCGGGAGCCGGTACGTCCCCGGCGGCTCGGTGACGAACTGGGGCAGGCTCCGGATCGCGCTGTCCAAGGCCGGCAACAGGTACGCGACGTTCAGCCTCGGCTTCCCGATCCGGGATGCGACGAGCGGCTTCCGCGTGTACCGCCGGGAGCTCCTGGCGCACCTCATGGAGGTCCCCGTGCGCTCGGGCGGCTACGGGTTCCAGATCGAGCTCGCGTACCGCGCGTGGAACGACGGCTACGACGTCGGCGAGGTGCCGATCACGTTCCGGGAGCGCGAGCACGGCCACTCGAAGATCTCCCGGCGCATCGTCGCGGAGGCCCTGTGGCTCGTGACCATCTGGGGCCTGCGGGCCCGGCTCCGGCCGGAACCCCGCCTCTCGTAGCGAACGCCGGTAATGTACGTTATGGAACCTTGCCAAAAAGGAACGCATCCCCCAACGTTTCTCCGCGGTGCAATCTTGCTCTCCTGCTCCGACGTTTTGACATCCTCCCGCCCCGCCTAAGCCTTAAGACCTAACCCAAAGGTGGAGCCCTTCGGCCGATGGCGGGACGGAGCCCAGATGCCACGATGGCCGTCCGGGGAAGGTACGTATCCCCCGGATGCTCGAAGTGGCAACTCAACGGGTGAGTTCTTGTCCCCTAGGCGACGGAGGCGAACAGTTATGCAGAGCTCTCGTAGGTCGGAGAAGGCAGGGCGAGCCGGACGCACTCGGCTCACGATGATCAGCGCCGTAGCGGCGTTTTCGTTGATCCTCGGCCAGACTTTCGTCGCAGCGGCAGGCACGACCTCGGATCCACGCGGCCGCGACGACGGAACGACGAGCGACACGACCGTCGTCGCCGATAGCGGAAGGGCGAGCCCGTCCACCAAGACCGGGAGCCCCTCCACCAAGAGCGCAAGCCCGTCGACCTCGACGCGAACGTCACAAGGAGCGGGCGCCCAGCTGCAGCCAGTCGTGAACAACCAGGTCGGTGGGTTCGAGGGGCTCCTCGCAGGCGGAGATCCGAACAACGCGAACGACTGGACCCCGGGCAATCTCTGCGCGGGTAACGGATCCTGCTATCACGAATTGGACAACGTTCCGCACCGCATCTTTCTCAATGGTCTAACAAGTGGAACGACGTACGAGTTCACGATCCTCGCCGACACCCAAAAGAGCGGCACGCCCGGCTACGACAACATCAACACGCCCACGGCCGTCTCAGGCGTGACCGGCGGAAGCGGCGGGATCACCCTCACCCGAAACCCTGACACCACGAACGGGTGCGGTCAGTCCACGACCTGCATCAGCTATACATTCAGCTTCGTCGCCTCGGGCACGGACGCCGAGATTCGATTCAACGTCCACCTGGCAATCGGCTCGCACCTCTTCAACGGCTCGTCGCTGAGCGCCCGCGTCCTCGGCACGGCGAGGAACGTTCCATTGCCCGTCAAGGACATCCTCCTGGACATTCGCGCGCACAAGTTCAACGACCTCAACGGCAACGGCACGCAGGATGCCGGCGAGTCCGACCTCGCAGGCTGGACGATGACCTTGTACTCCGGCACGGGCTGTTCCGGCAACCCAGTCAGTATCACAGCGCAGAACACTGGTTCCGATACGAACCCGGGCGTGACCGATACCGCTGGCAACGTTGACTGGACCAACCTGTCCGCGAGCCAAGGCGACGCCTCGGGCCAGTTCTCGGTGAAAGAGACACTGCAGTCGGGGTGGCAGAACACGACCGCTCTATGCCAAACGGTGGGGATCTCGGGCAACCTGAACCTTGCCAACTTCGGCAACCAGCAGCTCGCACCGGCCCTCACGCTGACGAAGACCGGAGCCTCCTCGGTGGCGGCCGG
>JBDTYT010000055.1:0-11822 GCA_040005555.1 Actinomycetota bacterium | reverse complement strand
TGCCGTCGCCGACCTCCTCGCCGTTGTAGAGCATCGGCGCCTCGTCCTTCTCGCCCTCGCCGATCACGACGGTGCCGTGCATCGAGACCGAGTCGATCATCAAGCGCATGGCGTCCACCGCGGCCTTGTCGGCCGCGTTCTTGTCGCCGCGGCCGACGTGGCGGCCACCGGCGAGCGCCGCGGCCTCCGTGACGCGGACCAGCTCGAGCGCGAGGTTGCGGTCGGGGCGTTCCTGGGTTGTCACGGCTCCTCCTGGGGGGACGGGGGCGAGACGCGTGCATCCATCCTACGGTGCTTCCTCGGTGGGCCGCGAACCCCGGCCGCGCGGCGGGGGCGCGAGACCGCGCTCGGCGTACCAGCTCAGGGTGCGCACGAGCGTCTCCTCGAGCGGCGTGTAGCGCAGACCAAGCTCGCGCTCGGCGCGGGAGCCGTCGTACCGGTGCCCGTGCAGGAGCGTGCGCGCGGCCTCCCGGCAGACGGGGGGGTCGCGCTTCGCGAGCCGCGCGACGGCCTCGAGCGCCGAGCCTCCCGCCCGCACGACCCACGGGGGCACGAACCGTGCTCGTTTCGGGACGCCTGCGATCGTACGCAGGAGATCGACCGCCTGGCGCATCGTGAGGGTCGCCCCGCTCACCACGTACCGCTCGCCACGCGCGCCGCGCTCCTCGGCAAGAACGTGCGCTTGCGTGCAGTCGGCCACGTCGACGATCGAGATCGTCGCGTTCACGAGCGCGGGGAGCCGGTCGTTGACCAGGTCGAGCAAGAGTCGCGCGGAGCCGCCGGTCCGTCCGGGGCCCTGCACGGAAGAGGGATCCACGCACACGACGTCGACGCCGAGACCCTCGGCCCACGCGAGTACCCGGCGCTCGGCGAGGTACTTCGAGCGCTCGTAGCCCGAGAGGAACGAGCCGCGATGCGGCGAGTCCTCGCGCCCGACCGTGCCGCGGGGCTCGCCGATCGCGGACGCCGAGGACGTGTACACCACGCGGCGGACGCCCGCCCGACGCGCCGCGACGATCACGTTGCCCGAACCCTCGACGTTGGCGCGAACCATCGGGTGGGAGTCGCGCAGACACATCGCGTTCACGCCCGCTGCGTGGAAGACGACCTCGCAGCCGTTCATCGCGTCGGCGAGCCCCTCCAGGTCGAGCACGTCGCCCGAGACCGGGGTCGCACCTCGAGCCGAGACCGCGGTGGCCGCTTCCTCGGAGCGCGCGAGCGCCCGCACCTCGCGTCCGTCAGCGATGAGCCGCTCGAGGAGCGCGCCCCCGACGAACCCGGATCCGCCGGTGACGAGCGCCGGTCCCGTCACGGCGGGGATGAGGCGTCGCCCGCTCGCATGAACACGCGCGCGAACCGCGCCAGGTACTCCACTGCCGAGGCGACCGTCGCCGCCGCGGCGAGCAGCATGAAGTACTGGTCGACGAACAGGGGCCCGACGCGGTCGGGGATGCGCACGATCGCCAGCGTGATCGCCAGGAACTGGGCGTTGGCCTTCAGCTTGCCCCAGATCGACGGGCTCATGACCTCGCCGCCCGCCGCGATCGCCCCCCGCAGCCCGAGGATCACGAGCTCGCGGCCGATGATAAGGAACGCGATCCACACGGAGGCCCGATCGACCGCGACCAGGGCGACGAGCGCGCCCGAGACGAGCAGCTTGTCCGCCGTCGTGTCGAGGAAGCTGCCGAGGGTCGAGGCTTTGGCCCAGCGTCGTGCGAGGAACCCGTCGAAGAAGTCGGTGACCGCCGCGATCGCGAAGAGCACGGCCGCGATCGCGTATGCGTACCGGACACGGTGACCCGCCATGACGAGCGCCATGATGATGGGGACCAGGGCGACCCGCAGGTACGTGATCGCGGTCAGGAAGTTCGAGGCGCGGCGGTCGGCGTCGCTCACGATGGCGCCCGCATCCTAGCAGCGGCCTGCCCGGCGACCGAACTCAGCCGCTGCTTCCGTCGCCCTTCAGCAACGTTCGCACCTCGGACCCCGTCGCCATCGAGAGCGCATCGTTCGCGAGCTCACGCGCCCGAGCCAGGTCGGTCGTGCGGACCGCGTGCTTCACTGCCGGGATCGCCCGCGCGCTCATCGAGAGCTCGCGGATACCGAGCCCGAGCAGAAGCGGTGTCGCGAGTGGATCTCCGGCCAGTTCGCCGCACACCCCGGCCCAGATGCCGCTCTCCCCGGCGGCTTCCGCCGTCGCGGCGACGAGCCGAAGGACCGCCGGATGGAGGGGATCGGACAGCGCCGCGACGCCACCGTTCCCGCGATCCGCAGCCATCACGTACTGCGTGAGGTCGTTCGTGCCGATCGAGAAGAAGTCCACCTCGGGAGCAAGGATCCGGGCCGTCAGCGCGGCGGCCGGGACCTCGATCATCACCCCGACGCGGAGATCATCGGGCAGGCGAACGCGCTCTCGCTCGAGGTCCTCTCGCGCCGCATCGACCGCCGCTCGTGCGGCCCGAAGCTCATCCAGCGACGTGATCATCGGGAACATGACGCTCACTGGATGGTCGGCCGCCACGCGAAGGATCGCTCGCAGCTGGACCGAGAGGAGCTCCGGACGCTCGAGACCGAGCCGGATGCCCCGCACGCCGAGGGATGGATTCGCCTCGTGCGCTTGCTCGATGTACGGCAACGGCTTGTCCGCTCCGACGTCGAGCGTTCGCATGATCATCGGACGGCCGCCGAGCTGCTCCGCCGCGCGACGGTATTCCGTCTCCTGCTCGCGCTCCGTCGGCATGGTGTCGCGCTGCATGAAGAGGAACTCCGTCCGGAACAGCCCCACGCCGTCGCATCCCGCCTCGATGGCGGTGGGGATGTCCTCAGGTGTGCCGACGTTGGCCGAGACCTCGATCGTCCGTCCGTCCGATGTCACGGCCGGCTCGCGGGCGACCGCCCGCACGGCGAGGTCGGCCTCCTGGCGGATCTGCCTGCGCGATCGCAGATCATCGGCGACGTCGTCGTTCGGCTCGACGACCACGAGGCCGGCGTCGCCGTCCACGCCGAGCACGGCGCCCTCGGGGAGCCCGAGGATCGCCTCACCCAAGCCGACGACCGCCGGGATGCCGAGCGAGCGTGCCAGGACCGCCGCGTGCGACCCAGGCCCCCCGAGCGCGGTCGCGATGCCGAGCACCGTCGCGGGGTCCAGCGCGGCGGCATCCGCCGGGGTCAGGTCGCCCGCAACGAGGACGCCGGCGGTCTCGAGCCGCGGACGCGGCATCGGGACGCCGAGCAGGTGCGCCAGGACCTGTCTGCCCACGCTCCGCAGGTCGTCGGCTCGAGCCCCCAGGTAGGCGTCCTCGAGGGCCGCCCAGTCGGCGGCGACCCGTTCGATCTCGTCCGCCCAGGCTCGAGCGGCCGCCCGGCCCTGCTCGGTGATCGCCCGGCGGACGGGCTCGAGCATCTCGTCGTCGCGCAGGAGGAGTTGGTGGGCCTCGAAGATCGCGGCGTCGGAGGGGCCCGACATCCGTTCGACCGCCGTCCTCTGAGCGTCGATATCGGCCCTCGTGGCGTCGAGGGCGGCGTCGAGGGCGTCGAGTTCGTCGCGGGGAGACCGGGCCGGTCGGTCCGGCACCTCCAGGGTCGGCACGTGAAAGCGTTGCGCCGGTCCCACCGCCGTACCGGGCGAGGTCGCGACGCCGCGGATGACGGTCTCCTCGCCGGTAGGTGACCGCGACGACGCCGCGGCGAGGCCGTTCGAGGCGACCGGGAGCGTTGCGGTCGGGGTCTCGTCGAAGTCACGGTCAGCGAGCGTTCGGATCGCGTCGAGCGCCGCGGCCGCCTGCGGTCCCCTTGCGAGGACCTCGATCTCGTCGCCGCGAGCGATGCCGAGCGTCGCGACGGCGGTGAGGCTGCGTGCGGACACGGGCCCGCGCCCGGTGGTGGGATTCGCGACGCGGACGTCCGCATCGAACCCGGAGGCCGTCTGCACGAAGCGCGCGGCCGGTCGTGCGTGGAGTCCGTGCTCGTTGCGGACGACGAGGCGCACCGCGACCTCCAGGCCGAGCGTCTCGGAGGCTGCCTGCGCCGATGGTTCCTGTTGGTCCTGCGATCTGAGGTGGGCGCTCTTGCCCGCGAGCCCGTTCGTCGCCTCGCTCGCGACCTGCTCGATCGGTGCACCGAGTTTCGCCGTGACCGCGGCGGCCACCGCACCTTCCACCAGCGGGGCGTCGCTGAGCAGGACGTTCGCACGCCGATCCTCAGGCAGCATCTCGAGCGCCATCTCAGCGGAGAGGACGGCGCTGCCGAGATCCATGAGGACGAGCACCCCATCGTCCGACCAGGCGCGCTCGATCGCCTCGAGCACCTTCACCGCGTCCGTCCCGATGGGGGCGTCCGGCAGGTCGAGGCCGCCCGCGATCTCGAGCAGCACGTCGGGGCCCCCCATCTCGCGAGCCAGCTCGGCGGCGCCCTCGGCCAATCGGCGGCTGTGCGAGACGATCACGATGCCGACCACGCCCGTCCCTCAGGCTCTCGACGCGAGCGTGCCGATCAGCACGAGCCCGTAGACGACCGTGATCACGCCGAGCGCGACGAGGGCCTTGTTGATCCGCGCTCGCGCTCCGGGTCCGAAGTTGAGATCGAACAGGACGCTTCGCAGGCCCAGCATCGCGTGGATGGTGACGACGACCAGGAAGGTGCATTCGATCGTGAACATGACCGGATCCCCGATGTACTCCAGGACCTGTCGGTAGGTGCGGAGCCCACCGATCCCCTGGACCACGAAGTGGTGGGCGATCATGTGGATCGTCACCAACACGAGCAAGGCAACGCCCGTGAGCGCGGTCCACCGCCAGACCCGCGTCTGCGTCGTGAACGGTCCGCGCTCGGATGTGCCCGGTTCCGTCCGCACCGCTATCGGCCGCCCAGGAAGTGCGATGCGCCCCCGAGGAGGACGATCGTCCCGATCGCCGCCCCGGCCCACCACAGCGCTCGTTGACGGTCCGTCACGAATCCCGTGCCCACGAGCATCACGCGAACCCCGTTCAGCCCGTGGTACAGGAGTCCGAACAGCAGCACGACATCGAGTCCGAGGAAGACGATGTTCGTTGCCACACCGAGGAATCGTCCCCACGCGTGCGCGCCCCAGAGCAGCGTCGTGAGGACGCCGAGATGCAGGTACAGATAGAAGACGAGCCCCAGCCCCGTGATCCGGTTCGCTGCAAACGCCCACGCGCCCAGCGTGCGCCCACGGGGGTCCACCCACCCCGTCGGGGCCAGACCGAAGCCCTTGCGCTGCACGGGACCTCGCACCCGGCGCTCATCGCCACCCGGAGCTCCGTCGGCAGGGGCGCTCATGTACGGTCCCGCTCGGTCCGCTCCGAGCGCAGCCGCCGACCGAGCAGCGTGCCACGGAGCGCCATGATGCGCGCCGCGGGCTCGACGTTCGAGGGGCATGCGGCGGTGCATTCGAAGATCGCGTGGCACCGCCAAGCGCCGTCGGGGTCATCGGCCCATGTCAGCAGGTTCACGGTTTCGGCGCCGCGCGGTTCCTCCACGACCCGTTGGGCGAAGGCGAGCGCGGCGGGGCCGACGTACCGCTCGCTCGTCACCACGACGGGACAGGCCGACAGGCAGAGCCCGCACTCGATGCAGTCTTCGAAGCGGACGTGCTCCTCGGCCGCTCCCGACGAGGTCGCGTCCTCGAGAAACTCGCTGTGCCGCAAGAGGGGATGCTCCTCGGGGAACCGTTCGTAGAACTCGCGCATGTCGACGACGAGATCGGTGAGGACCGGGATGTTCGCGACCGGCTCGACCGTGATCTCGCGGCCGAGATCTCGGACGGCGGTGACACACGCGAGCACCTCGCGACCGTTCACGCGGAGCCCGCACGTCCCGCACGAAGCGTGCAGGCATGAATGGCGCAGAGCGAGGGTTCGATCACGATGCACCTGGATCCAGCGGAGCGCTTCGAACACCGTGGTCCGCGACCCGACCGGGACGTCGAACGCGTCGGTGTGGGGGCGTTCATCGCCTCGTTTGAAGCGGAAGACGTTGAACCGTCGGGTCTCGATGGGCTCCGGTGGTCGTCGCCCGCGCTCCTCGACAGCGTCGTTCAGCACGAGGGCCTCATGCTGCGTAGAAGGCAGTGTGGGGAGGCAACACGACGTCACGGGTGCGGCACTCGGTCTCGACGCCGAGCTTGCGGCAGATGACGTCGGCCGACAGCTCCGCCATCCCCCGGAGCGTGGTTCCCTTGCCGCCGGTGATCGTGACGAGCCCCTCGACCCCGTCGGTCTCCCGATGGTCGTAGGTCTTGAACGTTCGCGAGAGCTCGCGGCCGCTGTCGGCCTCGCGAGGCCCGATGAGCGGTCGAGCTGCCGACCAGGCCGCCCGGAACTCGGCCCGCGCCACCGCGGGGATGAGCTTGGCGCCCTCGTCGTACATGCGCCGGACGTGGTCTTCGGGAACGTCCAGATCGTCGGGGTCCTCCACGGTCCATGAGCTGGTTCCCACGACGGACAGCGCCCGCTGCGGTACCACGATGTCGCCGTCGCCGGAGTGGTGGAGGCGGTTCACCACCATGTTGCACAGGCGGCCGCGCAGCGCGAGCATGACTCCGGGCGACGGACGAACCGGGACGTCGACGCCCGCCATCGTCGCGACCTGCTCGCTCCACGGACCCGTCGCGTTCACCACGATGTCCGCGCGGATCTCTCCGACCTTGCCGGTGACGTGGTCGCGGACCACCGCTCCCGTGACCGCCCGATCGTGAACGAGCAGGTCCATCACCTCCATGTAGTTGCGGAGGTCGGCGCCCCCTTGCTGGGCTGAAGCGAAGAACCGGAGCGGCATCCGCATCGCATCCATCGTCGCGTCGGGAACCCGAACGGCGGCCTTGAGCTCGGGGTTGAGGTTCGGCTCGAGGGCAAGCGCATCGTGCGGCGAGAGCTCGTTCGTCGGGATGCCGGTCTGGGCGCACCCGCTCACGAAGTCGTCGTAGTACGCCATGTCCTCGTCCGTGACGGCGACGAACAGGCCGTCGTTTTCCTCGAACGAGCCGGGACAGATCCGGCGCAGGATCCGATTTTCCTCGATGCACTCGACCGCGGATTCCTGGTCGTCGACCGCGTACCTCGCACCCGAGTGCAAGAGGCCATGATGGCGGCCCGTCGTGCCGGACGTGAACTCCCCGCGCTCCACCAGCGTGACCTTCACGCCGCGAAGGCTCAGATCGTGCGCGAGCGCGCCGCCGGTCCCTCCGCCACCCACGATGAGCACGTGGGCGTCCGGGGTCCGCGGTTCGAGCGTCGCCATCACGGCGAGTATCGCACCGCGAACCTCGCCCGCGCCTCAGTGCTCGTCGTGCCCCTTCTCTTGGCCCTCCGCGAATGACCCCTCGTCGTGCCCATGCTCGGGCGTCGCCTCTTGGCCCTCGCCGAAATCGCCTTCCTTCCCCTGATCCTCGGGATGAGGATGCTCCTCGGACTGCCCCTCGGCGAACGAGCCGGTGTGGTGCTCGTGCTCCTCGGAGGCATCCTGGCCCTCCGCGTAGTCGCCGTGCTCGTGCTCCTTGTCCTTCATGTCGGCTCCGATCCTCGGTCGTCCTCCATGGTGTCGCGCAGAGGCGTGGTCGTTACTCCATCCAGTCGAACGTCCGCGTCACCGCCTTCTTCCACTGCCGGTACTCCGCTGCCACCTTCGCCTCGTCCATCCGCGGCTCCCACGCGGCGTCCTTGCCCCAGTTCTCGCGCAGATCGTCCGTCGAGCCCCAGAAGCCCACCGCGAGACCGGCGGCGTAGGCCGCCCCGAGGGCCGTGGTCTCGGCCACCTTGGGTCGGATGACCGGGACCTGCAGGACATCGGCCTGGAACTGCATCAGGAGGTCGTTGTAGACCATGCCGCCGTCGACCTTCAGCTCCTTCAGCTTCACACCGGAGTCGGCCTCCATCGCATCGAGGACCTCGCGCGTCTGCCAAGCCGTGGCCTCGAGAGTCGCTCGCGCGAAATGGCCCTTGTTGACGTACCGCGTCATGCCCACGATCGCGCCGCGGGCGTCACCGCGCCAATACGGAGCGAACAGGCCCGAGAACGCCGGCACGAAATACATCCCGCCGTTGTCCTCGACCGTCGCGGCCAGCGCCTCGACATCCGGGGACGACGCGATCAAGCCGAGGTTGTCGCGCAGCCACTGGACGAGAGCGCCGGTGATCGCGATCGATCCCTCGAGGCAGTACACGGCGGGCTGGTCGCCGAGCTTCCACCCGACCGTCGTGAGGAGCCCGCTCTTGCTCGGCACCATCTCGGTCCCGGTGTTCAGCAGCATGAAACAGCCCGTGCCGTACGTGTTCTTCGCGTCGCCGACGTCGAAGGCGGCCTGTCCGAACGTCGCGGCCTGCTGGTCGCCCAGATCGCCGGCGACGGGGATCCCGTCCAGCGGGCCCTTCGCGTTCCCGTACACCTCGGACGAGGGCTTGATGGCCGGCAGCATCGAACGCGGCACCCCGAAGGCCGTGAGCAACTCCTCGTCCCAGTCGAGCGTCTCGAGGTTCATCAGCATCGTGCGGCTGGCGTTCGAGACGTCGGTGACGTGCACGCCACCGCCATCGGTACCGCCGGTGAGGTTCCAGATCACCCATGTGTCGATGTTGCCGAACAGCAGGTCGCCGGCATCCGCCTTCTCGCGCGCTCCGTCGACGTTGTCCAGGAGCCACTTGATCTTCGTGCCGGAGAAGTACGTCGCGAGCGGCAGGCCGGCCTTCGCGCGGAAGCGGTCCTGGCCACCGTCCTTCGACAGCTCGTCCACGACACCCTGCGTCCGCGTGTCCTGCCACACCAGCGCGTTGTGGATGGCCTTGCCGGTCTTCCGGTCCCAGACGACGGTGGTCTCCCGCTGGTTCGTGATGCCCACCGCGGCGAGGTCCGCGGCGGTGATCCCCGCCTTCTTCAGCGCACCTTCGACCACCTCGTTCGTGCGGGTCCAGATCTCGGCCGGGTCGTGCTCGACCCATCCGGGCTTCGGGTAGATCTGCTCGTGCTCCTTCTGGTCGACCCCGACGACCTTGCCGCCGTGGTCGAAGATCATGAACCGTGTGCTGGTCGTCCCTTGGTCGATCGCGCCTACGTACTCCGCCATCGGTCACGCACCTCCTCGTTCGTCATCCGTCGCCGCTCCAGGTGTCGGCGACGGTCTTCAGGAACAGGAACGACGACGTCGCGCCGGGATCTTGGTGCCCGGCGCTCCGCTCGCCGAGATAGCTCGCCCGGCCCTTCCGCGCCACCCACGGGATGGTCGCCTTCATCCCTTCCTCGGCGGCGCTCGCCGAACGTCGAAGCGCGTCCGCGAACGAGCCACCGTCGGCGAGCGCCTGGTGGTAGGCGTCGCGCCCGGGGATGAGCGCATCCACCATCGTCTTGTCCTCAGGTTCAGCCTTCCCGCGGGCGATCACGCCTTGCACCCCGGCGTCGAGCGCGGCTCCCCAGTCATCTGGCTCGAGCGCCTCCTTCCCCGCGGCGGCGACACCGAGCTGCAGGAAGAACGTCCCGTACAAGGGTCCGCTGGCGCCTCCGACGGTCGACACGAGCGTCATCCCGACGGTCTTGAAGATCGCGCCGATGTCACCCGAGCCCTGACCATCGAGCTTGCCCAGCACCGCTTGGAACCCGCGGTCCATGTTGATCCCGTGGTCCGCGTCGCCGATGGCGGAATCGAGCTCGGTGAAGTAGCTCTTGTTCTCCGCGACGACGGCGGCGAACCCCCGGATCATCCGAAGAACCTCTTCGTACGAGACGCTCAACCCGCACCCCTTCGTCCACCGATCGAACGATCAGACGCCCCACCGTAGCCCGGGCGTCTTCACCGGCGCATCCCACAGCCGCACGAACTCGTCGGAGAGCTTCAGCAGCGTGATCGAGCATCCCGCCATCTCGAGCGACGTGATGTACGAGCCGATGAGGTTGCGCGAGATCTCGATCCCCTTGCCGCTCAGGAACTTGTGCAGCTCGTTGTAGGCGATGTAGAGCTCGATGAGCGGCGTGCCGCCCATCCCGTTCACGAAGGCCAGGACCTTGTCGCCTTTCGCGAACGGCCCGTCGTCGACGATCGCGGTCGCCATGAGCTCCACGATGTCGTGCGCGGGCGCGAGCTTCATGCGCTCACGTCCGGGCTCGCCGTGGATACCGACGCCCATCTCCATCTCGTCGTCGCCGAGCTCGAACGTCGGTTTGCCGGCCGCCGGGACCGTGCACGATGTGAGCGCCATCCCCATGCTTCGAGCGTTCGCGTTCACTTCGCGACCGATGTCGGCGACCTCCTTGAGCGTGCGCCTCTCGTCTGCTGCAGCCCCGGCGATCTTCTCGAGCAGTACCGTCGCGCCCACCCCGCGGCGGCCGGCCGTGTAGAGGCTGTCTTGAACGGCCACGTCGTCGTCCACGAGCAGCGACTCGACCTCGACGCCCTCCGAGCGGCAGAGCTCAGCCGCCATCTCGAAGTTCATGACGTCACCGGTGTAGTTCTTCACGATGTGGATCACGCCGGCCCCGCCGTCGACCGCTTTCGTCGCGGCCTCCATCTGGTCCGGGGTGGGGGAGGTGAAGACCTCGCCCGGACAGGCTGCGTCGAGCATGCCCACGCCGACGAACCCGCCGTGCATCGGTTCGTGACCCGATCCGCCCCCCGACACGAGCGCCACCTTCCCCGTCACCGGCGCGTTGGCCCGAACGATGTAATACGGGTCGTAGAACACCTTGACGAGGTCTGCGTGAGCGGCCTCGATGCCCTGCAGCTCCTCGCGGACCACGTCCTCGGGTCTGTTGATGATCTTCTTCACGACGCCTCACTCTCCGTCCGGTCGTGCGACCGGGCTGTCCTGGTTCATAGACCGAACGCGGCCTTAGCGAGCAGCGCCCCGATGACGCCGCCGATGATCGGACCGACGACCGGAACCCAGGCGTACTCCCAGTCCGAGCTTCCCTTGCCGGGGATCGGCAGGATGAAGTGCATGATCCGCGGCCCGAGGTCTCGGGCCGGGTTGATCGCATACCCTGTGGGGCCGCCGAGCGATAGGCCGATGCCGAGGACCAGGAGCGCGACGAAGAAGCCGCCGAGCGAGCCGAAGCTCGCGTTGTTCTTCGCGAAGATGGCCAGCACGCCGAACACCAGCACCGCGGTGCCGACGACCTCGGTGATCACGTTCGCCGCGGCGTTGCGGATCGCCGGTCCGGTGCAGAAGACCGCGAGCTTGAGCCCCTGATCTTCGGTTTCCTTCCAGTGCACGAGATACGCCAGGTAAACGAGCAGAGCCCCGAGGGCGGCCCCGACGAACTGGCCCGCGATCAACGTCGGGACGTCGGCCCAATCCACGAGGTTGGCCGACGCGAGCCCGATCGTGACGGCGGGATTGAGATGCGCGACCCCGCCGGTGACGGCGAGGCTCGCGAGGACGCCCATCAACACGCCAATCCCCCACCCGAACGTGATGACGATCCACCCACCGTTCTGTGACTTGGATCGGTTCAGCAGCACGCCGGCCACGACACCGTCTCCCAACAAGATCAGCACACACGTCCCCACAACTTCGCCGAGGAACATCCCTCCACCTCCTCGAGAGCCCGGACGGGCGCCCCACCGGAGCAGAATCCCGGTCGCGCGGCGATGTCAAATCTCTCCCGCTCTCGACGCACGAACGGTATGGTCGACTCATGTTCGACATCGTCGAACGGCTCTTTGGTCGATCGACTGCGGCTTTGCTGCGTGTGGTCGGTTTGACATAGATGGAGGTGGGGCGGAACGTGAGCCGCGTGAGCGAGCCGGGGCTCCGTCGGCGCTCGGCCGCGACGGTGCATGCGGGCGAGGCGTTCAAGGCCACCACCGTGCGGTCGTG